>JAPKBO010000296.1 GCA_028823395.1 Planctomycetota bacterium | reverse complement strand
GCCTGCAGCCCGTTCGTACGCGGCCATCTGCGCCATGGGGCGAGAGGCCGCTTGGGCGGCAGCTATGGCCTCCAGAAGGGTCTCCTGATCGGCACGCGCCACGCGCGTAACGAGTTCGCCGTTGAACTTGTTCAGGACAACGGTCTCATTCGCTCCGCTCGCAGCTTGGCCTGCGAGCCAGTAGGGGTAGAACTCTTTCAGCATGGATAGGAGAGTAGAGACTGGTGCATCATCTGGAGCCCCCCGACTTGCGCGATCCATGGGAGGTCCAGAAAAGGTACAACTCGCCCCGGAACCCTTCTATGCCCGCCCCCAACCTCGATCCCCGGCACATCCGCAGCCACTGGCAGCATGCCGAGTCTGGCGCCCACTATGCGGGCAGTCGTTGGCGCAATGCCAGAGCGGCCAGCCGCGACCCCAACCGTGTGGCACGGGCCCTCGCTCGCCACGCGCCGAACCTTGGCGGTCAACTTGTGCTTGACGCACCCTCAGGCGCTGGGCGATTACGGGAAGCCATCGAGGCGAGGGGGGGACGCTACGTTGGGCTCGACGCATCCCCTTTCATGCTGGCAGAAGGATCGGGAGGCGAATTCGTCCAGGGTTCTGCGTGGGCTCTGCCGTTCCCATCACGCACTTTCGGTGCCGTGGTCTGTTGTCGACTGCTGCATCACGTCGCCGATGAGAACTCACGCGCGGCACTCATCGAGGAGCTTCTGCGAGTCAGTGCGGGACCGGTACTCCTCTCCTTCTGGGACTCCACGTCCTGGCATGCCTGGCGTCGGCGCAAGGGCGTGCGCCACGCACGCCACTCGGATTCCCGGACAGCCCTCCATCGAGGTGAGTTGGAGCGCCTTGTTCGTGCAGCCGGTGCCGAGCCATTGGAATACTTCTCTAGCCTGCGATTCATTTCCCAGCAGACCTTTCTGATCTTCGGGGCCACGCCCACCGGCCAAGGCTGACATGCCGAATAAATTCCCCATCCCGCGCCCAAGCACGACGGCAGGCCTCGATCCTGACATGCGTCCCGCATATGACCCCGGACCGCTAGAGGCGGCCAGCGAGTTGCACGCGGGCAACGTCGACATTGCGGCTAACGTCTACAAGAGCAGCATGGGTCGCGCCAAGATTCACGGTTGGGTTGCGGGATCTCTGGACGAGGCTCACGAGCTAGTGCAAGAACTTGTGAAGCGCCCGACGCCGGTCGGCGAGTTTCTCACCTTTGCCGGCGCCTCATGCTACTGCAAAGCCGGGAAGCTAAAGGGCAAGTCCCGGTGGCGCCACGCTTTGCGTGGTTGGTTTCGGCTGGGCCATGTCCCGTGCGTGCAGGAGTACTTCAACATGTGCTGGCTTCACAATCGGCACTTCCAGGTACCCCTGCCAATGGTCGGCGGGGTCATTAGGCGGCATGGCTTACCGGCATACCAATTCCTGATCACACGCCAGGTTCTTGGTAGCACGACCCTGGACGCAGCTCTGGAAAATGAGCCGTCGCCAGGCCGTCGGGAGCTGTTGAGAGAGCTGGCCCAAGAGGTCGGACGCATGCATGCCCTCTCATTCGTGCATCACGACCTCTTCCCACGCAACATTCTGGTAGCTCCAACGGATTGGCCTAGGCGCATTCTGTTTCTGGACCTCTGGGCCGGCGGCGACTGTGTGCATTTCCGTTCTCCGGCCTATGACCTGGGTGGATTCCTGCTGGAGAGCGCACACCTGCTCGAGGCCGAAGAGCGCAGGGAATTCCTGGAGAACTACCGCGCATCCAGTCAAAGCCAAGGACGTGCCACACCCTCGAATCTGCTCGATCTCATCGGCCAACAGTACAGGAAGCTGCACGCACGTTTGACCCAGCAGCCCGAGCGACTTCGGGGTCACGCTCTCCCCGAGGACTGGGCCACGATGGAACGCACCCTGCGCGCGGATTAGGCAGCACTCAACGCAAAGGCAACAGCTTGAACGCCTGGTGTATCAACTTGCCTGCCAATTCATGGCCGTCCACATTCAGGTGCAGGTCTGTATCCCAGTAGAGAGATACGGAGGCGTTGGCGAAAGCCGGCCGCAAGTCCAGGGTGGCGACACCAGCCTCCGTAAGTCCTTGCAAGGTGGAATCCGCAAGGATGTCGCTGAAATTGAGCCCGTCGAGGTTGCCGCCTATTGAGCGTAAGCCATCGAGTACGTGTTCACGGAAACGGTCGGGCTGCGCAGACGATGGCGGCGGTAAGTAGACGAAGAGAAACTGCATGCCCCGCTCGCGGCATTGGCGATCGAGCTCCATCCCGCAAGCCTGAGCCAGACGCAGGGCATCCTTGGCCGAGCCTGGATTCGCCGAAAACCCCAATGCCTGGTAGATCTCCTGCCCCAATAGGGCGGTACCTTGCCTGCCAGCTTCAATCAACGGGGAGACGTCGATTCCTAAGCCACCTCCGGGTCGACCGCGATAGATAAAGCGCCATGGAGCGAGGGACTCGCGAAAGTCATTTCCACCGTAGAAGACCAAGACCAGTGCATTGGGCTTCATCTCTCCGTAGGCCGTGAGAGTGCCCATGTAGTTGGCCGGGGTGAACCCGCCCGTCGCAACGTTCCAGACTTCGACGCTTTCGGCTGGACGCTCTTCACGAAGCCGATGCTCAAAGCGGTTAGCCAGTGACTCCGCATTCGCACAAACACCTTCGGTGTGGGAGTCGCCCATGACGAGAATGCACAAATCGACGGGATTTTCGGCGGGATCCGTGTCCTCACGCCACCCCATTGAATTGGTCCGACGCACAAAGTGCTTGGCTGGATGCTCAGCGAAATCTCGCTTCCAATCCTTGTTCGGGAGTATTCCAAAATACACCCCAGGAACATGCCGGTTGCTTTGTCTTCCCAATTGGGGAAAGAGTATGCGCTGATTTTCCTCGGTCAGTTCTTCCCGCAGGCGCCTAGCAAAATCCTCGCCCAATTCTGCGGCACCCATAAGGACTTTCTGCCCTCCACCCACCTCACGACGAGCGAGCTCGGCTCGAAACTTTTCC
>JAPKBO010000079.1 GCA_028823395.1 Planctomycetota bacterium | reverse complement strand
GTACCCCAGCGTGGGCCGCCACAGTCGACACCGCAGCTGTCACCGCCGCCCCTCGAACTTCTGGCTCGCCGGGCTCACCGTCGATGAGGACGTGCCCTTGCATGTCAAATGACAGAACAATGGATCCCGCGACCCGCGCGCACCCCGCCTCATCACTCGGGTCTACGTCTGAATCCAACACCCGCAAGGTGACGGCGCGATACATGGCGCCCGTGTCTAGAAAAGTGAGATTCAGGCGCTGGGCCAGAGTCCGGGCTACTGTGCTCTTGCCCGATGCAGCGGGGCCGTCGATGGCGATAATCATGGGTACCGTACTGCCCGCGCAAAAGCGCCGGGCCAGCAGTTTACGACCGAGACTGCCTGGGTCAACGGATGGCTGCTGGCGGAAACTGGATTCCCGAGTTCGCGCCTTCCCAGCGGCCGGAACACAGTTGCACTGCATCACGCTGTCCGCCCCAAGCATCCAGGACGATCCATCGCAATGCATCGCCGCACTCCTCACGCCAGCGGTGGGCGTGACCGCAGATCAGGGTCTGCGAAACCGACGATGCGGCCAGATCCGCAGCCGTTTCAGGAACCATCTGCACCTGCTGCATAGCTTTGCCCGAGGTGCTCCGTACGGAGGTACGTCTCAGTGACTGCGCCAGTCGAAGCTGTACAGGAAGAGGCAGGCCATTCTGAAGGGCCCGCATCGGCCGCGAGCGGAGCACCGTCCGCAGGAGTTGATAGGAGCGGTCCGCGCTGCACAACTCATCGCCGTGCAGGAACAAGGTCGCTTCCCCTGAATGGTCCTGCTCATCTCTTGCCACACAACGAACCCCTTGAGGGAACACGCGAGCCCCGCTCGCCGCCTCAAACGGAGCCCCCAGGAGGTAGTCCCGGTTGCCGTGAAGGACGTCAACACCCACCCCCCGATCAACCAAACCTTGCACTCCCCGTATGATTTCTGCAGTCCCAGGCAAGCCCAGCTGATGCCGCCCCACCCAGAACTCAAACAGGTCCCCCAATATCAATAGGTGTGTTGCACCCAAACCCTCGCACCACTCCCGAAACAGCCGGGGCCGCTCAACGTCAAAGACGTCCAGATGCAAGTCCCCTACCGCAAGGGTCCCCTCGGGAAGGGAAATCGTGGGCCAACTACTCACCTTGATCCTCAGCGGCGTCCTCTTTGTCCTGACTCAGACCATGGGCCTTGAGTTTCTCCCAGAGAACCTTGCGCGAAATCCCCAGCAAGGAAGCCGCCTGGGACCGATGCCCGCCCGTCGCCTCAAGTGCACGGCGCACATGCGCACGCTCCGTCTGGAACAAGAGGTCACGTAGAGGTTGGATCTCGTCATGCACCTCTAGCGCCCCGCGCCAGCGCGAATCCTGGGGGAGGAGGTCCTCCGCCGCAATCGCCGAGTTTTTCCCTGCCAGGGCTATCCCGCGCTGCACGGCGTTTTCCAGCTCGCGCACATTACCGGGCCAGGCGTAACGATCCAGCATGGCGAGAGCACTCTCGGGCAAGGTGTAAACGCGGCCGCGGGCGTGTCGCTCCATCAGATGCTGCACCAACAAGGCCACGTCCCCGGTACGCTCCCTGAGAGGCGGCAATGGGATCGGAACAACGTTCAGCCGATAGAAGAGGTCCTCGCGGAACAGCCCCTCGCGCACCCTTGCTCGCAGGTCTACTTTGCTGGCAACGACCACCCGAATGTCCACGGATCGGGTGCGCTCCCCGCCCACGCGCTCAAAGTTGCGCTCCTGCAAGACACGCAGCAGCTTGACCTGGGTCGGAAGCGGCATGTCGTCCACATCATCGAGGAATAAGGTTCCCTTGTCGGCCAGTTCGAAACGGCCGCGCCGCTCCTTGCGGGCATCGGTGAAGGCGCCTTTCTCATGGCCGAATAGTTCCGCCTCTAGCAGGGTCTCTGGAAGCGCCGCGCACGATATAGCGACAAATGGCTCTTGGCTGCGACCTGAGAGATCGTGCAGTGCCCGGGCAATGCGCTCCTTTCCCGTGCCGCTCTCTCCAACGATCAGGGCCGTCGCATCGGAGCCCGCCACGGTCCGTACCCGCTCGAACACGGATCGCATCAACGGGGACTCTCCAATCACGTCGGCAAAGCCGCCTCCGTGGTCCAACTGCCCCCGGAGGGTCTCGTTTTCCGTCTCGAGGTCACGCACACGCGAGAGCGTTTCGAGACGCTTCACGATGGTCTCATTGCGGAAGGGCTTCTGGATGTAATCCACGGCCCCCAGACGCATGGCGTCCACCGCGTCCTTGATGGTCGCGTAGCCCGTCATGAGAATCACGGGCCGATCGGGGTCGAGTTCGACGGCTCTCCGTAAGACATCGATACCACTGCCCCCCGGCATGCGGATGTCGGTAATGACAACTTCCGGCACACCCTGGCCACGGTCCTCTAAGGCCTCCAGCGCAGAACGCGTATCAGTGGCTCCCAGCACCTCGTGCCCGGCCTCCTCCAATGCGTCCCGCAGCGTAACGAAGACCGTGACCTCGTCGTCCGCGAGGAGGACCTTCATTCGGCGGGAATCCCCCCGGGATCGAGCAACTGCATGCAATCACCCACGCTAGAGGCCGCAGCCAGGGCCTCTTCCGCCGCCAGGAACATGGCATCAAAGAAGAGGGCTGTTCCCCCGCCATTGTGGGAGACCCCCACCGAGACGGTGACTTGAATGGTGCGCCCGTCCGCCGTGAAGGTCATGTTCCGCGCTCCATCGAGCAATCGGTTGGCCAACACGGTGGCGCCTTCTCCATCCGTGTGCGGAACGACGGCCAACAGCCTGTCGTCGGCCATGCGCCCTAGAAAATCCGAGCAGCGCGTTTTGATTTTCAGCATCCCCACGACCGCTTCAAATATCTCCTCTTTGGATTCATACCCGTAGAGGTCACGCAGGTGTCCAAGGCGATCCACAGAGACGAGGAGGCATGCGACCGGGTAGCTGTAGCGCTGTGCACGATTGAACTCCACTCGCATGAGGTGCTGGATCTGCACCAATGAGAACAGGCTCTTGTCTTGCTGAGGGTCAGACATGAATGGGAGGAGCGGTGAACTGGGGGGGGGCTACAACAGGCAGTAGATGGGCGACCCGAGGACTAGCGATCAAACACCCCGAGGATCCTGTCGATAAATCCGTCGAAGCTCGTGCCGTACTCTACGCGCACGAGGAGCATGACTGCCAGCACCACCAAGGTGTAGATCAAAATCGCGATCAGATTAGCCAATACATAGGCCGCTCCAGTGCGAGTCGCAGCCCTCGCCCTGCGGCGAACCCCCTTAGCGCCCCTCTGATGTGCGGACATGAGCAAATCGCGCTGTAGGCGAGTGGCACGCTCTAGCATCCGGGTGTCCCCGGGAGGCACCTGCTCTCCAGCCAATAGTTCCCGGGCGCAGGCTGCGGAATCGAACTCCGATGCGATCACAGCCGCCCGCCAGCGCTTCACAGCCTGCTTGTCCGTCAGATTGAGATCGGCCAGCAGTCCGGAACGGATACGCCCTGCCACTTCATCCGGGATGGCCCCAGCGGCGCCGTCTGAGCCATCCTGACCAGGTTCCTCCTCAAGCTCCTCCAAGACGCTAGCCCCCTGGCCGAAGACCAGAACGGCTCCACGCCACTGAAGGCTGCTACCTGACTCAAGGGGCGCCTGCTCGAACACTCGCCCATCCAGAAGCGGAGGATCCCCCCGCCCGATATACACCACTCGCGGCGGCGACATCCAGATGTGGAGCTCGGAAGAGCTGGCTGGAACGCCAGGCGTTTCAGCCAGTACGACATCGCAGCCCTCACCACCTACGCGAGTACGAACACCAGAGAATGCGTATCGATTCGTCTGGCCACCTTGATGCACGTCTAGCCAAGCCTCTTGCATGCACCCTTTCTAACTCCCGAACCGGGGTCAAGTCACGCATCACTCCCAATACCGGGAAGAATCCCAGATCGGGGCTGGAAGCCCACCCGCTGGAGTCCCATGAAATGGAGAGCCGCAAGATGGCGGTCCGGCCCAAGGCCCGGCCGGGAGTATGATAGACGGGCTCCCAGCCCCAACCAAACCCATCAACTTGCGCTTCGGACTCCATCAATCGGCCCGCCTGGAACAACGCCTGCTGCAATCGCCGCAGATGATCCAGGCCATGCAGATCCTGCAACTCCCCTCCTTGGAGTTGATGGAGCGCATCGACGCAGAGCTGACCGAAAATCCATTATTGGAGGTTGCCGAAGGAGACGGCGAAGACGCTCCCGCGGACGCCGCCGCTGAGCCGCATGATGATCGCGGTGAGGATGCGCAAACGACCGAGGGCTTGGAGGGCATGCTTGATGAACTCGAGCGCTACGAACGGGATTTTGGTGACAGCCCATCAGGGCAACGCCTACCAGCGGAAGAATCCGACCGCAAATATGAGGCTATGAACAATGCTGCCGCCGAGCCGGAGTGCCTGGCGGATGCAGTCCTGCAGCAGATTGCGCTGCTTAGCGTTGAGGACGAGGATCGACAGGTTCTGGAGTACATCGTGTGGTCTCTCGACGAACACGGATATCTACCGGAGGACCGCGAAGACGTGGCCCGTGAACTCTCTCGCCAACTCAATCGGACCGTTGCGGTTGAGGAGATCCACGTGGGGCTACGGCGACTAAGGCGTGTCACCCATCCGGCTCTGGGCGCTACAGATCTTCGCAACGCGCTACTCCTACAGTTAGATGAGGCCGAGGCTGAGCATGCCCTGGAGCGCACGATCCTCGCTGAACACCTCAAGGATCTAGAGGGCAATCGGCTACCTCGCATCTCGAAGGCAACCGGACGCACCGTGGAGGAGATCAAGGACGCGATCGCAGTAATCCGGAGTTTGGATCCCCACCCCGGTGCCGAATACGGCGGGCGTACAGCCAACACCATTACGCCCGAGGTCATCGTCGAGGAGGTAGACGGCGAGTACATTGTGCGACTGGACAAGGAGCGCAACCGAGAGCTAATCATTAGCCCCGCATACCGCCGGTTACTGCAGCAGAGTAGCGAGGACGAGAAGGTGCGCGAGTGGGTCAAGCAACGAATGGAGTCTGCGCGCTGGTTCATCGATGCCCTCCGACAACGCCAGTCCACCCTCGAACGCATCGCCTGCGAGATATTTAAGCGCCAGCACGGCTTCCTTGAACGCGGTATCAGCGCTCTCCAGCCCATGCGTATGCAGGAGGTGGCCGATGCGATCGAGGTCCACATCTCAACGATATCCAGGGGAGTCTCGGGCAAGCACGCTCAAACGCCCAATGGCATCTTCCCTCTAAAGTTCTTCTTCGCCGGGGGCACGACCAAGAGCACCGGGGAGGCCACCAGCAGGGTCAGCATCCAGGACCGCCTGCGCCAACTCGTGGACGGCGAAGACAAGAGCGCCCCCCTGTCCGATGATCAATTGGCCGAAGCTCTCGCCGAGAAGGATGGCATCCAGATCGCCCGACGTACGGTGAGTAAGTACAGGCGCGCCCTTGAAATCGGATCCTCCAGTCAGCGCCGGGAGTTCTAGCCCCCACCTGGCCGCCCCCACCTCCGGGTGGCAACGCAAGCCGAGCCAGTGTGTTAGCCTCGTCGCCTCCCCACCCCCTGCACCCCCCCATGAACGCCAAAGCAACAGAACTACGCAAGGGGATCGTCCTGCTCAAGAACGGTCAACTGCTCCTCGTCACCGACTACAGTCACTCCACTCCTGGGAACTGGAGGGCCATCATTCATGTCAAAACGCGCAACTTGGAGACGGGCCAGACCGGCTCTTTCCGACCCGCTGCGGGTGATTCCTTCGAGGTGGCCTACCTGGATCGCAAGAAGGCCCAATACCTGTACAAGGAAGGCAACGGGGACTTCGTGTTCATGGACCAAGACTCGTTCGAGCAGTTTACGATCCCGCCCGAGCAGGGTGAGGCCCCCATGGCCTACGTCAAGGAAAGCGAAGTTGTCGAGGTCACCTTCCATGAGTCCACTCCCATCAGTATCGACCTTCCACCGTCGGTCATTCTAGAAGTGGCCGAGGCTGAAATGGCCGTCAAGGGCAACAGCGCGACCAACGTCAAGAAAGAGGCCGTGATGGAGACCGGACTCAAGGTCAAGGTGCCCCTGCACATCAACGTCGGGGAGCAGATCAAGATCAAGACCGATAACGGCGAGTTCCTGGGCAGAGCCAACTGATCAGCGCTTCGACTGCTCGCCTCGGCAAGCATCAGCGATGACGGTAGACCTCCACATCAAGGTCGCGGCCCTCCTGTCGGACCGGGAAGCGCCGCTGCAAGCGGCAATCCTCCCTCAGGAAGCGCTCAAAGGCCTCACGGTCTTTGGGTTCCCACTCCGTCAGGAAGTCCGGACGGACGACGACCCAGATCGTCTTTTTGGTTTTCGCCGCCGTGCGCCAGGCTCGTGGTCGGCTGCGATCGCACCATCGGACCAGCTCCGGGTGCCGTAGATCCGTCGCACCCGGCACCAGGTAGAGCTCGCCCACAGGCGCCTGCATCCCCAGGATAAGATCATCCTCAGCGCGCAGGGAGTCCACGTAACCGTAGGCCTCCTCCCAACGGGGACGCTGTCCATATTGCGAGGTAAAGTAAAGGGCTAGGCCAGCAAGCAATGGGGCGCAGAGCACGGCGACCACGGCCAAGCGCAGGCTCCGTCGCGAATCTAAAGGCTCGAGCGATGTCGCCCAAAGGGCCAAGGCGCAGACAAACGGCATGAATGCCAGGCCGTACTGGGCGCTGGCACGGGCGTAGACCCCCGCCGCCCCCAAGCAACTCGCACCGCAAACGACAATGCCGAGGAGCACGCCGCCGCGCACGTCCCTGGTCCTTCCAATCACAAGCGCTCCGATGAGTGCCGCAACCGAAAGCGCCGGGGTCAAGTAGTACGCAGTGCTGCGAACGAGGTGGAGGAGCGAGGACAGTGGTGGATCATGCTTGACGTCCCTGTACTTGCCGAAGACATCCAGCGC
This sequence comes from Planctomycetota bacterium, assembly GCA_028823395.1. Classification (GTDB taxonomy): domain Bacteria; phylum Planctomycetota; class UBA1135; order UBA1135. The sequence goes on along the minus strand of JAPKBO010000079.1, from coordinate 7,861 downwards.
CCACGGCAGCACGATCAGGCCCGACAGAACGCTAACAACGATTAGAGCCCTCACGACCCGCGTGGGCAGCTGGGCCATGCCGTCGGAGCCCCCATTCGGAGGCCCCCACTTCCGGAGCACCAGCCAAGCCAAGGCCGGCCCGCAGGCCAGCGCGACGCATACAATCACAGCCTGCAGTTGAAGTAGCGCTCCCAATGCAGCTACACCAAGCCCCAAACAGGCCGTCGGGATGGAATTGCGTAAGAGCCCGCGTAGGACGAACCCCGCGCCGAGCAGGGAGGTCAACTGGACCATGGTGTAGAAACGTGCCGTCTGGGACCAGTACACCTCCCATGGGCTCAGGGCCACGAGCAGGGCAACGAGAGCCGCGCGCCGCCCACCAACCCAGGGCTGCAAGGCCCACCAAGCAGCAGGAATAGCCAGCCACCCAGCGAGGGCCGGGAGCAGGCGGAGGGAAAACTCGCTAGGCCCCTCGCCCAAGAACTCCGCCGTCCAGCGCACGAGGGCGTAGCCCGGCCAGTTGTAATTATCCCCGTGATGGGCATCTGCCCAGGTCAGGGCCTCATCAAGCCACAGGCTCCAGTGTCCTAAATTCCAGAATCGAACCAAGCCCAGGAGGCAGGCCAGGCCCAGCCACAAACGCACCTCACCCCTCTCTCCTGCTGGATAGGCGTGGGGATCTGGGGAGTCCTGGGTGGGCTGCTGGGGAGGGCCGGGAGGCATGGCTCAAGTGGAAGGAGCGGATAACCGAACAATCCTAGGGTAGTTGTCGTCCGAACCAACCGAATCCCGTACTTGCCTTGGACCTTTTCAGCCCGGAGAATCCCAACATGCGAGCTTGGACAAGCGGGCTACTAGCCCTTCTAGCATCCTGTGCAGCCAATCAGCCCCTGCACTTCTCCAGCGCCCCCCCCGGCGCCGCCATCCTTGTAGATGGCGAGGATACCGGCTTTGTGACCCCCGCTCTCGTCGATCTGCCCGATCCCGATGGCCGGCGCATCGAATTCGTCCTTGAGGGGTACCAGACAGGGGTTCGCCAGATAAAGGATGAACGCCAGGGTGAACTCGTGCTTTGGAGTGAAGCCAGCACCTCACCCAAGGCTTGGAACTTCCCGATGTTCCTCCCCAGCAAGGATTTCTTCTTCTTCTACAAGCGCGCCAACTCAACCCGGTTGGAGCAGCCAATCCGAGGCCGGATTTTCGTGCGCCTCCGGCGTAGCAGCGACCAGTAGTGAACCGCGCCGTCTTCCTCGATAGGGACGGTACCCTCAACCGCGAGGTGAATTACCTCGCTGACCCAGCACAGCTGGAACTCCTCCCGGGCGTTGCTGAAGGCCTAGCCCGCCTTGCCCAAAACCAATGGCTGCTCTGTGTGGTCACCAACCAGAGTGGGGTAGCACGCGGAATTTTGAGCGAAGCGACCTTGGCTGAGATCCATGGTCATCTCCGGGAGTTGCTCGCAAACGAAGGGGTAACCCTGGACTGGATAGGCCATTGCCCCCACCACCCCGAGCATGGCACTCCCGCTCTGCGGCAGGCTTGCAACTGTCGCAAGCCTGAACCAGGTCTGTTGCTGCGCGCCGCCGCGGACCTAGATATAGATCTCACCCGCTCCTGGATGGTGGGCGATAGTGCTCGCGACCTTGAGGCGGGTCGGTCGGCAGGATGCCGCAGCATCCTAGTTGGCACCGGCAACGGAGCACGCACGTTCGAGGCCATGGAAACAGACGAACGAGAGTCCCTATTGAATGCACCGGACTTCCCCGGGGCAGCAGATCTGATCCTTGCAGGCCCCGTTTCGCCGGAGCGCGCCTAGCTGTTGTTCTTTTGTTTCACCCGCCGAAAGGGGTGCACGAAATTGGCCAGGGACTGGGGGCTTCGCGACTGCACCCACACGCGTCCACGGCCGCTAAAGCGCAGTAATAGCTGGTCGCCAAAGAGGAATGAGCGGATCTTACGAGCCCGGGTCAGGCTGTACTGAAGGCTGGGCTCCCACGCCACCGCATAGCCGTTGTCGATGACGTACTCGCCATCAACGTCAACGCACTGGATATCTCCGTAGGCGTGAAAGAAGAGGGTCCCCTCTCCGGTGCACCGTAAAATGAACAGGCCTTCATTGAAGAGGCCTTTGAGTCCATCCCACTTGCTGTCGCACACCACAGTACCCGTGGAGGCCAGGTAAGCCCCGCGCTCCAGGAGCAACTCTTGGCCGGTCATGGGGTACTCCACAAGATCCCCCGCGGAACCCGGGGCGAGGGCCAGCTCACACCCGTCCCCTGCGGCCGTGTACTCATTCTGGAAGAAGCTCTCACCCGCCAAGAGCTTGCGCTTCAAGCCCTGGAACACCCCGCCGCGGGTCGAGGTCTTCACCTCGAGCGGGCCCGCCATCCAGGCCATGGCACCCGAATCGGAGAGGATACGATCCCCACGGTCCATACTGAGATTGAGAAGGCTGTAGCTCGGCCGGTGTTCGATGGCGTGTTGCATTGGAAGGATCTACCGCCGCCTGGGGGGCAAGCGACGGCCGAGCATGGCGCCAAATTCGCGCGGATTGTGAGACTGTACAAGCAAGCGTCCTTGCCCCTTGAAGCGCAGAACGAAGCCTTCGCCCGCTAGGTATGAAGTGAGCCAAGAGCCGCCCGTCTTGGTGAGGGTGTAGGAAAGGCTGGACTCGAAGGCCACCACGTGACCGGTGTCCACCACCAATTCTCCATCCACCGGCACCTCACGGATGCTGCCATAGGCCCCCACAAGTAGAGGGCCGGCGCCCGAGACCTCCATAAAGAAGAGGTTTTCGCCGCTGAACATGCCCTTCATGCCTTGGAAGCGCGGCGTCAGGTCCATGTGCCCATCGCAGCCAAGGAAGCTGCCTCCGGCACACAGCCACGACTGACTGCTCTCGACGTCAACCTGAGCCACATGCCCCTGGAGCGTGGGCGCCACCCCCACCTCGCCGCCTTCGCCGCCGGTAGTTTGATAGGTGGAGAGAAAAAACGTGTCGCCGCCAGCCATGCGTTTCAGTCCAGCTAACAATCCACCCCCACGTGACATGGTGGTCACATCGTTATCCACGTTGCTCGAGGCTCTGAACATGGCGCCCGAGTCGGACTTGAATTGATCACCGGGCTCAAGGTGGACGAGCGCTGAGTGAAACGCGCCGTTGGGTTGAAGGGTGATGTCCATGGTCTGGTCTGGCCGGGTCTAGTCTGAAAGGCGCGGGACTAGCCGCGCAAGAATGGGGTCAGCCAACCGGCCGTGGCAGGCAGATTCCGGGTTTGCACCCACAGGCGGCCGGTGCCCTGAAAGTCCATGGTCAAGCCCTCACCGGAGAACAGAGTGCTCTTGAGTCCACCCATTCCTGCGATGGAGTAACTCAGGGTGGGATCCCATGCCACGACATGCCCTGTGTCCACCCGCAGAGAACCGTTGACCTGCTTTTCGATCACGGCCCCGTAGGAGTTGAAGAACAACTCGCCCGTCCCCATGGCGCGCAAGACGAAAGCGCCCTCCCCACTAAAAAGGGCGCGCAGCCCACCGAAACGGGTCTTCAACTCAACCCCGGAGGTGCAAGCAAGGAAACTGCCAGCAGTCAGGACCAACTCCGAGTTGTCCAGATGTTCATGCAGGACAGTACCCGGAAGGCCCGGTGACAAGCTGAGGTGGCCACCTTGAGGACCACCGTACTCACCAACAAAGAAGGACTCCCCTCCAAAGATTTTGCGAGCAAGCCCCGCCAGAATACCGCCCATCAGGTGGGTACGCAGTTCCAGCGACGGGGACATACGGCTCATGGCTCCGCTCTCGACGTTGAGCTTCTCGCCAGGCTCTAGACCAATAGAAAGCTCGCCGTAGTCGGGGTTTCCCAGTACATCCAGTTCCATAAACTGCACCCTAGCCCTCCCCAGGATCCCAGTCCAGAGTGGAGTTGCTAGGAGTGCAGCATTCCTAGGGCAAGAAGCGGGACAGGGGCCTAGAGAGCAAACGGGTCACACCCTGGGGCAGGTGACGCCAGGTGCTCTGAACAAGATGCAACTTAGGGTTGGAGGGATTCAGGCTGGGGAGCGCTCCATCGCGCACAAGGTGAAAGCTGTAGTGCAGGTCACGGGGCTTGAACCCCTGATGGACCTTAAAGCTAAAGGCTCCCGAATCCTTGCGGCTACGACCAAAGTCGAAGCGTTTGAAACCCTGCTCAACGGCCCACTCCTGAAGCGCCAGGTACATAAAATTACTGGCCGAGAGCTCGCGATCCGCCCCCGGGGCCGATCCGGAATAGTAGGCCAAGAAATCACCGCCGTGGTGAAAAGCCATGACCGCTGCGACCGCGCTCCCCGCATGCTCAATAACGTGCACGCTTATCTTGCCCGCACACTCCTCCAGGAGAGCGCGGAAAAAGTCTACCGGCAGAGAGGGTGAGCCTAGGGCGTGCTTATTGGCGTGGAACAATCGGGCGAAGGCTAGTAGATGTTCATCTCCAACCCGGTGGACGAGGCCATGCCGCTCGCGCGCCTTACGGGCCTCCGCGCGCGCCTTCTTCGGCATTCCAGCCAAAACCGCATCGGGCTCCGCTGGCAGGTCTTTGATAAAGGTGGCGTGCAGAGAGGCTTTAGGCCAACCCAACCCGGGGTCATCCATGCAGCGCAACTCCAGCTGCCCCACACGCTCTTTATCCGCCTGGGCTCGCGCGTGCCCCACGAGGGCATTCGCCACCTCGGCATCCTGGCCCAGCGGCCCGCCGTATACGGCATAAGGCATCGAAATCAGTCGCACGCGCCCGCTAAGGCCGCGGCAAGCCATCAAGGGCAAAACGCCCACCAACTCCTCCCCGCGATAGGCCAATAAGTCGCGCCCCGCGTGGCCCATGATGCGTTCGACGGATCGCCGCCAGCCCGCCAAATGAAAAAAGGTGCCGGCGGCATGCTCAAGAACGAAAGCATCCCGGACGGTATCGTCAACAGCCGTGCCCGCCCGAACCCTGAGGGGAAGCTGGCTCATTCGTCAACGTGCTCGATGCGATACTCGCGAACGTTTCGGGCCTGAGTGAAGATCACGATCTCCCCTACCAAGCCAAAGCCCACGATCTGAACGCCGAGCACGAAAGCCAACACACCCAGGAGGAACAGAGGCCGCTGATACAGCCCCTGCATGTCATCCTGATAGAACCATAGGGCCACCTGAACACTGGCGATGACCCCACCGCCCAGCATGGAGAGTCCACCCAGAGCGCCAAAAAATCGCAGGGGCTTGTGGGTGAATTTGGTCAGGAAAACTACGCCCAGAATGTCGAGGGCTCGACGCAGGTAGACGCCCGGGCCGTGCCACCCTGAACCACCCGCCACTTCAGCTAGATGGCGGACGCGAACCTCGTCCACCCTGAAGCCGCGGTGATGCGCAATCGCTGGAAGGTAGCGGTACATCGTCCCGTAGATTGTCATCTGCTCAAGCACCTCACGGCGCATGAGTCGAAGTGTACAGTTCACGTCGTGGAAGCTCGTACCAACCAAGCGGCGCAGGAACGCATTGAACAAGCTCGACTGCAGGCGGTTCAGCCACGAATCCACACGCGGTGAGCGCCAACTGGTCACAAAATCCGCGCCATCATCAGCGCGCTCAAAGAGGGCGGCAAGCGATGCCGGATCAATCTGAACGTACTGAGGAGAGGTCAGGATCCAACGGCCCCGTGCGTGATGGAAGGCACTCGAAAGACAGACGGCCTCTCCAAATGCCTTGTGCAGTTGGATGGTGCGCACTTGCTGGTGGGAGCTGCTCTGAAGCGCCAACCCCTCATCCCAGCACGGACCCGACACGCCGCTATAGACGAGGATGGCCTCCCAAGTACGGCCCAGCGAATCCATGGCATTCCCCAAGCCCTCAATCACGGCAGCCACCTCAGCGCGGTCGCTCAGGATCGGCACCACCAGGGTCACTTCGGGCTGTTCGCCAGCAAATTCCGGGGGGGGAGCCACCATTACCGCACGCTCCCGTTCGGCCGACCGTGACGCTCCAGGGGGGCAAACACTCGATCACTGTGCAGGCCGCTGACCTTGACCACGAGCTCCGCCAGCAGCCCAAGCATTAGGAAGAACGCGCCGGCCATGATGGTCAACATGTAGATCAGAAGCGTCGCCTGCCCCCAGTTGCTGGCGAAGCTGACTTGCCCCACCTGCAAGCCTAGACGCACGGCAAAAATCAGAGCAAGGGCCATGAATGGTAGAGACAATAACCCAAAATACTGCAGGGGGGAGCGAGAGAAGGAGGACACCATTTTGACGGACAGTAGATCCAGTAGAACACGGATGGCGCGCGAGATGCCGTACTTGCTTTGCCCGTAGATACGAGGGCGATGGTGCACGACTATCTCGTCAAGGCGCGCCCCACTCGCTTGAGCCAAGACCGGCAAGAAGCGGTGCTGCTCAGCGTAGATGGGCAAGTTCGTAACAAGTTCGCGCCGAAACGCTTTGAGCGTACAGCCCGTATCATGGACATGGGCCCCGGTCACCTGAGCGATCAGTTTGTTGGCCAAGATCGAAGGCAAGCGCCGCAAAAGGAAACCATCCTGGCGGTCCTTGCGCCAACCGACGACCAGATCGCTGCCCGCTTCCAGGCGTTCGATCAGAGCGGGAATGTCACGCGGATCATTTTGTAGATCTCCGTCCAAGGTCACCACGATAGCGCCCCGACTTACTTCAAACCCGGCGGCCATGGCAGGGCTCTGTCCATAGTTGCGCGCCAGACGCACGACCCGAACCCGCGGATCCGCTTGTCGCATGCGGGTGAGCACCGCGTAACTGTCGTCACTTGAGCGATCATCCACGTAAACCACCTCGAAGCTTGGAATCCGGTCCACGCCCGCGCCCTCCAAGGATTCCACGATCTCCCCCTGGAGGAGCTCAAGGCTCTGCTCCTCATTGTAGACCGGCACCACAACCGACACGGCCACGGCAGGCTCAGTCTCGGACAGGGCGGGTACGGGGAAAGGACACATGAGGGGGATTCTGGGCGGGGGAGGGAAGCGTGACTAGGGGCCCACGAAGGGTCCATAGGCTCAAGTCCGCCCTTATTCTTTCGAGTATTCGGGGCCCGGGCCTGAAGTCCCGCCCTGAGGCTCCGTGTTTTGGTTGAAATCACGGGCGAATCTGCCAACGGGGTCCTTGGTCGATCCACCCCCGCCGGGCTAGGATCGGTGTATGTCCGGCTCCACTCCTTACGCGACCTGGCCCATAGTCCTGGGCCCCACGGCCCGGATGATACCGCTCGAGCCGCTCATCGCCGCCCTCCAGCAGGCCAGCCGAAATCCGAACGGCGGACCGCAGTTGCGCACTCTCGCCGAACTCGGCGAGCTGCTGAATACCACCGAGTCGCACTCCCAACCGGGGCGCCTCCTCCTGGATGCCGACGCCACCCCCCAAGTAGACCTAGGCTTTGTCACGCGTTTTCTGACGCACCACCCGCGCTGGCAATTGTGGTTGTGCGGCGAGGACGACCAATGTCGGGTAGCACGCACCCTGCTCGCCCTGCCCCAGACCCGCTGGTGCGGCTGGCCATTGGACCTAGAACAGCTCCAGCGTCTCCTTGTCGCTTCAGCCGACACTCCATTACCATCGAAACTTAGCGTGGCTCCAAAGCGGGAAGAGGTGGACCGACCGGCGCACACCCAACCTCAGCCGTCACCCCGCGGCCCCCAGACGAAGTTGGAAGAGGATCTGAGCAAGATCGAGTCCATCCTCGCGGGAGACACGCTTGCCAGTGAGCCATCCCCCATTCTCGAGCACTCCCCCAAAGCCCCGGATCCGGGGGAGTTGAGCTTGACCCACGAAGAGCTCGAAGCCTTCCAGGCTTCCATCGCTGTCAACTACCCCGCGGA
>JAPKBO010000295.1 GCA_028823395.1 Planctomycetota bacterium | reverse complement strand
GTAGGCTGGGAGTACGCATGCACTGCCCCCATCCTTGGAGAAACGTCGCCCTGCTTGGGCTCGCTCTGGTGGCCCTCGGCCTGGGAGCGGCATGTACAGGGGGCGACGATGCCAGTATCGACCGCCAATGGGCTGGGGCCTTCCCTGAAACGCTTAGGCCAAGCCTGGAGCCGTTGCTCTATCCCGGAGAGACCATTCCCGAGGAAATCAGAACCCTGATACCGTTCCCAGAGGACATAAGCTCCTGGTCCCCCACGGGAAAGCCGTGCAGCACTGTCGAGGAAGATGGACGGCGCATCCTGAAAGCGGGTCGAGGGGAAGAGAGCTTATTGCTCGACATCCGGGGTGCCTATCACTCGACACACGTCAACCGTGTCCAGATTCGCGGCGTGTTCCACAGCGCTCACAAGGTCACGATTCAACTAGAGGGACCGAACGGCTATATCCACCGGGATCCGGTCATGCGCACCCGGGGGCAAGCGGAGGAGCAGACCATTACGTTTGACCTGCCGAAGCTGATTGGCCGAAGCATCGAATTCAACAGGCTGCTCGTGCATATCGCTGGCAAGACGAGGAGCGAGTTCCAGCTCAACGCCATAGACCTTGTCGCCAAGCCAAGGCATTCGTTTCTCCCATCTCCCGGGGAGGAACCCGCCGCCAGCAACGCAGCGGGCCTTTCGCGGCGCGCGGTGGGACTAATTCCCGCACGCGGAGCGAGGTGCGAGTTCGACGCGACTCCTGGCGCTCAATTCTCCTGTGCCCTGCTCTCCCCGGCACACCTCGGGCCCAAGGGCGGACAGCCACTGGTCTCAATCACCCTGAGTAGTGAAGGCGGACCCACTCAGACCATTGAAGCCCCGATGAATCTAGATCCGCCAGGGTGGACGGTTCAAAGCTGCTCTCTGGATCCCTGGGCTGGATCACGGGTGCAGGTGGAATTCCGATACACCTCCAGGCGAGGAGATCCGGGGGTGATTGCCCTGGCGGAGGTCGAGGTATGGAGCCCTCTGGATTCACCTCCCTGCGTCCTCTTGGTCTCCTCCGACACCCATCGCTCCGATCACTTGGGCGCGGCCCAAGCCGGGGTAGACATCCAGACCCCTAGCCTGGATTCGATAGCCCAAAATGGAATGCTCTACGAGGACTGTTGGGCCTCTACCAATGTCACCTCGCCTTCCCATGTGGCTCTCATGACCGGCCGCCACCCCCGGGATACACGGCTGATCAACAACTATGATCGCCTCAGCCCGGATGCCGCGACTCTGGCTGAGGTCTACCAGAAGGCGGGCTGGAAGACCCTCGCCGTTGTAAGCGTGAGCCACCTGGGACCACAGGGAACCGACCTGGGACAAGGCTTCGATCAACTCCTCTACCCCCAAGCCGATCCATGGTCCGCTGGCCAGGCCGTCGATCTAGTTGAAGCGTGGGTAGAAGCTCATCCCGGCCGCCCCCTATTCATCTTCCTGCACCTGTTCGACGCGCATCACCCCTACTCTCCGCCCGAGTCTCACGACCGCATGTACTACCCGGCCGGCGCGGACCCAGCCGATCCATCACTTCCGGCGCTTCAGGTGCAGCCGCCCTACATCCCGGGCGACATCTTTAGCGCAGGTATCCGCGACCTTGAGTTTCCTCGCGCCCAGTACCGCGCCGAGATCTCCTACCTGGACAGTGAACTCGGGCGACTCTTCGAGCGCGAGCGCATTCAGTCAGGCCTGATTGCTGTCACTGCCGATCACGGCGAGATCCTTGAGAAAGCCGGCAGCTACTTCAATCATGGTGAGCTCTTCCCGGACACCTTGCACGTACCCCTGATCCTGGGGGGACACCTCGTGCCGGAAGACTTCAGAGGCGTCCGAGTAAGCCATCCGGTAGATCACCTCAACCTCGGTCGCACCCTACTGGACCTGTCGGGCCTGGGTAGCACTGAGTTCCCGGGCTCCAACCTCCTCCGCAATGCCGAGCCCGAATCCAGTCCGCAGGCTACCGTCGACCTCTTCGCCATATCGGCCCACGGTCACTCCGCCTCGATTAGGCGCGGGCACTGGTTCCTCCTGCTGCACCTAATAACCCACAAAGGCAACCTGGTCGTCGAACGGGTCAAGCATAGCGTTGAGCTCTATGACCTCGAGTCCGATCCCGAGTGCCTGGAGGATCTTGCTGTCGTCCAGGCAGAGCAGGCTGGAATCCTGCGCGCAGCGCTTGTCAACTGGCTGGCTGACGCCAGCACCGAACACCTCTCCGAGCAAAAGCAGACCTCGGAGGCAGAGATCGCTCAGTTGGAGGCCATGGGGTACGCTAGCGAAGAGACTGTGCTGGGCGACAACCCCTGGTATGACCCCGATGAGCAGTAATCCCAAAGCAACCCACCTCAGGCCAGTGATTGCAGGCCGAACACGCCTGTGGGTTTGCTTGGGCCTGATTCTAGGAGCGTGCGGAGGGCCGGATCCCAGTCCGCAGGCCAGCAGTGGCCCTGCGGTCTTCGTGCGGTTGCCGCTCGAGCGGGCGGCAGAACCGCAGGCGACCTCCGTGGTTCGCCTGGCCCACCTAGCCTTCAAGTCGAACGGCCCTGAAGACTTGGGAGGCTGGATTGCTGTCGCTGACCCGGAAGTTGCATGCGTGCCAAAGTCTATTCCTCCTGAGGACGCTCGGATTCAAGAGGCAAAGCAGGCAGGGCTAAAGCCGAAACGTGTGCGAGCCGCCTTGCTGACCGGAGAGGGCCCCAAGGCTCTGCGAGTCCCTTGTGAGTTTGAAGCAGGATCTTTCAATCGCGTTGCGGTGAACGTCCGCAACTACGGAGGAAGCGCAGAGCTTCTGTCAGTCGTCCTGCGGAAGGCCGGTAGGGTCGTGGCACGCTCTCCCTGGACGGCATTCAAGGCGCGCGGCGGGCTGCGACCCTTCCGTGCGGACTTCCCCCAACTGCGGTTCCTCAAGGGCGGCATCGACGAAGTTGGAATCGAAATGAAGGGAGAGAGCAACGCCATCGCGGTCACCTACTTTGACCTGATCGCTGCGCCCGTAGAGGAGTTCCTTCC
>JAPKBO010000004.1 GCA_028823395.1 Planctomycetota bacterium | reverse complement strand
GTCGCTGGCGCAGGAGGAGCTAGGGCTATGCGGTCGCCGATCAAGCGAGAGACGTTTCCGCTGATGCCCTCCTCGCGATCAGTCAGCAGGATCTGCTCAAGGGTGTTGAGCCGTGAGAAGGACCAGGGATCGAGAAACGCGCTCAGGTCCCCGTCCAGGAACCACAGATCCATGAAGGTCTTGTCCGCCTTGTTGGCCAGGAAGGGCCGTACCACCTGAGAGAAGAAATCGGGATCCTTCTCGTACAAGAACATGTGCATTTCGTGGCAGGCGAACTCGGAGTAGGCGCTCGCCTTCGCCTCCTCATCCATCTGCGGCCAGTCGAGGAGAAATTCGAAGGAGCCCAGATCCAGGTCCGGGCGCAGTGTCATGAACAGGTCGAACACGTCCCCAAGGGTTTCATAGGACGCGAGATCTGAACCGGCCTTGTCCGAGAGGGTCGTCTCCTCGCCAGGGGCCAGAAACACCATGCGCCGCTTCTGACTGAAGTGGGCCTCCGGAGCCATTCCGTTGGCCAGTCGGCGGTCGCGGCTCTGCAGGGCCGCGCCTGTGCGCGTCACCCGGCGCTGCACCATGTCCTCACCGTTAGAGGCTAGAACCTGGATCAGGCCGCCCGTGCCGAGCCGCGCACCCGGAATGCGCAAGGCCCCGTCGGAGTCCGGTCGTAGATTGGTGAGGACCGTTGAGGGTTGCTCCAGGAATTCGAGGTTCGGGAAGATCCCCGGTGCCTGGCCCGTACCTTGCTTCTCCTTCTGCTTACCGATGCCTCTCCCTCCGGCCTTTCCACCCATGCGGCCGCCAAATACTCCACCTGCGCCGCCGCCGAGGCCTATAAGGTCGTTTGTGTCCTGCAGGACCCAGGGATTCAGGAGCAAGCCGGGACGCGAAAGCATGTTGCCCGGGTAGGTCTTGGCATAGCGTCGTTCCAGGATGTACCGATACTCCTCACCGATCTGTCGCCCAGAGTGGAACTCGGAGGACGTCGGCCGGAGGGATTGAGTGCGGCCCGACGCAGGACCCGGAGGAGCAAGGCTGGTGAACGCATCGAAGGCGGGGTCGAAGCGGGAGGTCACGACGTGCAGTCGCGTGTACGGATTGATCCCAGCCAACTGAATCACGAGATCGTCGCCCTGCATGGCCGCGCTCGTTATTTGAAGCGGTAGGGCCTCCAGTTCCAGCGCGCGACTGGCGCCTACAGACCAACGCCCCTGCCGCTCGCCGGCGGTCACACTTACCCGGACGTGGTCACCTGTTTCCTTCAGGAGCAGATCGTAGTCTCCGGCTGCAAGCTGCGAGAGTGTGACGTATCCATTTTCCAGGCTTACGTTCCCGCTGCGGTTGGCCACTGGTGTCGTGCCCCGTAGTTCGAGCAGCGATACTTCGTCGGGGCCTAGGCGCTCCATTTCTCCCGTGTAGGGGACACGCAGAACGTCTCCCTCTTGACCCCGCACCTGCCTCGAGGACGTCTGACGTCTGGACTGCAGTGACCACTCACCAATGCCGCCCGGCAGGCCCGAGGACCTCAAAGAATCGATGCCGATCAGGTTCCCCAAGTGCAGGCGTCCTGCCCCGTCGGTCTTCAACTGAATGCTAAGTGTGTCCCGGTAGTCCTGGTGGCGCAGGCTGAGGCTGAGAATGCGCCCGGCCTTGGGTTCACCGTTCTTACCAAGGAGATCGATGAAGTAACCCGACGAATCTTGACCCAGGATCGGGCAGTCCACCTGGGCTGAGGCGTCGATGGAGTTGACCGCGAAGCTCTTGGAGTCGCTTGAGACCGCTTGGGTCTTGGCTTCAGTCAGAACATCGACCTTGGCTGTGAGGCTTACCTGCAAGCTGCTGAGGTTCTCGGGGACCCGGAATTCATGCACCCACTCATGCCCTTCCCGCAACTGGACATCGCGTACCTCGAGTGCTGTCTCGGTGCCGTCCAGTGTCCTGGCCCTTAGGTGCAGCGTGACATTCTTGAGCAGGTCGAGTGAGGTTCGCTTACCGTTGACCTCGAGGCGCGGATTGACAAGCAATTTGGCTTGCCGGCCGGCCAGGAGGGATTCGCGATCCACGTAGAACCCCGATTTGAGGGAGTAGGACTCTGAGCGATGGGAGAACCCATGTACGGCAACGGACCCTCCCGCCGTCACCACGACGGACTTGCGGCCGGACTTGGTGGAGTAGGGGAAGATGATGATTCCATCACCATCGGCCTCATAGCGTTGCCCACCAAAGTAGAGGGCGGCGTCGGGGCAAGGGACACCTGCAAGGTCGACCACCTCAAACACGTGGCCGGCCGAGCTGTCCCGCTCTCGAATCTCGAGGTGTCCTTTGCGGATGACTGCCCGGCTCGAGATGCCACCACCGATGAAGTCAATCACATACACTCCGGCTTCGGTCAGGCCGGGGAATTCGAAGTGCCTCTTGATGCGGCGCAAGCTCGGAGCATCGTAGGCGTAGGTGGTCTCCGCACCCGCTACTAGCCCATCAAGATCGATGGATGCATCAACTTCCTTGTTCTCTGCTAAGGCATAAGTCAGGGCGTCGATTTCAAAGACCTTGACGAGCAGGGTCTTGACGTTCTTGATGTTCAGATCCAGGGCGACTGCCGCACCCGTCGCGAACTCGGTTGTCTGGGTAGCGGGAAACTCTAGCTCCACCCGATTTTCGAGGGCTTCGTAGTAGGACGGGTCGTCGATCAATGAGTACCAGCGCTCCATGTCGCCGGTGCCCGCGAGGATTTGCGTTTCTGCAAACAGGCGGCGCAGGTAATCGGCCTTGAGATAGGGGCTGAAGGCCTCCCAGCTATCTTCCTGACCGAAGAAGTGCTGCAGGTAAGCGTGGACAAGCGTCTCTTCGCCCCCTGCAGACCCAAGGGGGGTGAGAGAGGAGTTGGGTTTCTCGACGATCTCTGCGTTACGTTGCGTCTTCAGCCACTCGGGATTGGCTAAGGGCGTGCGGCGCGGCAATTGCAGGAACTCCATCAGAGTCTTGCGGTTGGGCCGTCCCTGACCCAGGTCATGCACGAGTCGGTGCTGTAGTACGTGTGCCTTGAGGTCGTTGTGGGCTGGATCCAGGCGTTGCGCGAAGGCCCACAGACGGTTGAGGAACGCCTCCCGCTCGGCTGAGTTGCTGGTCCAGTCCACATCATCGCTGGGGCGTAGTTTGGTCAGGTACACGGAAACGAAGGCGGGATCATTCAGCAGCTTGGGCATTCTCCTTACACAGGCCTCAAGCTGCTCGAGGAGGAGCTCGTCATGGATGTCAAGGGCACCAAATTTGCTGCTGGATTTGGATTTCAGCTGTCGTACCACGAGTTCCGCAAGACCGGGGAAATCCGGTCGTTGCAGGCGCTTCAGGAGTTCCGTTAGCTGGCGGTCGCTGAGTTTTCCTGCGGCTAGGGATTTCAGTTGACGGGCTCCGAATCCCTCAAGGGAATCCGGATGGCGGCGGCGCGCATTGTCATCCCACACCTTTGGGGCAATGCGGCTCGGATCGAGAGAACTCAGAAGATCGACTTCGTCCACGGCCTTCTCTCGGGTGTGATCGAAGCTCAAGCCCAACTGCTGAATTAGGTAATTTCGTGAGCGTTCCCAGGAGGAGGCCCCGTTGGGATCGCCGGATGCGTCCACCCTCTTCAGGGCCTGCCGGTTCTCGATTTCTCGCACACGTGCGTCTCGTCCGTGGCGCTTGATCCACATCTCGAGAAGCGCGGGTACCTCGCTAAGCTTCCCCTCATGCTGGAGTTGCAGGCAGCTGTAATAGTAGTAGTCCGCGGTGCCGGGAATGAGTTGCTCAAGGGTTGCCCGTCGGTTCTCCGAGAGGGCGAACACCTCGCCAAATCCGATCTCTTGGCCCTGTGCAGGCGCGAGGGCAGGGAGGCAGAGAGCTAGTAGGGACGCTGCGGCAGCAGGATGGATCATGTCGAGCACAAGAATGGGTAGGCGGGAAGAAACGCTTGCTCGGGAGGTAGGTTCACCAACCGGCTCGGTTTCATCCCGGGGCTTCCAGAGTAGTGCCGTGCCGCACCGCATGGCTACTCGGGATGACCAGCAGCCAAGGAAATACACTTCACGGCATCCCAGACCCATATTTCCACGGTGCCAGCCCCTGGCGTACAATCGACGCGTGCCCTGAGCGCGCCCTTTTTCTCCAGAGAACTCCCATGAACCGACTCGCCCTGATCGCCGCCCTTCCGCTGCTCGCCCTCGCTCCAGCTGAGGATCCCATGTCTCCGGAGATTGATGCCGAGAGTTGGTCCCGGCATCTGGGCCAGACCCCCTCACTGCAGTCCCTCAAGGGCCGGGCAGTCTTG
The DNA here is from genome assembly GCA_028823395.1 of Planctomycetota bacterium. Taxonomy (GTDB): domain Bacteria; phylum Planctomycetota; class UBA1135; order UBA1135. The sequence continues at coordinate 50,246 of JAPKBO010000004.1, read as the reverse complement.
ATCGAGGCCTGGGCGACCTGGTGACCCCCTTGTCGTGGGGCGTGGCCTCACCTCAAGGATGTCTGGAACGAAAACCGAGAGAATGGCCTCATGGTGCTGGCCTTGTCGAATGAACCGGCGAGCAAGGTTGTGCCCTACGTGGAGCAGTACGACCTGCCCTTCCCCGTGGCCAGCGGCTCAAAGGCTGGAGGTAAGCTGGGCGCGATGGTGGGCCAGAAGGGGATACCCCACAGCTATCTGCTCAATCCTGAGGGTCGCCTGGTATGGCACGGTCACCCGAGCGCTCTCACCAATAAACACATTAAGGCCGCCCTGGTCGGTGCGGACCGCGCCGGACCCAACGCCGTTCTTTCCTGGCGAGGGGAGATCGATGGGGCGCCTCCGAAAGCCCTCGAAGCTGCAGCGGGTGGCGAGTTGGCCGATGCTTTCAAACTGATCGAGAAGGCGGCGGGAAGCGCAGGCGCCGGCGCACTCGAAGAGTGTCTCACGGCTCACGTGGCGGACCTGCGTAAGCAGATCGACGCAGCTATTGGTCGCGGTGACTTCGGGCAGAGCCTGGCCGCATTGGAGTCCCTGGCGAAGGAATTGAAACGCCATCCGCTGGGTGAATCGATTTTGGAACGCCAACGCGAAATCAAGAACGATGAGGCTATCCAGAACGAGATCGAGGCAGCTGAGGCCCTCGGCCGGGCCCTCCAGCTAGTCTCCAATCGGGGTATCAAGAAGGCCAAGAAGAGCTTGGAGTCGGTGGTCAAACGCTTCCCCTCCACGCATGCGGCCAAGCGTGCGCAGGGCCTGATCGGGGGCTAGAGGTCGCTCGCAGGAGCCGAATTTCTGAAGAGGCGTGGGAGGCCGGGAGGGGGCGGAAGTGCCCCCTGCGGTGCAGCAGGGGTTATGGAAGGTCCGTGTGAACCCTCTCAGGGGGCTCCTAGGCCTCATTCTGGCTGTTTTCTTGACCCGATAGTGGGCCTGCTGCGGATGAGGGTCACGCCACCCGGCCCAAAATGTCGATCCATGAGGTGAGTTCTCCTCACCGCGCCCACTCCTCTGTGCCCCCCCTCTAACGATAGGGGGTCGAGGGCGTAACCACGTGGAGACCCGATTCCCCCTCCCCACCCATGTCCCCTGCCAACCAATCTACCGAAGTAGCCGACCGTGCCGTTGGCGAGAGCGTGGACTTGCACCGGGCGGCGCGCTTGGAGCACTTGCGCATTGCGACTCTCGTGCTGTTGGGTGGCCCGGGATTGATGGGGGCAATCCTCCTGGCTCTAGCCTTGGCCGTAGGGCTTGGAGAGTTCCTCGTGCCAGGAGCCTTGGCGCTGACCACCTGCTGGATCCTTCTGCTCGTGCGCCGACGGTTGGCTGTATTCACACGCAGAGGCGCTGAAGAGGTCGCGCCCTCTGCCCCGGGCCGTCTTGCTGCGCTGGTGTTGACCCTCAGCGGTGCGGGTGCCGTTGCCATCTGGCAACTCAGCTACGAACAATTCAAGGCGCCCTTGGCGCTCGGTCTTGGCTCTATCGCATGGCTAAACTCCACGGGGGTAGTCGTGATCTCCCTCACCGCAGTTGTGGCCTTCTTGCTCTTGGCCCGTTTCTACGGCACCACGCGCACGGAGGTCTTGGCCGAGGCGCAAGGCCTGGCCTCGTGGTTGCGGGTCACGGCTTGGTTGACCTTCTTCGAAACTGCGGCTTACCTGCACGGCGATCAGTTGACCTGGCTGGCACCGACGCTTTCTAAGTTCGAGACCTTCCTCGTGATTGAGCTCCTGGTTGAAGGGCTGTTGATCGCTGTGCTGGCACGGCGCACGGGACGTTTGGCCCTGGCCAGTCCTGTCTTCTTGCGTATTTTCTTCGGACGCTTAGATCCGGTTTCGAGCTTCTTCGCTTTTTTGACCGACGCCTTCGGTATCGACCTGCGCGGAAGCTGGGCCTTGGCCTTCATCCGGCGCTCTCTGGCACCGACCCTGCTGGCCCTTGCCGGCCTGGGCTGGGTGGGAAGTGCCTTTACCCTTGTGGGACCAGCGGAGGTTGGGGTCGTAGAGGTGTTTGGAGCACGCTCTGGCCGCGCTCCGGTGACTCCTGGCTTGCACCTGGGCTGGCCCTGGCCAATCGAGTCCGTACATCGTGTGGCCGTGGACCGGGTGCGCAGCTTGCCCATCGGGTTCGCACGGGCGAAGAGAGGGGCCTCTATGCTCTGGACCGCTCAGCACGCCGAGGAGGAGTACAAGCTCCTGCTCGGAGACGGTCATGAGTTGATCAGTGTCAACGCCGTCCTGCAATTCAAGGTGGGCGACCCGTTGGTCTACCTGTACTCCTGCGCTGATCCCGAGGGCGCCTTGGCGGCCGTCGCCGATCGCGTGATGATGGACGAGACTGTCGGGCGCAGCCTGGACAGCGCGCTGTCCGAGAACCTCTCGGAACTTGCCACTCAGATCGAAGAGCGCATTCAGCAGAGCGCAGACGAATTAAACCTGGGCTTGGTGGTCGTGGATCTGGCGCTTATGGGACTGCACCCGCCCGTCTCCGTGGCCAAGGATTACCAGGCCGTGGTTGGCGCGCGTATTGATCGCAACACACGCGTACTTGAAGCACAGGCGTACTCCAACGAAGTCCTTCCTGGCGCTCAGTCCCAGGCTAACCGCCTGGAGAATCGCGCCCATGCGAACGCCACGGCGCGCGTCGCTCTCGCGCGCGGCGAAGCCGAGGCCTTCAGCGCCGTTCAGAAAATGTACGCCGCAGCCCCCGAACTGTTCACCTTCCGCCGCCTGCTCGAAGCACGTGAGGCCCAATTGCAGGGCCGTTCGTTTGTGGTCATTGACCAACGCTTCGAGAGGGATGGTGGAGCCCTGTGGATCAACGGCTCTAACGCCGCAAGCTCCACACCCCTGGAGGATCTCTAGCACCATGCGAAGCAATACCCTGCGCTGGATCGTCGGATTCCTGGCCGTGACGGTCACCGTACTCTCTGCGGTTACTTTCACCGTGCGCGAGGAGCATTCAGCCCTCGTCACACGCTTCGGCAAGCCTCTGGATGAGGTCTCCGAACCCGGCCTGCATTGGAAACTGCCTTGGCCCATCGAGCGGGTCTCCACCATTGACCGCCGTACGCGGGTGTTCAACACGCGCCATGCCGAAGTGCTGACGCGCGACAAGAAGAACGTGATCCTGTTGTCCTACGCCGTTTGGCGTGTGGCCGATTGCTGGGATTTCTATCGCGCCGTGGGATCCATGGAGGGCGCTGCCAGCAAGCTGGAGGGCCTGATCATAGATGCCAAGACCGGAGTGCTGGGGCACTACGACCTGTCGGCACTTGTCTCCACCGACGAAAAACTGTTGGCCGTGAATTCCATCGAGGCCGACCTTCTTGCCGCCGTTCAGGTAAAGGCTGCCGAGAACTACGGCATTCAGATTGACCACGTGGGCTTCAAGCGCCTCTCCCTGCCCGAGTCCAACATCACCAGTGTGTTTGCCCAGATGCGCGCGGAGCGGCAACGATCCGCCGCTGTATTCCGCGCTGATGGGGATCGCCAAGCTTCCCAGGTGCGCGCCGAGGCGGATCTGGAGGTGGCCCGAATTCTTGCTACGGCGAGTGAGACGGCGGCCAAGACACGGGGCGCGGCCGAGGCTGAAGCGGCGCGTGTCTACGCTGCCGCACACGGGGCAGACGAGGAGTTCTATCGCTTCGTCCGTCAACTAGAGGCCTTGGAGACCTTATTGGGCACCGGGGCTACCATCATCCTGCGCACGGACAGTGCTCCCTTCGGCTTACTGGAAGCTCCGACGCTTCCGGATCCGGCGGGACAGGATCAGGCGCAAGGAGATCGGGGCCAGTGAAACGCGGCTCCCTACAGCGTCCCTCCCAGGTCCGTGAAGTGACCGGGGCAGAGTGGGCCCGCATGGCCTCACCCCTGCTGGGGCTGGTGGGCTTCGTGCTGCGTGTCTATCACTGGCCGATTCTCGTCTTACTCGTGCTCTACGCTGTGTCGGGTCTGACTTCCGTTCAGCCCGGGCAGGTGGCCTTGGTGCTGCGCATGGGGCGACTTGTGGGGGATAGCCCAGGGCAGCAGGTCCACGAATCGGGCTTCCTCTTCGCCCTGCCCGCACCTATCGACGAGGTGCTGCGTGTTGACGTTGAGAAGGTCCATAGCGTGCGTGTGGCAGACCTAGCGAGCGGGTTGGGCCGTGAACAAGATGCGATGGGAGGCCCCCTTACCTCCTCGCGCGGCTTCTCGCGGCGCGACACGATCAACCCGGAACAGGATGGCTACTGCCTGACCGGAGATGACAACGTCCTGCAGGCGGTTCTGCTGGCGCGCTATCGGGTCAGCGACCCCATCCGTTATGCACTTGAGATCGAGGACCCCGATGCACTCATGCGCGATGCCGTCTGCACCGCCATGGTCACCAGCGCGGGTACGATGGCCATTGAAGAGATGATGGCTGAGGGGCGTTTCACCCTCTCGGGTATGGTGCGTGAGCGTGCTCAGGCTCTGCTTGATGCGGCCGACGCCGGCATGGAATTGGTGGCCGTTGAGTTCGAACGCCTGAGCCCTCCCTTTCAGGTCCTGCCAGCCTTCCGTGAAGTGGTCAGCAGCATGATCGATGCGGTGACACTGATTGAGGAAGCGCGCGAGTATGGTGCCATAGAGGTGCCTGCTGCGATGGCGCGCAGCACCACACGCATCTCCCAAGCTCGTGCCGAAGCGGCTCAGCGTCTCGGCCGCGCTCGCGGTGAGTCCGATGCCTTTGAAGCGCTGCTGGCCGAGTATCTTCAGAACCCCGAGGTCGTGCGTGTGCGGCTGTACCGCGAGTCCATCGAGCGTGCCCTCTCGCCCGTGACCAAACGCTTCGTGCCGCCTCCGGTCGGGGAGCGTTACGAGAACCTCCGGATCACCATTCCGTTCTAGTCCATGCAAAGCGCCCTTTCTGCCGTTACCCCGCGCCTGGAGCCCCGGCCCCTGGATCCGCGTGATATAGAAGCGCCCCTCACTCCAGAGGAGCAGCGCAGTATTGCTATGCAGCTCGGCCCCCTGTTGCTGGGTATTGGGATGCTTGGATTGGGCAGCCTGTACGCCTTCGTGGTACCCGACCAGGCGGACGTAGCGGCCTTGATTCAGGCTGTCGCAGCTCTCGTCGTGGCGACCCCCATCTTGCGCCGCGGTCTGCGAGGCTTCATGAGCTCTGAACCCGCCAACTTGACCGAACAGTTGGTCAGCCTCGCTGTGCTGGCGTCCATGGCCGTGGGAGAGTTTGTGACTGCGGGGTTGGTGCCCCTGTTCTTGGAACTCGGACACTTATTCGAGGAGCGCTCCTCGCGTGGAGCCGTGGCGGCTATCGACGGCATTCGCAAGCTGTCCTCCCAACGAGCGACCCGAGTTCAGAACGGGACGGAGGAAGAGGTCGAACCCGACCAGTTGCGCAGCGGAGACGAGGTTATCGTTCGGCCCGGACAGGTCATTCCCGTGGACGGCGAGGTCCTGACGGGCTTCTCCTCTGTGGATCAGGCGCCCATCACCGGCGAGTCGGTCTATGAGGATGTCGAGCCGGGCTCCAAGGTCTTCAGCGGTACCGTCAATCTGGGTGGCGTCTTGCGCATTCGCGCTGAGGGCGTGGGGGGGCAGTCCGTCTTGGGCCGGGTCGTGGAGACCTTGCGCGAGGTGGAACAGTCCAAGACCCCGGCTCTGCGCTTGATCGAGCGCTACGCAGGGGTTTACCTGCCGGTTGTGCTCTCCGTCGCGGGCGTGACGCTTTTTATCACGGGTGAGTTAGACCGGGCCATCGCTGTTTTGATCGTGTCCTGTCCGTGCGCCCTGGTTCTTGCGGGACCGGCGGCCATGATTGTCTCCATGACGGCTTCCACACGGCGGAGCATCTTGATCAAGAGCGCCTCCTTTCTGGAGACCGTGGCTGAGGTCGACACCCTCATTCTAGATAAGACCGGTACCGTCACCGCGGGGGCCCTCAGTCTAGATCAGATCATTCCCTTCGGCGGTCAGGTGGAGCAGGAGGTTTTGCGGGTCGCAGCAGGTTGCGCCCATGGATCTCTGCACCCGGTTTCGCGGGCCCTAGTCCGTGCGGCTGAAGAATCGCAATTGGAATACACCCCCGCGGAAGTCAGTGAAGAAATTCCGGGCAAGGGTGTACGCGTGGCCGGTAGCGAGCCTTGCCTTCTCGGCCGCCGTCAGTGGCTGGCGGATGAAGGTGTGGCTGTCCCCGAAAAGGCGCCGGCTAGTGGACCCGGAGTCTGGGTCGCACGTGGCCAAGAGGTGCTCGGCTATCTCTCCTTCTCCGATCGGCCCCGCGCAGAGGCTCGCGCCGCCCTCGAACAAACCCGCCAACTGGGAATGAACCGCTTGGTTCTCTTGACGGGCGACCGCGAGGAGGTGGCCCGGGAGGTGGCCGAAGAGCTGGGCTTCGATGCCTATGTGGCCGAGGTCCTGCCCGAACAAAAACTCGAGGTCGTCCGCGAGGAACAGGCCGGCGGCCACAAGGTGATGATGGTGGGCGACGGCGTCAACGATGCCCTTGCCCTGTCCGGTTCGGACGTCGGCGTGGCTGTTGGAGCGCGCGTGAATGAGGTGGCCTTGGGCGGTGCAGACGTGGCTCTGCTCTCGGAAAACCTAGACCGCCTGCCCATGATGATGCGCCTGGCCGAGAAGACGCGCTCGGTGGTGGTTCAGAATGCGCTTATCGGCACCCTGTTCAGTGTGGGCATGGTGACCCTCGCTTCCCTGGGTGTGATCAATCCGTTGACGGGCGCGGTGTTGCACAACGCTGGGGCGCTGTTCGTGATCGCCAACTCCAGTCGGTTGAGTAGCGGCGAGACGCCTCCCGTTCCGGCCTGACCCGCGCCTCAAAGATCGTCCCTAGTCGGACGATTTCTCGATGGCCTTGTTCAGGCGCGTCTCCCGCAGATTGACCGGCTTCTTCTTCGTGCGCACCCTCAGGTTGAGAGCCTCGACGAGGACGGAGAAGGCCATGGCGAAGTAGATGTAGCCCTTGGGAATGTGCTGACCCAAGCCCTCGGCGACCAGGTTCACGCCGATGAGCAGTAAGAACGAGAGAGCCAGCATCTTGAGGGTCGGGTGCTTCTCAATGAAGGCCGAAATGCGACCGGCGGTGAGCATCATGACGGCCACCGCAAGGACGACGGCAATGATCATGACTGCGATGTCTTGCGCCATGCCCACGGCCGTGATGACCGAGTCGAGGGAGAAGACCACGTCCAGGATCAGGATCTGGATCAAGACCTTCCGGAAGCTCACCGTCCCCTTCTTGGGTGCGTGCTCCTCATCATCGCCTTCAAGCTTGTGATGGATCTCTGAGGTGCTCTTGTAGATCAGGAAGAGGCCGCCGCCGATCAAGATCAGGTCGCGTCCGGATATTTCCCTACCCAGGACCGTAAAGAGGTTCTCCGTCAATCCCATCACCCAGGTGAGGGAGAGCAGCAAGGCGATGCGTCCCACCATGGCGAGAGCGAGGCCGGCCGTGCGCGCACGGGCCTGGTCCTTCTCGGGCAGGCGACCTGCCAGGATCGAGATGAACACGATGTTGTCGATGCCCAGGACGATCTCCAGCAGGGTCAGGGTGCTGAGGGCAATCCAGGCGTTGGGGTCTGTAATCCAATCCACGGCGTCTCCAGGGAGAGAGAGGGTGTCAGGAGCTGAAGGTCAGGGGCTGGCCGATCGGGCTGCCCACGAGTTGGTGCTGGTTGTAGACGATCTGTCCGCGCAGGACGGTCGTCACCGGCCAGCCCGCCAAGGGGATGCCCTCGAAGGGGCTGCGCCCGGCCCGGGAGCGTAGCCATGCGGGCGGCAGGTCTTCGGTCACGCTGGGATCCACCAGGGTCACGTCCCCGTCGCAGCCGACGTCCATTGCACCCTTGTTCTCGATGCCATACACGTGCCGTGGACCGTCGACGGAGAGGCGAACGATGTCCTGGAGACTGAGCCAGCCATCGCGGACGGCTGTCAACAAGAGCGGCAGAATGGTCTGGGTTCCAGCGATGCCCGAGGGTGAATGGGGGTAGGGCTTGGCCTTCTCCTCAGGTGTGTGGGGTGCGTGGTCGCTTCCGATGCAAGTTACCGGGCCTTCCACTAGGGCACGGCGCAGGGCGTCCTGGTGGCGAACGTCGCGTACAGGCGGGTTCATCTGGGCCCAGGTGCCGTGCAACTCGTAGCACTCGGGGGCAGCCAGGAAGAGATGGTTGGGGGTGGCCTCGACGGTGACGAGATCACCGAGGTCCCTCTCGAGCACCATCTGCATTTCGTCTCCGGTGCTAACGTGCAGGAGGTGCACGGGCCGGCCCGTAGCCTCCACCAGGTTGAGCAGGCGGCGGGTTGCTTTGAGCGCGCATTCCACGTCGCGCACATTGGGGTGGTCGCTCACCGAGGTGCCTTCGGTGATCCTGGCGTAGCGTTCCGACAGGCGCGGGTTGTCCTCGGAGTGGACGGTGACCCTTCGTTTGCCCGAGCGCAGCAGCCTTTCCAGGGTTGGGTCATCTTCAATCAGAAGGTTGCCCGTGCTGGAACCCATGAAGACCTTGATGCCCGCGCAGCCGGGAAGATTCTCCCATTCGCCGAGGGTCTCGGCGTTCTCAGTTGTTCCTCCCAGGAAGAAGGCGTGGTCCGCCGAGGCACGACCCGCAGCGCGTTCAAACTTGTCTTGGAGGGCAGCGGGGTCGGTGGTCGGGGGCGTGGTGTTGGGCATCTCGCAAAAGGCCGTTACCCCGCCCGCTACACAGGCCAAGGAGCCCGAGGCCAGATCCTCTTTGTGTTCGAGGCCGGGCTCTCGGAAGTGCACCTGGGGATCGATCAGTCCGGGGAAGACCCAGTGGCCGCTGGCATCCAGCCTCGGACAGTCGGAGGGGACTTCCAGGTCCTTACCGATGGCGGCAACCTTTCCGCCGCGAATCAAGAGGTCGGACTCCTTGTTACCGTCGCGCAGAATAAGGCGTCCGCCATGGACGAAAAGATCGTGGGTCATAGTGAGGGGTCCTCTTCGGTGGCTAGAGCCGTGTGCATGCGCTCGAGGAGTTCCTCGGCGTCTTCCAGTTTTCCGCTGTTCCATTGAAGGCCAAGGCCCTTTTCTTTCAGTCGCGGAATGACGTGAAAGTGCACGTGGGGGACGGCCTGGTGAGCGCTCTCTCCGTTGTTCTGCAGGACGTTGTAGTGCTTGGCTCCCGTGGCGGCGAGCACGGCGCGGGCGACTCGGGGGAGCGCAAGGCCCAGGGCGGCTGCCGATTCGTCGGAGAGTTGGTGTAGGTGCTCGCGCGCTTCCTTGGGGATCACCAAGGTGTGGCCTGGTGCCAGGGGTGCGATGTCCAGGAAGGCCAGGGTGTGCGCATCCTCGTAGACCCGGTGGCAACTGAGCTCACCGCTGAGGATCTTGTCGAAGATGGAGGGCATGCTGAGGAGTCTAGGGCGTGAACCAGGGGAGGGAAGGGAATCCTGGGGTCTGGTTCACTCTTCGCCCAGACTTGCTTCGAGCACCTGTAGATTGGCGGTGAGGATGTCCAGGAAGGTGGCGCCCTCTGCACGCTGGACCGTGCTGGGGTTTTCCGCTGGAGAAAAAACCACCGATCGTAGGCCCATGTGGGACTCAAGAGCCTCGCGTGTGGCGGGGAGGGCCTCGGATTCCCAGAGGATAAGGGCCGGCTCAAGTGAGCCGTTCAGGCGCTGGAGCTCTGTGAGTTGCTCTTCGCTCAGGGGGGACTGGGGGTCCAGATCCAGGCTGTGTATCTCCCAGCCGTAGCGCCTGGCCAGATAGTCGTAGGCCGGATGGCTGGCGATGAGACGCGTGCCCTGCGGAATGGCGGAGGTGAAACGCTCGTGCAAAGTGCCGAGCTCAGCCTCCAATCGGGCGAGGCCCGTCGCGAAAGTCTCGGCGTGTTCTGGAAAGGCGCGCGACATGGCCTCGGCGCAACGGCGCGCTTGCTCCAGGGCCAAGAGGGGATCGAGCCAGTAGTGGCCATCGGTGCCTGCGTGAGAATGATCGCCTTCGAACCCGTGGGAGTGGGTCATTCCCGTGTGCTGGATCAAGGGCTCTGTAAATTCGCTGGCCGTATCCACAATGCGCGACGGGGGCAAGCTCGCGCTGGCCAACCAGCGCTCAAAACCCGCACCGTTGGTGAGCACCAGGCTTGCGCGCTGGTAGAGAGCCAACTCTGCGCGGGTTGGTTTGTAGAGCTGGGGGTCGGCGCCGGCTGGCAGGGGGCAATGGACTTCCACCGCGTCTCCCGCAATGACGGTGGCCATGGATTCCAGGGGAAAGAAGGTGGCCAGGACACGCCCGTCCAATTGGATGGGTTCGGCCTCTTCGGGCCCGCCGCAGGCATTCAAGCCGACCAGGAGCGCCATCCCGAGCAGGGTATTCGAGATTACCCGCGGGGAAGTGCTAGAGGAGATGGTCATGAGCATGGAACGAAAGAATCAGAACACGCGTATCAGGTCTGGCGCGAGGGTGATGAGGAGGATTAGCCCAACTGCTGCTCCAGCGGCCGCCAGAGTGACGATGCCCGCTAGCTCTAGGGCCACTAACTTCCAGGTGGCAGAACGGCTACAGCCGATGGCGTGCAACATGTCGAATTCCTCCTTGCGCAGACGTGCGGTAAGGGAAAGAACGAGCCCGCCGAAGATCAGAGTCGAGATGATCAGCACTAGGGCGACTCCGTCCAGGAGGCGCTTGATCTTGAATGCGTAGTTCAAGAGTTCATCCACCACCTTGCGCGGCCCGACCATCTGATGCACCGCTGAGCGATTGAACTCGGCTTTCAGGATCGTGGCGTCCTTGTCGTCGGCAGGGAAGTAGAGGATGGCCGTGAGCGGCAACTCTTCGGGACTGGCATGCAGATGGAAGTCCCAGAGATTTTCCTCGCTTACCTGGTCATGTTCGATCAGAGCGGGACTGACTGAGAGCGAGTCCTCGCCGCGGGAGAGGATCATGTCCTCCTCAAGCGCGCCTGGCGAGGTGACATCTCCGTGCCCGTGCACCAGACCGCTGACCATCCAGGCCGTCTTGATGTCTACGAATACAGCATCGTCGTCAGGAGTTGCCGTGGGGGCCAGCACGCCGCAGACCGACAGGCGCGTGGCACCGGGCTGATTGATGTCATAGAGGTTGGTTGGGTCGCTGTTGAGGCCGTCTCCGGGTCCAAGCCCCAAGCGCGCCGCCACGGCTGAGCCGAGCAGTGCGTCCCCGATCATCATGGGCAGGCTGCCCGTGACGGTCCTTAGGCCGCGTTGTTCGTAGTACTCAAGGCTCGTTCCTACCAGGGTGGCTTCCCTGGCCAGGTGCCCTGTGTGCAGGGGCACGGCCACTCCGCGGCCTCTATCCTGAATCTGTTCCAGGAGGCCCATGTGCACAGGTTCGAGCGCACTTTGGCGGAAGTAGAGAGCGCCCAGGGTCAGATCGAAGCGGTTGCCACGGGTTCCAGCCACAAGGGGCGTCGTGTCAGCCCGTGCTGAGAGGTCACGTTCGTAGCGCGACATCAACTGGCGCGTGGTGGCGGGCAGAAGGAAGGCCACGGTCAGGCAGAAGGTCAGTAGGAGGCTGCGCCAGCGGTGATGGCGGGCATGGGCTCCTGCCATATGGAGAAGACCTCTCATCGGGTGACCTGCATGCACTCTTCCAACTGCAGTACTCGGTCGAAGCGTTCCAGGAGGCGTGTGTCGTGGGTTACCACAAGCAGCGTGCTGCCGTGTCGGGCGCAGACCTCAAAGAGCAGATCCATAGCCGCGTCGGTGCGTGTGGCGTCCAGGTTGCCCGTGGGCTCGTCCGCAAGAACCAGGGGCGGTTCGGTGACCAGTGCCCGGCAGAGGGCCACCCGTTGGCGCTCGCCCTGGGATAGTTGTCCCGGCTTGCGGTCGAGCAGAGCTTCAATGCCCGTGGCCTCCGCCAGCGATCGGGCGCGCTCCCGTACCGTTGCGTCCAGGTCCAGAGCCTCCGAAACCAGGTACGGCAGCAGGATGTTGTCGAGTACGCACAGGTAATCGAGCAGAGCGAACTGCTGGAACACCATGCCAACCGTGCGAATGCGCAGAGCGCGGCGCGACTCTTCGTCCAGATCTGTGAGTCTCGCCCCGTTCAGTTCAATGCGTCCGCTATCAGCGCGCAGTACTCCGGTCAGAAGATGCAGGAGGGTTGTCTTTCCCGCGCCGCTGCTGCCCACGCAGGCCACGCGTTCACCACGGTCCAGCCGGAACCGGGGCACGTGAGCCACGAAGCGACCCTCGGGGTAGGCGAAGCGCAGGGCCTCCGCAGTGAGTAAGGCACGGTCCGTCAAAAGGCCTCTCCCGGGGGTGGTGGGTTCTCTTGAGTGTCCTGGGGCAGAATGGGGCCTGCGTCTACACGGCGTGCCGCCAGGATCTCGTGTGAGACGATGCGCCAGCCTGCTGCCGTTGCCGCCACTCCGTAGCGCGCTTCGTACTGATTGGTGCGCCAATGCGAGTGGTTCGAGTGGAACACAGCACCGTCCACTTCCCACTGGCAGCGGGCGCGGAAAGTGGGGGAACCCGTGTCGTCCAAGCCCACGCCCTCAATCGAGAGCTCCTTGAGACGTAGATCCTGAACCTCGCTCACGGCCCCGCCCTCCTCCTGCATCACCAGGCCCTCGTGGATCTGGTTGTACAGTTCGTCGAGCAGATCGCCGTGCACGCTGCGTGCGAGGGAGTCGTACACATCCGACTGGTTGGTGAAATCGAAGGCGCGGTAGATGTTCGTGTGTAGGGGTTCGAAGACGGCCTTCGCCTGGGAGTGCGAGGGCAGGATGTCCCCGCTGTTGAGCGGGGATAGGTCCGTGCGCAGATTCCAGGCAAATGGCGCGACGACAAGGCATGTCACGCCAGCAGTTAGGAGCGCACGCCGGCGTCTGCGGCGTCGAGGAGCTAGCAAGGTTATCCCGGCCCCGGCCAAGGCCAGGGTTAGCAGGGGCCATTGGATGGGCTCCGGCTTAGAGAGGCCCGGAACATTCTCGAAGTGATCCTCGGCGGCAGCGGTAAGGCCACGCCAGGTGAAGGTTGGGTCGCTCGCTTTGAGCGTGACGCGCGTGCGCACTCCTCCCGCACTCAAGTGGGCGACGACGTCCATGGGTACTGGATAACGGGGCTCGGATAGGATCGGGTCATCGGCATACGCACGCCAGGTGAACTTCACTTCCGAAGGTGGTGTCTCCAGTGGGAACTCCAAGGTCATGCGTAGCTTCTGCATGGCGCGGGTGCCGAAGCGTGGGAAATGTGCCAGGAGATCGAAGTTAGGGTCGATCACCTCGAAATCCGCGAGCTGTGGCCGGAGCTGAATGGAACCCGCCGTTACCGATAGGCGCTCCGACAGGAGTTCGAACACCATGTCCGCCGCCAATTCATGCTCGGGTCCGCGCAAGAGCATCTCGTCTTCGCGCGGAATCTCTAGGAACGCATCAACGAAGGCCAGATTCAAGACCACGTGGGCCGTGACCGATTCCGCTTCCACCCAAAGACGGAGGTCCACATCGGGGCCGTCGAGGGGGTGGGGTTTGTTTGCGGTTAGGCCCAGCACAAAGGTGCCGGCCAGGAGGGACCAAGAGAAGCCCATGGGTCGCAGTCTAGCGCAGGTTCGCGTCCGACACCCCCTCGGCTCTATTTCGTCCTTGCCGGATCCCCGCAGGGGATTCTCAGCCCGGGGTTATGCCTTAGGTAGGGTGGCGTTATTCTCAAGATGGCCTTTGGGCCCCGATCTCTCATGAACTACCCCCTTTCCTCCCTGCTCCTGCTCCTGAGCTCGGCACCCGCCCTGGCGCAAGAGCAAGTGCCTGCTGAGGACGCCCCGATCGCGGCCCTGCTGGCCGAACTGGGTGAGGATGTCCGGGCGTACAACGAGCACGTGACCTTCCTCGCCAACCCGTTCCTAGAGGGCCGTTTGCCGGGGACGCGCGGCATGGAAATCGCGACCGAATACGTGGAGGCGCACTTTGATCAGGCGGGTCTTGAACGGCCCGTTGAGGGCGACAGCTATCGCCAGAGCTTTCCCGTGGGCAAGCGCCGGTCCGTGACGGAATCCTATCTGGCGGTGGGCTTGGTTACCCTGACGCATGGAGTCGATTTTGGCGTGACGGGCATGGGTGGGTCAGGGGCCGCCACGGCGCCTCTGGTGTTCTGTGGATACGGAATCGAGAAGGGCCAGGAGGGCTACAGAGGGTTCGAGGACGGCGTGGACCTCACGGGCAAGGTTGCCATGATCATGCGCTTCGAACCTATGGATGAAGAAGGCAAGAGCCTCTGGGCCACGCGCGGTCCTTGGACCGCTAAGTCCGGGTTCAGTCGCAAGCTGAAGGCTGCGGAAGAGCGCGGTGCTGTTGGTGTCTTACTCGTCAGCCCCCCCGGTGCGGCAGATGATCGGGTGGGGGACCTGATGCTCGCGGGCCGCGGTTCCCGAAGCCACGTCCAGATCCCGGTCTTGATGGCCACCTCGGAAGCTGCGACGCTACTCCTCACGGAGGCGGGCGTTGCCCCCTCTTTGATGGACCTGCGCCGAGAGGCGGACGCTCATGGAGTGGTGCGTGACTTGGGCTGTGAAATCGAGATCCAGGCCCAGATCGCCGACGAAGAACTCAGTGCCGAAAACGTGATCGGTTTGCTGCGCGGAAAGGGCTCCCTGGCCTCCGAATACTTGGTGCTGGGTGCGCACCTTGACCACCTGGGAATGGGGAATTTTGGCTCCCGCGAAGGACCGGGCAAGTTGCATCCGGGCGCTGATGACAACGCCTCGGGAAGCGCCGCCGTGATCATGCTTGCCAAGCGCCTCGCTGCGGAATACCGGGAACTGCCTCCTGACGGGGAAGCTCGCTCAGTGCTATTCATGTGCTTTAGCGCCGAGGAATCGGGCCTTATAGGCTCGAGCTACTACTGCCGAAATCCCCTGTTTCCCATCGAGCAGCACAAGTTGATGATCAACTTCGACATGATCGGACGTATCGCTGATAAGCGCCTGTCCGTTTCCGGAGCCTCAACGGGCGAGGGGATGGCGGAGTGGCTCGCACCTATGTTTGAGGCTTCTCCACTGACCATCGTGCAGCCCGAGAACATGTCTGGTGCTTCAGATCACACGCCCTTCTATCGCGCCAAGATGCCCGTCCTGTTCGGCATCATCGCCGATTTCCACGACGACTATCACACCTCGCGCGACGTCGTGAGCAAGATCAACCGTGTGGATGCCGTGCACACGATCAATCTGTTCCACAATATCTTGAGGGGGGCGGCCCTACGGGATCAGGCCTTCGCCTACGCGGCCCGGGCTCGTCGCGGAGTGGGGGGCGGTGACGCGCGCAGGACCCAGCCTCCTGCTGCCCCCGCGCCACGGGTGTTCGTGGGAGTGGTGACGGCTGAGAGCAACACCCAGGCGGGGGTCGTGATCGGGACGGTGATCGATGGTGCGCCCGCAGACCAGGCTGGAATCAAGGAAGGCGATCTCTTGACCAAGTGGGCGGGCAAGGCCCTCAAGGACGAGGCGGCGCTGCGCAATCTCCTGGCGGGGCACACCCCCGGGGATCGGGTGCAGGTGACCGTGCAGCGCGACGGCGCTGAGAAGGTCTTCTGGCTTACGCTGGGCGGGCGTTAGTCCGAGTCTTCGTCGCTGGGAACTTCATCGTCAAAGGGGCTCGGGAAGAGCTCTGATGGATTCCTTTGAGCGAAGGCAAGCGTGCGCATCGCCACAAGTTGCTTCGGGTGTTCCAGGGCGAGGTTGGTGCCCTCGTTCGGGTCGGAATCAAGATCGAACAACTCCTCGGTTACGACCCCCTTCTTGGAGGTCTGCCGCACCCACTTCCAGCGCCCGTCCAAGAGCGCCTGACGCCGGCCGAGTTCCCAGTAGAGTGGGGGCCGCCTGGCCAGTCGAGCGGGAAGGCCACGAAGGGTGCCGCTGAGATCGACGCCGTCGAGACCCTCGGGATAATCGGCGCCAGCCAAGGAGCACAGGGTGGGTAGGAAATCCTGGAAGGCACACACCCTTGCGCTCGCGGTGCCCGCGGGAACGGTCCCGGGCCAGTGGGCGATCAGGGGCACTCTCAGGCCTCCTTCGTAGAGGCTGCCCTTCAATCCTCGCAGGGGGCCGGTGGAGTCGAAGAACTTCGAATCCGAGCCACCCGCATAGGAGGGGCCATTGTCACTGGTGAAGATGAAGAGCGTGTTCTCGCTCAGTCCCTCCTCCGCGATGACCTTCATCAGGCGCCCCACCTCTGTATCGAGGTGGGTGATCATGGCCGCGTAGGCCGCTCGCGGTCGGAGATGAGGCAGGTAGCCCTTGCCCCCCAAGTAGGGCTTCTTATCCCAGTCCGTCGGGTAGGCCTCGAGATCTTCATCGGGGACCTGCAAGGCCACGTGGGGGATGGCACTGGGGTAGTAGAGGAAGAAGGGCTGGTCTGCGTTGTCGCGGATGAAGGCCTCGGCGCGCTCGATGAAGAGGTCCGGGGCGTAGGTTTGTCCCTGGAACGTGTCCCATTCATCACTGGAGTCCGGGGCGCGCTCGATCTTCTGGTGGGCGGAGAACACTCTGTTGCCGGCCTCCACCCGTTTGCCGTTGTGCCACAGGTGATCGGGGTAGTGGTTGTGGGCCTGAGCCTGACACAGGTAGCCGAAGAACTCATCGAATCCCTGGAGGTGGGGTTCGCCGCTCTCCCCTGGGCCCCCCAGGCCCCATTTGCCAAAGGCACCCGTGGCATAGCCCTGTTGCTGCAGGGCACGAGCGAGGGTGGGGGTTCCAGCAGGCAGCGGCACCTGCCCTTCCCCATGGGGATTGTTCTTGCGATGTGCCCCGCTGTTATCACGCACGTGGGCGTGGCCTGTGTGCAGGCCCGTTAGCAGAACGCAACGTGATGGAGCGCAGACCGCATCGCCGGCGTAGTGACGCGTGAAGCGCATGCCGTCCCGAGCCAAGCGATCCAGGTTGGGAGTCTTGATTGTCTCGGACCCAAAGCAGCCGAGCTCGGCATACCCGAGGTCATCGGCCAGGACGAATACGATGTTGGGCCCAGGCTCAGGAGCATCGGACAGAATTCCCGCCAGGGCGAGACCACAGTGAATAAAAAACTGCACGGGTAGCATTCTACCCGTGCAGTTCGTGTTGAGGGCGAGGGATGCCCTGCCTTTACAATCTCAGGCTGTTGAGTCAGGCATCGCGGCCGCCACGGGTGCCGGAGTCGCGTCCGCCTCCACGGCCCGTGCCCCAACCACCGGAGTTGTTGTTCATGCCTTGGTAGTCCTCAACCTGTTGGGGGCTCAGGAACGTCTGGAGGCTTGTGTTGAACGTCTCGCCTTGCACGCGCATCGATTCCCTAATCGAGTCCCGATCTATGCCAGCGGTACCGCCGTTGCGCATACCCTCGAAGAACTGGGTGCGCTGGAGATCGCGGTCAGTGAGGAGTTTGCGCATCTGACCGGACTGATTCGGATCCAGCCCAAGCTTGGTGGTCAGATCTTCCATCGTGCGGTCCATGCGCTCCATTCGCTGCTCATCTCGCCGTGCGTCACGCTCCGCTTCCTCACGGTTTTCACGCTCCTCGATGGCCAATTCGACCATGTCCTGGAAGCGGGCCGGAGGCGCCGTCTCCACGGACTTGAAGGAGGCCAGTATCTCGCGCATGGCGGCCATATCCTCGACCTGAGTGGTCTCAAGGGCCCCGGCCGGCTGACGATCAACCGCAGCCATGTTGTTGCGTGCTTCCAGCTCCGTGAGGCGCTTAGCGAAATCATCCAGGCTCTTCTGGACGCCCGTTTCTTCGAGACTGCTCGAGGCCAATGCGGGGCCACCTTGTGCGAGACCAGGGGCTGAATCGTCCTGGCTCAAGAACTCGGCGGCCATGTAGCCCGCGCCGGCGGCGAGGAAGCTGACCAAGGGGATAATGACTGTATTCATGTTTAGGCGTCCTCTGCTGTGATTTCCACGGTGTGTTCGATCGTGCCTTCCTGTAGGCGATAGATCGTCATGCTGAACTCGTCTCGGTCTATTTCAGTGTTCGTTTCTTGGGAAATTTCCCCTTCTAGAATCAGCTTCACCGGGCGTTGCTCGGCGAGTGAGTATAGGAGCTGTCCTTCGATCTCGACCTCGTAGGTGCTCTCGATGAGTCGCTCCGAATTTCCCAGGGTAAAGGCGTTCTGCCAAGCCGAGGGGGAACTGTCCCGATCTCGACCGCGGCCGAACGAGCGCTCGGGCATGTCACCTTCAGTCTCGAAGGTGAGCTCGATGACGACGCATTCCAGATCCTGCACGGTTTCGGTGCGATCGGTGAGCGTGGCTTCGGCGTCCCATTCGGCTTCATTCAGGTAGCGCAGAGTGCTGCCACCGCCACCACCGAAGCTGCGGCCGCCGCGTCCGCCACCGCGTCCGCCACCGCCTTCGTCGCTTCGCTCTTGGGGGGGGAACAAGGCGCTCTGAACGTTCAGGCCCAAGGCGGCCAAAATGGCTTCTGCTTCGGGCTCCCAACTGTCGCCCTCGGAAACGTCCCCATCGGGGAGCAGGCCGTCCAGGAGCAGAGCGAGGGAATGTCCTTTCAGCATGTCATCATGCTCCGGATCGTCATCGTCCTTGAGCTTGGCGATGGTGTCTCCGTCCTCATCGACGTGCAGGGTGAGGGTCTCGCCGTCCATAGGGCTGGTGCGATCCGTGTCCCGGGATTCTTCGCCGAAGTTCATCGTGGTCGTGTTGGTCACATCGCCGAACTCGCGTTCCATGCGCGTGGGGGCACCTTCATCCTCGGCCAAGAGAGTGTCCGTGTAGGTGCACTCCATGGTGGATTCGGTTCCGCCTCCGCCACGCCCACCACCGAAGCCTTCCATGGGCTCGCCGTCACGGGTCATCTCCGAAGCAACGGTCTCCATGGTCTGGCTGGTTTCAATGGAGACGGTCAATTTGCGCTCGGTGTCGTAGCGCGTGTTCAGTTCAGCTGCGCCGACCACGAGGGTCAGACCAGCTAGTGCGGGGGTCAGGATGCGTATCATGAGGAAGGGCTAAGTGGGCAAGGGGTAGAGTCGGTGGAACCGGCCATGCTCCCAGTGGAAGGTGGAGTCGGCGCGTACACCATCCCTTGGTTGGTAAAAACGGGCAAAGAGGCCTTTATGTGTTGGGAAGGGCCCTTTAGGGCCCGTTTAGGGTCCTACGGGAGGGGCGTTCAAGCAAGCATCCACCCTGCTGTTGGAACGGACCTTAGCCTAGTCGCCTACGCAGGGCGGCGATGCGTGCCCGACTCACGGGCACCCAGGTCTCGTCGAGCAACTGGAGCTTACCGAGGCCGCCACTCTGCGTGACCAACTGGCGAATCTGATCGAGGGCCACGATGGCTGAGCGGTGTACGCGCTGGAAGCACGCGGGGTCCAGGCTGCGCTCCAATGCGCCCATGGATTCGCGCATGAGGATCTCACCACGCGAAGTATGCAGGCGCACGTATTGGTCCGCCGACTCCACCCACCTAATACTGCTCGTCTCCACCATTTCGACGCCCCCCTCACGGTGGATGGTGAGGCGCTCTACGGGGCCCGCCTTGCCATCGTCTTGGAGGTCGCCGGGTTGGCTTGCCTGGGGCTGCACCAGTTGGGCCAGCGTGCGACTGGCATCCACCACGCGTTCCCGAACTAGGTGATCCCGAGCGCGCTCCAGAGCCTGGGCGAAGCGTTCATCGTCAAAGGGCTTGAGCAGGTAGTCCACTGCGTGCACGCCAAAGGCCTCAATGGCATAACGGTCGTAGGCCGTGGTGAATACGATCAGGGGTGGGTTCTCCTCATCCAAGGCCTCGAGTACTTCAAAACCATTCATGCCGGGCATCTCTACGTCCAGGAAGATCAGGTCCGGGCGTTCGTTCCGCAGGCTGGCGAGGGCCTCAGTGCCGTTTGTGCACTCTCCGAGAAGGTGCACTCCAGGTTCGGCCTCTAGTAGCGAGCGCAGCGAGGCGCGCGCCATGGGCTCATCGTCCACGATCAGTACGCTCAGAGTCGCGTCGGCTTGAGTCATGAGGTCATCTCGCTGAAGGGCAGTCTCACGTGGACCGTGGCGCCGCCGCTGGGGGAGGAGCCCAGTTCCAGGCTCGCGGTTGGACCATAGAGGGTAGCCAGGCGGGCGCGGGTGTTCTCGATCCCAATGGGAGAGCGCGTGCCTTCGTCGCGTTTCTGCCCTTGCAGGACATGCTCGGGAAATCCCGGCCCATCGTCGCTCACCGTCAGGTGCAGCAACTCCCCCTCGCGGGCGGCCCGTAACTCCACGCAGCCCCCTTCGGGGCGCGGGGCTACCGCGTACTTGACGGCGTTCTCAACTAGGGGCAGGAGCAGCAGGGCGGGCACCCGGGCGGAAGATAGACCCGGGGCAATATGGGTCTCCAGCTGCAGGCGCTCGCCTAGGCGGATGGACTCGATCTCCAGAAAGTGCTCCGCCAGGGCAAGCTCCTGCTCGAACTTCACCTCGGGTTCTTTGCCGTGCTCGAGGGTGGCGCGGAGTAGATCTCCGAGGGCCGAGAGGGTGGTGAGGGCCTCGGCTGATTGCTTGTTGCGGATTAGTCCGCCCACCGAGTGCAGGGCATTGAACAGGAAGTGAGGCTGGAGTTGCCCCTCCAAGCTTGAGATCTTCGCCTCCGAGAGTTCACCCTCAAGTCGTGCTGTGCGGAGTTCCAGCCGACTTGCATGACGCTCTACATCGCGTTCAACCAAGTAGGAGTGTGCGCCCCAACCCATGCCGAGGATGACCAAGTAGAGGAGGACGCCCAGTTCAATGCGCCGACCACCTCGTGAGGTGTCCCGGCGGCGACGCGCTTCATCCGGGGATAGGAACGATTCACCAGGCAGGCCTCCCCGCTCTTGTGCCCGCTCACCCCCACGTGCCTGCCCCGCCGGCCGCCGGCGTTCCCCGTCCTCCGGATCTTGCCGAATGCCACGGGACGGAAAGGCGCCCTGGCCTGCCATGCGCAGCGGCGCGTTGATGGACCGCATGCCCATGGGTGCGGATATCCACTCGCTGGCCACGTATGTCTCGGCTTCTTCCAGCCCACGGGCAACCCCATAGGCCAGGCCAGCATGGAGGAGAATCAGGGGCAAGAGCCAGCGGATGTGGCCGGCCAAAAAACGTGCGAGGAGGAGAATCGGTTCGGCCGCCAATCCCCA
The DNA here is from genome assembly GCA_028823395.1 of Planctomycetota bacterium. GTDB lineage: Bacteria > Planctomycetota > UBA1135 > UBA1135. The sequence continues at coordinate 29,136 of JAPKBO010000004.1, read as the reverse complement.
TAGGGCCCAGTCGACGGCCTTGCGCTGAAAGACATGCATCCACTCGATCTCTCGACCATCCTGTTGGACGGCATCCACATGCAGCATGGTGGAGAGCGACACCATCAGTGCGACAGCGAAGGCAACCACTAGCCGCCGACGCATAGGTGAGCGCAGCCATTGCTCGAGGCGCACCTTCTGCGCGGCGACGACCGGCGTTGGGTCGGTTGGAGTGGAGTGCGCAATCATCGGAACTGCTGGCCGGAATCGTCCGTCGCGGGTTCGCGCGGGACGATTGGGGGCAGAAGTACTTCTAGCCGATTCTGTAGAGCCGTGAGGCGCTGAAGAGAAGGATCTCCGGGAGCCGTAGTGATGCTGTTGCGAAGAGCATCCAAACGGGAGGACCACGGGCGCAGCCCGATCTCCAGCTCCTGGATGGTGATCGGGGGCAGCCCGTTCTTCGGCGGCCCCATCCAGACTAGTAGCTCCTTCAGCGTGCCCAGGATGCCTGCTGTCCAGTTTGCGGCGCTGGCGGCTTCCAATCGCAGAAGCAGGGCACCTGGAGACGGTTCGCGCAGAATGGCCCGGTCGAGCAACTCGATGGCTTCGCGTGCGTTGGCTTCGATGATGGCTTGGGGCTGAACCTGTCCGGGAACCTGGGAGACTCTTGTGGCCAGGCGCCCGTGGGCACGGAGACGACAGGCATGCTGGAACCAGGGCGATGAGGGGGGCACGCTCGCAAGCTCCTCGTCCAGTTGGATCAGATTTTGCCAGCGACTATTACCCACCAGGGTCCACCCCTTCCAGATCAACCCGGGCACCCCTGTCCAAGTACGGGCGAGGGTCCCGATACCAGCCGTGCCGGGTGCGCCCCGTCCCGCTGCGGGCAGGGCGGCACCTACTTGGAAGAAGGACTGGTCTTCGGCAGATGGGGTCTGAAATTCAACCGGTAAGGCGGCGGCTCGCAGAGGCGTGGCGCTGCCCATGGCGCGCAAGACGGTGAAGGGATCGAGCGCTTCACCGAGGTCGCTCAGTAGTGAGGCGTCTTCCGCGAGCAGGGGATCTGCGGGAGCTAGGAATTCCCAGGTCGTCTCCATGTGCAGGCCCTCTGGCAGATCCATGCCCGACGCCATGGCGAGAACGTTGCGATCATCGGTGCTTACGGTGCCCCCGGCGCAGAGTGTCTCAATTCCCTTCTGATCCAAGGCCAGGAGCGCAAGCAGCTCGTTGACGTCGCTGATGCCTGCGGCGTTCCAGTAGTCTGGATTCGCGGCGATGGGGGCGCCGGTGCGTACGAGTTCGCGCTCTACGTCGAGCGGCTCAGCTGAGGCCAGGAAGAGCAGCATGCTAGGGATGGGGCGGTACAAGCGCAGGTGCTCGTAGGTGTCCAGCAGCGTGGCTCCCACGGAGGCGAATAGCTCCGGATTCAGAAAGCCCGCGTTGATCCACTGCACGAAGACGCCCCCGGGGGCGAGGTGTTCCTTGCAGAGAGCGGCGAACTCGCGGGTGTAGAGGTGGGATGCGCCTGCAGTCCAGGGGTGGGAGGGCTGGGACACGATGATGTCCCAACGTTTGTCCGTGAGAGTCAGAGCCCCGCGTGCATCGTTGAGGATTACATTCAGGCGTGGATCGTCGAAAGGATCTGCGGCGCGCCGATCGGAGAGCTCGCGGTTGGCTTTGAGCACCTGGGGCTCGAGCTCGACCACGTCGAGTTCTGAAATACTCGGCGGGATGTCCTCCAGCGCGACTCCGCCTCCAAACCCGACCACCAGCATGGTCTTCGCCTCAGGTCGGGCGAGGACGGGAAGGGAGGTCAGGAATCGCTCGGCGTTACGTCCGTAGGGTGGTGTGCCCTCTGGAGTGATGCCCGCCTCGGGCAGGCCGTTGGATCGGATCTCAAGGGTGTCCCCCCGATCGATGACGAGGACCGTGGCGGAGTGGCCGACAGCTGTGAAGAGGACTTCTCCTGCTGCGCCCTCTTCCGGCTCAAGCGGTGCGTGCCGCAAGAGGTTAACAGGCGATTGCGGTTGGTAGGGGACCAGGGCCATTAGGCTGGCGCAGGTGCCGATGCAGAGCCAGCGCGCTGTGGGCCAGAGCAGGGTTATCGATGCGGCTGCCGCTAGGGCCAGGCTCACCCCTACAGCCAAGCGTGCCGTGCCGGCGAACCCCAGCGAGGGGATCAGCCAGAAGCCCGCCAACAAGGCGCCGATGATGGCGCCCACTGTGTTCCAGGCGTAGACCCGGGCACTGGCTTGGCCGGCCTCCGTTCGCGAGCGGGCGAGGACGCGCAAGGCAAACGGAAAAGTCGCTCCGATTAGAATCGTGGCAGGGAGCAGCAAAGTGAAGGCCATCCGGAACCCGACTGCCTGGGGGGAGGCGCCCGGTTCGGCCATGCGTTCAAGGAACACGGCCGGCAGTCCGTCCATGTGTGAATATACCCAGGCCGCGAGTGCTGCGATCCCGAGCTGGCAGAGCGTGAATCCGATGGCAGCGGCCTGTCGTGTGCGCGCCAGCAGCGAGGCAATGGCACTCCCGATGGTGATGCCGGTCAGGAAACTGGCCAGCATGGCGGCGAAAGCGTAGATGCTTCCACCGAGGATGTGGGAGAGGAGTCGCGTCCAGAGGACCTCGTAGGTGAAGGACACCGAACCCGAGATGGCGATGAGGGGCAGGATCCAGCGCACGCGGTCGTCGGGAATGACTTCCTTTTTCGCTGCGCGCTCATCCATTGAAGAGCTTGGATCGGGCACTGGCTGGGGCGTCCGAGTGGCGATCAGGGCGGCCAGGATGAAGACGAGCGCGTTGGCAGCGACGCCAACGTAGATCGTTCCGGCGAGCCCGTACTGTGGGAGAAAGACGAAGGCTCCGGCTAGGGTGCCGACCACCGCTCCGGCGGTGTTGGTCGTGTAGAGCAGTCCGACCCGCGGGCCGATGTGGTCTCGCCTGCGAACGACGTGCCGCGTGAGCAGGGGCAGCGTGGCGCCCATGCACGTCGTGGGTACCAGCACCACCAGAAACGTCGTCATCAGATAGAAGGCCGACTGGGCTGGTCCTCCGGAGTCGACAAGGGCGCTCTGGTCGCCGATGAAGAGGTCCTGCATGAGGCGTGCGCCGCGCAGGCCAAGCGGAACCAGGAGAGCTCCGAGTGCCACGCCAGCTTCGAGGATGCCGTACCACAGGACGGGCCGTTTGATGCGGTGCAGCAGCTTGCCTGCAGCCGTTGCACCAAGGGCGAGCCCAGCCATATAGGCGGCGAGGACGGTGGCGACAGCGAGCTCCGAGGTTCCGAAAACCACCGAAAACTGGCGTAGCCAAGCAGTCTGGTAGACGAGTGCTGCGAACCCGGACAGGAAGAAGCAGGCTAGTACGGCCGTGAACTGAGGGCCGTCGTTGGATTTCTGGGTTGTGGGATGCATGGGGTCGGGAACAGGATCGGTGATTCTGGCGCGGTGGCAAAGATTGGAATGGGTTTTCCTTTTGCTCCAGTTAGGTCACGATCTTGCTCCCGGGACGGGTACGGGGACATCCGGGTGCCCCGGAGCCCCGTCAGTCGGCCTTTTCTGGCCCTATACTCAAAACCCCTCCACACGCCTAGCGCTGCGGATTCAGGGGGCTAGACTCCTTGCCTCAATTATCGCGGAGCCCTCATTGGGCTCCCCCCGCACCCTCGTTCCGGGTGGCATGACCTCCATGTGGAGGCCGCCTAGGCGAAGGGCAAGTCCTACGCAAGAAGGAAGACAACTACCATGGCCATCGAAACGGCCCGCAAAGCAGAACTGATTTCCGAGTACGCGACAGCTGACGGAGACAACGGATCCCCTGAGGTCCAGGTCGCGCTACTGACGGAGAACATTCGCAATCTGACCGAGCACCTAAAGATCCATAAGAAGGACTACGCCTCCCAACTTGGGCTGGTGAAGATGGTGGGTCGGAGGAGCAAGCTGCTGCGCTACTTGCGTTCGAAGAGCCCTGAGCGCTACCGGACGATTCTGGGGCGGTTGGGCCTGCGTCGCTAGCTCCGAGCGGGGGTCGTGTGGCACAGCTGTGTCACAGACCCCGACGTGCCGTGTAGGGCCAATGCCCCACGGTACCGGTCGCGAGAATGCGACGACAAGATAGATTACGACACTACACGAAAAAAACTAAGCAACTATTGATACCGAAGATTCGGAACTGATCCATGACAAACGGACCCATACGCGTTGAACGCGAAATTTCAGGAGTGCGCATCGCCATCGAAACGGGCCAAGTGGCCCGACAGGCTGGCGGCTCCGTGATTCTGACGATAGGTGACTCCAAAGTCTTTGCCGCGGTGACCGCTGGCAAGGCACGTGAGGACATCGATTTCTTCCCCTTGCTCTGCGACTACCGCGAGAAGAACGAGGCCGGCGGCAAGATCCCCGGCGGTTTCTTCAAGCGCGAAGCACGTCCCACGACCAAGGAAATCTTGACCATGCGTCTGATCGACCGCTCGATCCGACCGATGTTCCCCGATGGCTATAAGGAGGAAGTGCAGGTTCTGACGCACGCCCTCCAGTACGACGGCAAGAACAACACCGACGTGGCGGCCATGATCGCGGCCTTTGCCGCGGTCCGTATCAGTGGTCTGCCCTTTGATGCGACCCTGGGCGCTGTGCGCGTGGGACGCGTGAACGATGAGTTCGTACCTTTCCCCGAGGATCAGGTACGGCGCGAGGAATCCACCCTTGACCTGGTGGTTTCCGGTCACGAAGGCGGGTTGGCCATGGTGGAGTCCTCCGCCAAGCAACTTCCCGAGGAAGTCATGGTGGACGCCCTTGATTGCGCCCACAAGGTGATCCTTGAGGTCGTTTCCTTGATTGATGAGCTGACCGCGAAAGTGGGCAAGCCCCAGGCAGAGTTCATTGCTCCTGCAGTGGATGAGGCCCTCAAGGCCCAGGTCTTCGAGCATGAGGCGGCCATGACTACGGCCGTCCGTACCCAAGGCAAGAACGATCGCTACGAAGCCCTCTCTGCCATCAAGAAAGAGTGTTTGTCGACCCTGACCGCCGATTGTGATAGTGACGATCTTGGAGCACGAACCAAGGCCATCAAAACCATGCTGCACGATCTGCAGCAGCACGTGGAGCGCGAGTGCATTTTGTCTGGAACCCGCGTGGACGGCCGCGCCCACGACAAGATCCGCAAGATTACTGTCGTTCCTAATTTCATCGAGCGTCAGCACGGTTCAGCGCTGTTTACTCGCGGTGAGACCCAAGCCCTGGTCAGCGTCACTCTCGGGACCCCCGATGACGAGCAGGTCATCGATGGCCTCGAGCCGGAGTACAAGAAGAGCTTCTACTTGCACTACAACTTCCCGCCCTACTCGGTGGGAGAGACGCGGCGCATTATGGGCCCCGGTCGGCGTGAGATTGGCCACGGTATGTTGGCCGAGCGCGCGCTGATGGCAGTCATGCCCACTCGCGAGCAGTTCCCCTACACGATCCGCATCGTGTCGGACATCATGGAGTCGAACGGTTCTTCGTCCATGGCGAGCGTGTGTGGTGGTTGCCTGGCCATGATGTCCGCGGGCGTCCCCGTGAGTCAGCCTGTGGCCGGTATTGCCATGGGCCTCGTCAAGGATGGCGACCGCGAGGCCATTCTCTCCGACATCCTCGGTTCCGAGGATCACAACGGAGACATGGACTTCAAGGTGGCTGGATCGGGCGTGGGTATCACGGCCTTGCAGATGGATATCAAGATCAAGGGTGTATCCCGTGCCTTGCTGTCTACTGCTCTCCAGCAGGCCAAGGAAGGCCGCATTCACATTCTGCGTGAAATGCTCAAGGCCGTTCCCGGTCCTTCTCCCGAGGTCTCCGACTATGCCCCGCGCATGGAGACGCTCAAGATTCCCGGCGACAAGATCGGCTTCCTGATCGGCCCTGGTGGAAAGAACATCAAGGCTATGCAAGCTCAGTACAGCGTGCGTATCTCGATTCTCGACGACGAAGGGAATGTTCAGGTCTTCGGAACGGATTCAGTTCAGGTCAAGGCTTGCAAGAACGCCATCGAGGCTTCGACGCAGACCCCGGAAGTCGGCACTCGCTACACGGGTACCGTGCGCAGTGTGCGCGACTTCGGAGCCTTCATCGAGATCCTTCCCGGCGTGGAAGGCCTCTGCCACATCTCCGAGTTGGCGCACGGCTTCGTGGGTCAGGTGACCGACGTCGTCAATGTGGGCGACGAGGTTGAGGTGGAGATCATCAATGTTGATGATCGTGGCAAGGTCAAGGTCAGCCACAAGGTGACCCTGCCCGGCGGCGAAGAAGGCGGTTCGGACGGTGGTGATCGCGGTGGTGACCGCGGTGGCCGTCGGCGCGAGCACTCCGGAGCCAGCGACTGAGGTCTACTGACCCGTTGGCCCGAATGCCTCGGGACAATCAATGCCCCTCCGACCTACAACGGGTCGGGGGGGCATTTTTCGTAATCGAACCCGGCGCCGAGACGCCTCTTGCAGCAAGGCGCGGAGATTGCCAGGACTGGGGGGGGCGCTCCTCCGCTCGGAATCGCCCGGAATGCAAATGGCTGTGGCGGGCTAAAGACCCCAGAAGGGGCCAAGAACGGCACGGCCGTTAGCGTTGAGTATCCCGTTCAATTGGCCCGTGCAGTGAAAGGCCTCAGCGGCTATACAAGACCCACGGTGTTCTAGGCCAATATACACGTCTGAAACCAACTCCCCGGGACGGGCTGGCGCCATCCGGGCCGATAGATAATCAAGCCATGCTAATAATAGGACGTACGATTCTGCTCGCTTGCACCCTCTGTGGGTCCGCGCAAGCCCTCATTCCCTCGGCGAGCGCTCCGGCCCCGGACGCTGCCGCCAGCCTAAGTGTGCGTCTCGATGATGGCGGGGGGACGCCCTATGTCTTCTACCGTCGGGACAACATCTGCGGGAAGGGGATCAAGAACCCAGCGAGCATCACTAAGCCCGCAACGGTGAACTATGAGGCCCTTCTGGAAGCGACCGACGAGGTGCGCAAGATCAAGAAGAACAGAATCGACCGACAGTCCGCTGAAGGCCTCCAACTGATGACCCAAGCCAAGCAAAAGGTCCTCAGTGCCTGCGAAACGGTACGCCGGGCCAATAGCCACTGTGGCGTTTGGAAGAAAATCACCCGCCGGGATGGGGTTGGGGTAGCCGACATCACGGCCAAGGTTAAGGCCGAGATGGGCGGCAAGTGACGCGGGCTACCCGTGAGGCTCATTCAAACCTATAGGCGGGCCTTGCTGCCTTTGACCCTGCTTGTGTCCCTTGCCGGCTGCCGGGGGCCGGCTTCTTCGGAGGCTTCCGAGGGAGATGCGTTGCAGGCGATTGAAGAGGCCATGACTTCGGCTCAACATGAGGCGGCCGTCGATGATTCGGTCGCCGCCGTCCCGCAAACCGGAGCGGACTATGCCAAGGCGCTTGAGGATGCCTACCTCGCCGGCGGAGAAGAGGCTGCCACGGCAGGTGAGACGTTCGAATCCGATTCGGGTACAGCGACGGGTGTTGAAGTTGGCCAGGACCCTCCGCCTGAGATTGACTTCGATGATCTCTTGCTCGGTGCCTCTGCCCAAGAGGGGGACGGCCCGATCCAGAACCCTTACGAGGAGTTCGGCGAGCGTATCGTCTGGTACCGCGACTCGGGGCTGATAATGAAGCCTTTCACCTTTCCGCTTGGCGCCGGTGGGCGCGTGCAGGCGCTTATTGAGACCCATTCGGGCCTCGACATCCACGGTGCTCCCGTGGACAACAACAACATGCCTGAGGGCGCGCAGCCTCCCGGGTCTGTGGTGTTGCACCTGCTCAACGGCCAGGGTGCGGAGACCTTCACCCCCCCGCGCACTCCGGGGGTGACCAAGCCCCGCGTGGTTCCGCTCTCTGACTGGTTGGTCGTGACGGCGGCCCCGGAGGAGATGCGCCAGATCCAGCGTTTCATCCGGCTCTTTATAAGTAGCGCTCGCCAGATCCAGGTGGAGGCCAAGATCGTGGAATTGACCACCACCAAGACCTCCGACTACGGGATACGCCCAGTGGACGGGGTGACCCCGATTTTCGGACTGCCCAATGCGGGCTCCCTGATCCACAGCGTGGACTTCTCATTCGGCAACACCGTGGATGTGGGGGAGGCCATCTTCGGGGTCTCAGCTGTTTTTGATGGGGTGCAGTTCAACGCGCTCTTGGAGATGATTTCCACCGATGAGTCGGCCGCCATCATCTCCCAACCCAAGGTCGCCGTACGGGAGGGCGCACGTGCGGAGCTGATTGAGGTGCAACAGACGCCCGTGATGAAGCTCAACTCGATCAACGCCAATGGCCAGTTCACATGGACGATCAGTTTTAGGGACGTGGGCGTTCAGCTCTACGTGGTGCCACGCATTATCGGAAGCAACACCCTGATCTTGGATGTGGACACCGAGGTGTCCCAAATTACCGGAACGGCAGCGACCTTCATCGTGACGGACCCCAACGGTTCCAGTTCAACCGTGGGGATTCCAGAGGTGGCCAAACGCAAGGCCACCACAACCGTGCGCCTAGACGCGGGCCAGGGGTTGGTGATCGGTGGCCTGATTTCGGAGCGCACCCTGCAGCGCGAAAAGAAGGTGCCTGTGTTGGGGGACCTGCCCCTGTTGGGGAGCATTTTCAAGAGCCACTATCAGGTCCAAGAGCGCACCGACGTACTCTTCTTCATCTATCCTCGCATACTGCAGGGGATCGATCTGAACTCCGACTTCTGATTCCCGATGCCTGTTTGTCTCCAAGCCCCCAACGCCGACTCCGGCATCCGCTTACAGAAGCAGGGTGGAATGTTGGCCTTGGCCTTGGCGTGGGTGTGCCTATCAGGCTGTCAGGTGTTTGGCTCGGGTGAGCCCTCCCCCAAGGAGCGCAGTGCGGAGATCAACGCCAACTGGGAGCGGATTCTACTCGGTGGGGATGCGCTTACTCCGGTCGAGGACTTCGATGAGGCCAGCTATTTTGCGGAGCTGGAGAACCTCTACGCCAGGGCTCCGATCGCCGAGGCGGAGAGCTCCGGAGCCTCTACGGACATCGAATCCCTGGAGCCACGCGCCATCGACCCTTTCTTGGTCTTTGGCGAGCGGATCTGGGTGGATGCTGACACAGGCTTCGTTACGAAGCCCTACACCTTTCCGGCGGGCCTTGGCCAGCGAGCCATGACCCTGCTTTCTCTGTACGGGGACTTTGATATTCCCGCAGAGGGGGGGGCCGTGGTCAATGGCGCAGGCTTGAAGCCCATTGGGGAGCAAGGAATGAGCGAGGCTGTTCTGGATCTGCGCCTCGGCTTCGATGGGGAACCTTATTCCGTGCCTTCGGGCAAGACCTTGCAGAGCAGCACCTTCGTTCCTCTTTCAGATTGGCTCTTCGTCCGGGCACAACCTGCAGTGCTGCTCGAGGCCGAGCGTTTTATCGAGACCTTTAGTGCCCGCGTACGGCAGATCGAAATCGAGGCCCGGATTATCGAGGTGTCCACCTCCGATTCCTTCGATTACGGCCTCAGCCCGATCGACTCCAGTACGCCCATTTTTGGCCTGCCCAATGGTGGCGCCTTCGCCAACAGCCTGGATTACTCTTTGGGCAATACGGTGGACTCGGGCGAAGCACTCTTCGGGGTCTCAGCCATCTTTGATGGTGTGCAGTTTGATGCGTTGCTCGAGATCGTCTCTAACCATGAGGATGTACACATCATGTCGCGGCCCAAGGTTGCCGTGCGTGAAGGCGGCCGCGCTGAATTTGAGAACACCGATGAGGTGCCCTACTACACCCTTGGGGCACTCAACCCGAACGGCACCTTCACGGCGACGTTGATGACCAAGCCCGTGGGAGTGCAGATGTTCGTGATTCCGACCATCATCGGGGAGGAGACCATACTGCTGAACATCGACATCCGCGCCTCTCAGGTGAGCGGCACCGCAATCAGCCTGAGCCAAGGGGGGGATGATGCCCAGGGAGTCATTTCAGTACCTTCGATCTCAGCCCGGAGAGCCTCTACCACGGTGCGCTTGGAGCCGGGGGAAGCCGTGGTGCTGGGGGGGCTCATCGCGGAGCGCACCCTTGAGCGGGAGCGCAAGGTCCCCCTCCTAGGGGACATTCCCGTTATCGGCAATCTATTCAAGAACAAGTATGAGATCACCCAGCAGACTAATGTGCTGTTCTACATTCGGCCTCGCATCCTGCAGGGCATGGATCTGAGCCCTGATTTCTAGCTCGGAATCCCCACGGCGCCCGGGAAGAATGTGACATCCTGGCGCGTCCAAGGACCGCGCCACTCATGAAGCTCCTCCTCACCCACAAACCCAGAGGGCCACGCACCGAGCGTGGTGCCGTGCTCCTGCTCTCGTTCCTGGTTCTGATGGTGATTATCGCCATCGTCTACCAGTTGAATAGGGTTACAGCCACCGACCAACTGGTGGCCAACCGTGACTTCGTTAGCACGAACATGGATTTGGCCATCGAGTCGGCCATGCTGGAGGTCTTTGAGCAGCTGCGATCTGATGGGGAGCTGCGCCAGGGAGGGGGCGAGGATGACGGTGCGGCTGCGGCCGCCGCTGCCGCAGGGGCTGGACCCGGAGGCGGCGAAGAGGGCGGTGAAGAGAGCGCTGATGCGAGCGACTCTTTCATGGACGAGTGGGCCCAGCAGGCGGCCACCTCCTTCAATGACCTTGAGCTACGCATCCTGATCGTGGACGAGGACCGCAAGTACAACATTCTGAACATGTTGGCCGAGGATCCCGAGGAGGCCCAACTGGCCTTCGACCGGGTCGTAAGTATTCTGGACTTGTGCCGTGAGGACACGGAGTTCGACATCCAAGAGGCGACCGCCGATGACATGGCGCGCATCATGCGCGACCATCTATTGGAGCGCGACAATTCCTACCTGCCGCGACCGGGCGAGCTGCTGTCGTACGATGAAGATAATCGTTCCCGTGGAATGCCCCTGTCGATCCGCGAATTTGTCGTCCTCGAGCCCTTCACCGAAGATCATTACCGGGACTCATTTGATGGGGAGGGTCATCGCGTGCACGCCATTGATGCCTTCCTGACCATGTACACTTCGCCCACAACGGGCGAGGGCGACGGGCCCGATCTACCGACCAGTTCCGGGGGGTATTCGGTCAACGTGAACACCGCACCACGCGCCGTGCTGACCGGGTTGATGGGCTACGGGGATATGGACCCGTCCTTTTGGGAGGACGTGGTGTGGTATCGCAATGACGAGGAAGAGGCTGATCCCAACCAAGAATTAGTGGAACCCAGTTTGGATGAGTTCGGCGAGGAGATCTTGCTGACCAAAATTTTCGACGGCCTTGATGAGCTTGAGGAAGTGCGTGGCTATGACATGATCACGCCTGAGTCTGCCGAGCGAATGAAGTCGCTGCTCCGTGTGGATAGCGACGTGTTCTCGATCTACGTGACTGCCCGCATGGTGACCCTCGCAGATCGTCACCAGTCCCAGGAGTTCGACTCGCGTCAGGAGAAGGAAGAATACGAACGCTCGGGTGCGCACATGACACGTACGGTGCGCTGCGTTGTGTGGCGTCGCATGGGAGAGGATGACGTGGACATTATTCCGCTGCTGCGCTGGGAGGCGCTGGACCATTCCCCCCTCCCGATTCTGGACTATCCCGACGGCTTTCGTTGGTAAGCTACGGGCCGCGCCCGTTGCAGTTGAGGCGCCAGTGACTCTCATGGCTCGCCAGCAACCCAAGAAATCTTCCACCCGCAAGCCTCGCGCTGTGGTCCGTGACCCGCTGCGACTGGAGGTTTTTCAGCACCTGTTCGCGGCGGCGGCCGAGGAAATGGGCGTAGCGCTCATGCGCTCGGCGTTCTCGCCCAACATCAAAGAACGGCGCGACTTTTCCTGCGCACTCTTTGACGGTCAGGGGCGCATGGTCGCCCAGGCTGCGCACCTGCCGGTGCATTTGGGCGCGGCGCCCCTTTCTTTGGCTGCTGCCCGGGAACATGTTCCGATGGGGCCGGGAGACGTGGTTGTGGTCAACGACCCTTATGCCGGTGGTTCACACCTGCCGGACATCACCCTGGTCTCCCCCGTGTTTTTGGGACAGAGCAAGGAACCGGACTTCTATTGTCTGAACCGCGCCCATCATGCGGATGTCGGTGGTGCCTATCCGGGTTCCATGGCGCCGGTGGCGGACGTTCATGCCGAGGGGCTTCGCATCCCGCCCACGCTCTTGGTGCAGGGTGGTGAGCTACGCCGCGATGTGCTGGGACTGTTGCTGGCCAATATGCGCGTCCCAGCGGAGCGAGAGGGTGATCTGTTGGCCCAGTGGGCTGCCAATCGGGTGGGCAGCCAGCGACTTACTGCCATGGCCGCTGAGCACGGTTGTGCGGAGGTGCTGTCCCAGGGTGCCTCCCTCAGGGATTGGACTGACGCGCTGGTGGGGGAGCTCGTTTTGGGTCTTCCGAGTGGGGTCTGGCAGGCTGAGGACGTGCTCGAGTGGCCTGGCACAGAGGGCGAGTTCGTACGCCTTCGGTTGACCCTGAAAGTTACGGCAAAGAGCATGCACTTCGACTTCACGGCTAGTGATGACTCCGTGATCGGGCCCGTGAACACGGTGCGCGCCGTGACCTTGGCGGCCGTGTTCTATGTGATCCGCTGCCTCCTTCCTGCGGGTACGCCCACGAACGAGGGCGTCCTGCGGCGCATTCGGGTGAGTACGCGCGCGGGGAGCTTGTGCGATGCGCGCTATCCGTCTCCGGTGGCAGCTGGCAACGTGGAGACCAGCCAGCGCTTGGTGGATCTTGTGCTCGCAGCTCTGGCCGACGTGCTACCCGAGCAAATGCCTGCCGCCAGCGTGGGGACGATGAGCAACTTGACCTTTGGAGACGCCGCGGGCAGCTTCGCCTACTACGAGACCTTGGGCGGAGGGGCCGGGGCGGGTCCGGATAGACCTGGTGCTCACGCCCTTCAGACTCACATGACCAACACGCGCAACACGCCTATCGAGGCCATGGAAAATGAACTGCCCGTGCGCGTTTTGAAAACGACGGTACGCCGTGGTTCCGGTGGCCAGGGTGCGCAGCGGGGAGGCGATGGCCTCGTGCGGCGTCTGCGATTCCTGCAGGACGTGCGGGTGGGTTGGATTGCCGAGCGTCAGGAGACAGGACCCTGGGGATTGGCCGGAGGTGAATCAGGGAGTACAGGCTCGGCCCGTTGGCGTCCGGCGGGTGCTCGAGCAGACCGGCCCTTGGCCGGCAAGAGCGCCCTCGACATGCCGGCTGGTAGTGAGATCGAGGTGCGCACCCCCGGTGGTGGGGGACACGGCCGCCGTCGCTAGAACCCTCTCGGGATCAGGGCCCGCAGGGTTTCACGACGTGCTTGGAGTTCGTCCGCCGCACTCTTCAGGTCGATGAGCGCCTCACCGGGCATGGCGTACAGGTACTCTTCTTGCTCGAAATCGATAACGAACTTGTACTGCTCATCGCGGATTGCGTGCATACGCCGGCCCGGCTTCTGTTCGTAGAACAGACAGGAGTAGTTCCACTCGCGTGCGCCAGCTTCCCCCCTGAGTACGGGTAGGAAGCTGATGGAGTCCTGGGCCTCGCCGGAAACACCAAAGATCTCGGCGATGGTGCTGAAGAAATCGGTCGCGTTGATCATGGCATCCGTCGTGGACCCCGCCTCTATTCCCGGACCTCGCACGAAGAGTGGGGTGTTGATGCCGGATTCCATCATGGAGCCCTTGCCGCCGCCCACGAGCGACGTGGTGCCGTTGTCGCCTACAAAGAAGACCCATGCCTCGGGATGGCCAGCTAGAAGGCGACCGACCTCCATGTCGAAGGCCTCGGTCATGGCGCGTACCTGGGTGTTCTCGGTGCCATCCAGTTTTGTGTTGGGGTGCAACTTGGCGGGCGGGTCGTGGAACGGCGTGTGCACCGCGTGGTAGGCGACCCACTTGAAGTCTGCATTACTGGCCAGAGCATCATCCGTCACGTCGCTGGTGGCGTAGTGCTGGCTATCGGACTCGACACCATCTACGACCTTAGGCCAGGCCGTGTAGCTCTTGCCGTTCAAGTTGCCCAGGCTTCCCGCGTAGTGGCCAAAGCCCGTGTCGTTGGGATGGCGTGGGTCCGTTCCCAGATGCCACTTGCCGTAGGCGGCTGAGCGTTGGCTGCCTATGCGCTCGGGGAGCGTGTCTTCATCCAGGCCCATGGAGCGGTTCTTGTGACGCTTGGCGATTTCTCCGTTGCCGATTCGGAAATGGAAGCGGCCGGTGAGCATGCAGGCTCGGGTCGGCCCGCACTTGGGAGTCACCCACAGGTTCGTGCACGTCATGCCCGAAGCGGCGAGGGCATCCAGATTGGGTGTGTGGGAGCTCGCCAATAGGTCCCAACCCAGATCGTCGGCGATGATGAGCAATACCTTTGGCGGGTCAGGCTCGGAATCTTGGGCGGTATTCTCGGCCAAGATCTGCTCCAGACCGACAAGGGAGGCTTCCAACTCCTTTGCCCGCTGGGCTTCGCGGCTCCAGGCGACAATACGGCCGAGGGGATTGCCGCTCCACTGGGACACCTCGAACCAGGTGAGGCGCAGACCCTCGGGCTGGGACTCGAAGAGGATGGCCGCCTTGCGCGGAGGGTCGGTGTGCACATCGAACCAGATACCCCGCTCCGGCAGGCATGAGGTCTGGACCAGTCCTCCAGCCGTGTGGGAGGGTGACCAGTTGGACCAGGCCGGGCCGGTGGGCAGCAGCTGGAGCTGGGCCAGAACTTCTCCCTGCGAGGCGTCTAGGACTCTTGTCCGGCGTACTTCGCTGGAGTCGGGCAATAGGCACCCCAAGGTGAGGGCCATAAGGCCCAGGCCCAAAGGGAGGAATAGGAGACTGGATCGCAGGGACACGGGCCAAGCATAGCAGTCGGCGGCCAGGGCCTCCCAGCTTCAGGTTTGGCGAATGCGCCCGAGATGCTTGTTCCACGCCTGTCTGCCTGCGAGAATCCCCCGCCGATCCCCGGGACCTCGTTATTTGGCCTCGGGTTTTACGCAGTCCTTCCCCGTTTCACCTTGATCCCTCTTCGCCCCAAACGAGTCTGATTTATGCCCTCTCTCAGCGTTTTTGGAGCCCAATGGGGCGATGAAGGCAAAGGCAAGTTGATCGACTTCCTGGCCGAGGGCAAGGATTTGGTTGTGCGCTATCAGGGTGGGGCCAACGCCGGCCACACCGTTGTGGTGGAGGGAGAGAAATACGTCCTGCACCTGATTCCCTCTGGCATCCTGCACCCGGGCAAGGTGAACATGATCGGCCCGGGCGTGGCGGTGGATCCGATCAAGTTGCTGGAAGAGGTCGATGGACTCCTCGCCCGTGGCGTCCACGTGGATGGCAAAAACCTGCGACTGTCCGCCGGTGCCCATGTGATTTTTGAACACCACAAGCGCATCGATGGGCTATCTGAAATTTGGCGCGGGGAAGGTCGCATTGGTACGACGGGTCGTGGCATCGGTCCGTGCTATAGCGACAAGGCGGCGCGCACGGGTCTGCGCGTGGCAGACCTGCTCGACCCGGAGCGCGCCAAGGATCGGCTGGGAGCGGCTTTGGCCGAGAAGAACGCAGTGATCGAACGCGTGCACGGCGAAGAACCCCTGAACGTGGACGAGCAGATCGAGAACTACGTGTCCATGGGCGACCGTCTACGCCCATTCGTGGGCGACGTGGGTGCGGAAGTGCGCCGAGCCTATAAGGAGGGACGCGAGGTTCTCTTTGAAGGGGCCCAGGGCGTCATGCTGGATATCGATCACGGCACCTACCCTTACGTGACGTCATCAAGCACGGGCGTGGGTGGTATCGCGGGTGGCGCAGCCTTCCCGCCACAGCACATTGATCAAGCCTGGGGCATCGCCAAGGCCTACTGCACCCGTGTGGGGGAGGGGCCCTTCCCCAGCGAGATTTTTGATGAGGCGGCCGAGGCTCTGCGCAAGGCGGGCAACGAATTCGGCGCCACAACCGGGCGGCCGCGGCGTGCCGGATGGTTCGACGCGGTGGCTGTTCGCTACGCCTTTGATCTGACGGGCGCGTCGGGGTGGATCATGACCAAGTTGGACGTGCTCTCGGGCCTCGGGGAGATCCCCCTTGCCGTCGCCTACCGTATCGGCACCGAACGCTGGACTGAGTATCCGGCACACCTGGCTAGCATGGACGATGTACAAGTGGAGTTGGAGACCATGCCTGGCTGGTCCGAGGACATCACGGGTGTACGCTCGTTTGGGGACCTGCCCGCCAACGCCCGCGCTTACGTCGAGCACGTGGAGACCATTACTGGCGTCCCGATCGTCATGATCAGTGTGGGGCCGGGCCGTGAAGCCGTGATCCACCGCTCTAGTTGAGGAGCCTTTTTTGGCATGAACCCGACCGTTCAACGGCCTGATCTCGGTGGTCCTTTCCCCGAGCACATTGCCATCATCATGGATGGCAACGGGCGTTGGGCAACGGAGCGGGGAATGCCGCGGGTTTTCGGTCACCGGGAGGGTGTCCGATCTGTACGTGAGGTGACGACTGAGTGCGCGCGCATGGGAGTCAAGAGTCTGACTCTGTACGCCTTCTCGGAAGAGAATTGGAAGCGCCCCGGTCGGGAAGTTACCTATCTGATGCGGTTGCTGCGTGTCTTCATGCGTCGCGAACGGAAAACCTTGATGAGTAACGGTGTGCGCCTGCGCTGCATTGGTCGCTTGGATCGGTTGCCCTCAGCATCCCTCGGGGCCCTGCGCGAGACCGAAGCCCTGACCGCGGACAACGATGGGATGCTCTTGCGATTGGCTCTTTCCTACGGAAGTCGTGCGGAGATAGCAGACGCCGCGAAGCGTATGGCGGAGGAGGCCCGTGCGGGCACCCTCGATCCTGCCAGCATCGATGAGGAGACCCTCCGCGCCTACCTCTATGATCCAACGACTCCTGATCCGGATTTGGTGATTCGAACCGCGGGCGAGATGCGCGTCTCGAACTTCCTCTTGTGGCAGTTGAGCTACTCGGAGTTATACGTCACCCCATCCTGCTGGCCGGAGTTTCGCCGCGACGAGTTGCTGAGCGCCATGAAGGAGTTCGCCGGTCGACGTCGGAAGTTTGGTGGATTGGATAAGGACGGTGTTTCGACAGCAGACTCCGAGTCCATTGAGGGAACCCCATGAACGTGAAGTCGACACCGGCCCCCTCGAGGGCGTCCAAAATCTGGCGGCGTACGCGTGTGGGGGGCAGTCTGGCCTTGGGGGTTGGACTGCTTCTGTGGGGTGCATCTGGTCCTTCAGGGGCCTACCTGGTCCTGGGCTGCGGCGTGGTCATGGCTTTGGGCTGTGTGACAGAAACTCGCGCCCTCAAGCTTTTCCCCGAACCTGAGAGCGGGAAAGGCCATGGTGTATTGCTTGGCGCCCTCGGGGTTGTGGCCGCAGCCATCGTATTGCTCGCGCAAATCCAACCTGGCGCGGTGGCCCGCCCAGCACACTTTGAAATAGTGGGCCGCTTGATCCTGGCTGTACAGGCTGTTTGGGTCATAGGGTTGGCTCTGGGGTGGGTTTCCCGGAGGAACCCCATACGGGTTATGAGTTCTCTGCTCTGGATAGCCCTGCCCCTTCCCGCCCTGTACCTCGTAGTCATTGAGACTGGCGTGGCGGGCCTGGGAGCCCTCATCCTGCTTTCCAAGGTGGGGGATATTGCTGGCTACTACTCTGGGAACCTATTGGGAGCCCGGTTTCCTCATCACCCGTTTCCGCGCCTCAGCCCGGGCAAGACCACCGTGGGTTGCTTGGGCTCTTTTATCGTCGGCACGGCAGCTGGGCCATTGCTAGCGGCCGAATGGTTGCCTGATCCGCGGTGGGGAGTGGCCTCGGTGCTGGCGGCAGCGGCCCTGGTCAATTTGGCCTCCCAGGCGGGGGATTTGCTCGAGTCGGCGGCTAAACGGCAGGCAGGGGTCAAGGATTCGGGCACCCTCTTTGGCCCTTCAGGCGGCTTTCTGGATCTAGTGGACAGCCTGCTCCTGTCCGTCCCCGTGGCTCTGCTCACGTGGCCCCTGTTGTTCGAGGGCCTCGGCTGAGATCGGCACTCGGCCGGGGGGTGATTGACAGAACCGCGCGCTGGGGCCCATGCTGAAGCCCCCTTTGATTTCCTCCGGAGCCGCCCTTGCCTGAGATCACCATTCCCCTTCGCTCCCATGACGAGGCCATGCTCGTCCTGGGTCCATACGATCGCCTCGCCAAGCTACTGCGCCAGTCCCTCGACATCGAGATTTTCGCCAAGCGTGGCAACTTGAAGTTGAAGGGGCCGCTGCAGGAGATTGAGGCGGCCCGTACACGCATCGAGCACGTCCTCGGGAAATCGCGCAAGGGCCGCGATATGGATTTGGAGGAGATCGAGCGGATACTGGTGGGCAAGGCGGCGTCCGTATCCGAGCCCGTTTCTAGCGAGCCGCGCTCTCAAACCAGATCCCCTCGATCCACAGGTAACAGTGCGCCTTTCCAGCCTACGCATCTGAGGGTGCGTCCGGTGGAGCCGCGCAACGAGAACCAGGCCAACTACTTGGAGCAGATTGAGGCCAAGCCTTTGGTCTTCGGATTCGGTCCGGCTGGGACGGGTAAGACTTTCTTGGCCGTGGCTGCGGCTGTTCGCATGCTTCGCCAGGGGCTTGTGCGGCGTCTAGTTATCACGCGGCCTGTGGTCGAGGCGGGAGAGCACCTGGGCTTTTTACCCGGGGATATTCAGCAGAAGCTCAACCCCTACATGCGCCCGGTCCATGACGCGCTCTTTAGCCTGATAGAGCCGGAGGTGTTCACGCGTCTAGAAGAGGCGGGTGTGATTGAGATCGCACCCTTGGCTTACATGCGTGGACGCACGTTGGCGTCTTCGTTCGTGATCCTCGACGAGGCACAGAACACGAGTACCGCCCAGATGAAGATGTTCTTGACGCGCATGGGGGAGGGCTCCCACGTGTGCGTCACCGGAGATCCATCCCAGAGTGATTTGCCGCGTGGCCGGAAGGGTGGCCTGATGGATGCCATTACCCGCTTGCGCAGCTTTGATACCGTGGGCGTGACCGAGTTCACGACCGAAGATGTGGTTCGCCATCCGTTGGTGGCTCGCATCATTCGCGCCTATCAGGTTCCCGCCCAGGGCGAGCAGACCGATGAGGCCACGGGGGGCGGCTTGTGAATTGGATCGAGTTGCTTCGGGCGCGCTTGAAAGGCGGACACCACCTCCGGCGTGTCTCGCCGGAGAAAGCCCGTTCGACCGAGTCGCGCAATCAGCGGCCCAGCCTAGAGCAGGTCGGCGAGAAGATCGTGTTGGCGGCGATGGCAACCCTGCTCGCCATGTTCCTCCTGGGACTGGGTGCCCTCGCCCGACCCCGTGAATGGTGCGCGCTGGCGGCACTGCTGACCTTGAGCTGTATGGGTCTAGCGGCCTACCTACGTGATTTTCGTCCGACGGCTTTGCGTTCCATCCCGCGCTTGGTCGGCTTGTCCTCGGCGATTATTCTGCCACTGGCCGTCCTGTTCCTATCCGATCAGGCATTGGGCGAGGTTGACCTGGCCTGGCTGCCCGTCTCTCTCGTCAGTCTCATCCTGGCCCTGGCCTGGGGACGCGCCCTGGCCTTGGAGGCGGTTGTCGTAGCGGGAGGTCTGCTGGCGGCCTACCTGGCGCTACACGATCGCCTGGAAGGCCCCGACTTGAGTGGACTCGTTGTGGCTCTTGGAGGAGGGGTGATGGCTGCGCTGGGGGCGAAGAGTGTCAAACGTCGCGCAGACCTGTTTCGCATCGGGGTGATGATCGGGTGTATTCAAGTGGCCCTCAGTGCTGGCTTCATGTTGATGAGTCCCGAGGCGCCGGGAATGGGGGAGCTGGCCGACCTCGTGCGCGTGCTCATCGTGGGAGTTGTGGTGGGTTTGCTTGTATCGGGATTGCTGCCGATGGTTGAAGCGCTCCTGGACGTGACCACCGACATCAGCTTGCTGGAGCTCGGCAATACACATTCTTCGCCTCTGCTACGCAAGCTCCTCATTGAGGCACCTGGCACGTTCCATCACTCGTATGTTGTGGGTCTGCTTGCGGAAGGTGCAGCGGTGGCCATCAACGGCGATGCACTTCTCGCGCGTGTGGGCGCTCTCTATCACGACGTGGGAAAGCTCAACAAGCCTGAGTACTTTGCGGAGAACTCGCCCGCAGCGCGTGATCGCCACAAGAATCTCGCTCCGGAAATGAGCATGTTGATCATCTCCGCTCACACTCGCGATGGCGTGGAGCTCGGTCGCTATTACGGTTTGCCTAATGCGTTGCTCGCTTTCATGGTGGAACACCACGGCACGAGCTGCATCGAGTACTTCTATCAACAGGCTGTTAAGTTGCGTGGGGAGGACCAGGTCAGCGAGGGCACCTTCCGGTACTCGGGCCGTCGCCCCCAGTCTAAGGAGGCCGCGATCGTGATGATCGCCGACGCAGCCGAGGCGATTGCGCGCCAGATGACCGATCCCAGTATTGGTCGCCTGCAGGAGATGGTTCACCGGGTTTCCATGAAGCGCCTGATGGACAGCCAGTTCTCTGAGTGTGCCTTGACCTTGGCTGAGCTGGCCACCATTGAGCGGGCCATCGTCCAGGTGCTCTCCGCCATCCACCACACGCGGCCCACTTTCGCGAAGGGTAAGCCCAATCCCCTGGACCTGTCGCGATCCCCCCAGGGGGAGCCGGAGGAGGGGGCCGGGGCCGACTCGCCCAGCAAGCCGGGCAAACCGGGCAAGGTACCGGCCAAGAAGGCTCGCGGCAGCAAGGCGGGTGGAGCCTCCTCGGGAGGCGACTCCGCATGACGATCAGTGTCGCATGGGACGTGGAACCGCGACCCCTACCCGATGCGGACATCCAGGCAGCGGCTCGCGCCGCTGCGGTCCACGGTGGTCAGCCGGAGATGGAGTTGGCCGTCGTACTAGTCGACGAGGAGTTCCTCTGTGACCTGCATCTGAGATTCTTGGACGATCCCAGCGCTACCGACGTGATCACGTTTGACTTAGGTGAGGGCCCGGGCCCTGAAGGGGAAGTGTACGTGAGCGTTGACAGGGCACGAGAAGTGAGCGCGGCAAGGGGGACATCACTGCAGAGGGAGTTGGCGCTATACGTGGTTCACGGTGTGTTGCACCTGTGCGGTTTCGATGACCAATCCGATTGTGATCGCGTGGAGATGCGCGCAGCCGAGAGCACCGTCTTGAAATCTTTGGGCTACGTAGATGAGCATTCAGGCGAGCACGAGTGGAGCTAGAGTCCGCGGATTGGGAACAATCCACCGAAAAAATGAGGGTGTATTGAGAAGAGTCCCTTGTTCGCCACATCGCCCTTAGGGCCCTGCAGGTGGATGGTTTTCCCATCTTTGCACCTAGGTCATGACGCGCAGTCTGTCGTGAGAGCGGGTAACTGGCACAAGAGCGTTGATCCTGTTGCTTGTGAACTTGTATTCAAAACGCCGTCAACGGAGTTCACCGCAAATGCAACGTTAGCAAGCCGGGTCGGCCGCATGCGTTGCGTAGGGGAAAGGGAGACCTCTTGGATAGCACTACAAAAACTCAATCAAAGAACAAGACTGCAGAGGCAGCACCCCCGTCCGCACGCAAGAGCCAAGCCTTACGTGACGTTCAGGTAGAAGAACTGTGGGCGAGCTACCGCAAGGACCCCAACGACGAGGCCCGTAATCGTCTCGTTGAGGTCTACCAGACCCTGATCAAGGGGATTGTGCGGCGGTTTGCTGGGCGACTTCCGCGTACTGTCGATCGTGGGGATCTGGGCACAGCCTCTAATATGGGTCTAATGTCCGCTATTCGCGGTTTTGATCCTGAGCGGGGCGTGCGCTTTGAGTCCTACTGCGAGCTGCGGGTCAAGGGTGCCCTGCTTGATGAGCTGCGAGCTCAGGATTGGCTGCCAAGGCCCTGGCGCCAGCGGATGGAGTTGAAGAAGCGCACTATCGACCGTCTCTCCAGCGAGTTGGGACGCGCGCCCACCGACGACGAGGCTGCTACTGAGATGGGGCTCGAACCGGACGCCTATCAGCAGTACTTCGGACGGGGATTACCGTCGGCGCCAAGGGGATCCATGCCCGGGGACGATGGGGATGATGACCTGAGTCAGGCCCTTGAGGCCTTTCCCGATCGGCATAGTCCTGCTCCCGACGAACACTTGATTCAGAGCGAGCTTCTTCAAATGGTCACTCAGCGCATGAATGACCAGGAGAGCCGTATCTTCTACCTCAAGTACTTCCAGTTCATGCCCATGCGCGAGATTGGTCAGCTGACCGGACTCTCAGAGTCCCGGGTCTGCAAAATCCATGCGCGTCTGATTGATCGTCTGCGTAACCGCTTTCGAGTGGATCAGTCCGAAGACTGAATTCGGTTGGACGCCGACCTCTTTGGATAGAAGAGAAGCCCGAGGGCAAGGCCCCCGGGCTCCGATTCCCGGCTGTCCACACTGATTGGGACGTCGATCGCGGTGAGTCAGCCCGTGCTGATACTCTCCCCTTCGCGATTGGCGACTCCAATTGGACTCGTCGTACCGGGCAGCGCGACAGTTGGGCCGTCCCCACGTCCCAACTGCTGCGCATCTCCTCCGAAGTGGGCCCGGCAGCTGTGTCCCCACACAGCAATAATGGCCCTCTCCTCCTTCAACATCCGCGCGGGGTCCCCACTCCGTTCGGATGTGATTGTCTTGCCCTGAATGGTTCGCCGTGTTCGCCCGAGAAGGGGCTGGCGGCGCTTGGGGTAGGGCGTGTTCATGGGGTTCGTTGGGACCTTGTCCCGGGCCTCCAATGCGGAGGTGGCGGAGGATACCTAGGAAATTGCATTGATGCCAACGGGGAAGGCCTGCCGCCCTGGGAAAGATATTCCGCAAGCCTCTAAGTGCTTCCACGGTGGGGACTTAGGAGGTTCAAACTGGGGGGAGTGGCGTGCGCGTTCATGGCGTAGCATGGAATCGCTTTCCCCCCTTCAGTCCTCTGCGACCTCTTATGCACCTCTGCCTCCCCCTAGTCGCCTTAACGGTCCTGGCTCAGGGCCCCGCGCCCAGCACTGCGCCCAGCCCTACCCAGGAGCCCCCGGCCCTGGTGGTCCTCGTCGTCTGCGATCAGTTGATCCCGGAGCAACTCGACCGTTTAGCTCCCTGGCTGGATGGGGGCTTCGCTCGCTTTTGGGACCAGGGCCGCTCCTATCGACGGGCCACCCTTGGCTACGCTCGAACAGAAACTGGTCCAGGTCATGCGTCGGTTTCCACCGGCAGCCTGCCCAATCGCCACGGCATCGTAGGCAACCAATTCTTCGACCGAGCTCTCGGCAAGACGACCTACTGCATGACCGACGCCGGCGTGCGCGCCCTGACCTCCGCCGGTCCGGCTGAGTCTGGCAGCGGCAGTTCACCGCACTACATCACAGCGCCGACCCTGGCCGAGACTCTCCTGGCGGCAGACTCTGCCTCGCGCATCTTTTCCGTTTCCATGAAGGATCGATCAGCCATCTGCATGGCGGGACCCGCTCCCGCCTGGGCTGTGTGGTGGGATAAGAATAGTGGCGGCTTCATGAGCTCGACTCACTATGGGAGCGAGTTGCCCTCTTTCGTGTCGGAGTGGAATGCCACCTGGCGCGAGAAGGCGAGTGGCTTCGAGTGGACGCCGAGCTTCGATGGCGATCCGACCTCTCTGGGCACCGCTGCAGACGACCGCCCGGGTGAGTCTCCCTACGGCGAGCATGGCATCCGTTTTCCCTATCGCCTTTCGACTCTCAATCTGGAGGTTCTCGCTGGAGCAGACCTTGAGGCCGCTGCTGCGAACCTGAAGAACCTGGCCTCTGACGTGTACAAATATCCGCTAGGGGATCAATTCACTCTTCAGGTCGCGGGGGCCGCTGTGGAAACCCTGAAGTTGGGCCAGGACGAACATCCTGACCTACTGGCTGTCTCTCTCTCCAATTGCGATGTTATCGGGCACTCTTTTGGGCCCTATAGCTGGGAAGTGACCGACTCTCTGCTGCGTACGGATGATGCTCTCGGGGATTTCCTCGACATGTTGGATGAGCGCGTGGGGCCCGGGCGTTGGGTGGGAGTGTTGACCGCCGATCACGGGGTCCTCGAACTGCCCGAGGCCTTGCAGGCTCGGGGGGTCGGAGCCAAGCGGATTGGGCCTGTGGAAACCGGCGTATTCACGGGTGTCGTCACACGGGCGCTAGAGGCGGCTCATGGAGTGCGGTTCAAGCTGGGATTCAGTAGCCGTGGCTTCAGCCTGGATCCTCTTGAGGTTCTTGAGTCGGGCCTGGACCCCGCGGCTCTGCGACGCACTATGGCTGACGCCAGCGTCGAAGCGCATTGGGTGGCTGCCGCGTACACGCTTGAGGAGTTGATGGGCGAAGCATCTCCTTCGGCTGCGGGTGAGGAGCCGTGGTTGGCGTTGTATCGCGCCAGCACCTATCCCGGCCGTTGCTTGGACGTTGTTCTGCGCCTCGACCCCTGGGTGCTTATAAGTTCGGGTCGAGGGACGAGCCACGGCAGCCCCTATGAGTACGACCGTGACATTCCGTTGGCCTTCCTAGGAGCGGCCTTCGCAGCCGGGTCCAACTTTGAACCGGCTGGCTCGGAGGACATCCTGCCCACGTTCCTACCGTTGCTGGGGTTGGCTCCTTTGGGTCCCGTCGATGGCCGGAATCTGCTGGCCGCGCCTGCAGGCGAGGGAGCTCAGCGGCACCTACCGAAGTGAGGAGGGAAGGTGGAGTTCCCTCGTCGCAGTAGGGACGGCTAGGGGCGCAGAGCTGCGTGAACGGCCAGGACTCCGTCCAACACTTCCTCAAACCCGTCCATTTGCAACATGTTCGGTCCGTCGGAGGGGGAGGAGTCCGGGTCGGGATGAACCTCGAAGAACAATCCGTTCACGTGCCCCGTGGCGACCGCGGCGCGGGCGAGGGCAGGCACCTTGCTTCTGTCTCCACCTGTGGACTTGCCATGGGCGCCCGGCTCCTGCACGGAATGGGTCGCGTCGAAGATGACGGGGTGTCCACTGGCGGCAAGGGTCTCGAAGCCCGTCATGTCGACCACTAGGCGTCCGTAGCCGAAGCTCGTACCGCGCTCGGTGAGGAGGACGTTCGGGTTTCCACTTGCTGTGATCTTGTGAGCGGCGTGCTCGAGATCCCAGGGGGCGAGAAACTGGCCCTTCTTGACGTTGATGGCGCGGCCTGTGGCCGCCGCAGCCAGGAGCAGATCCGTTTGACGGCACAGGAAAGCCGGTATTTGGAGAACGTCGACCACCTCGCCTACGCTGGCGCACTGTTCAGGTAGGTGCACATCGGTCAGGACGGGAATGTCCAATTCCGAGCGGATGGCGGCTAGCCACTCGAGCCCTTGCTCCATTCCCACTCCTCGGCCGCCTTCAATACTTGAGCGATTGGCCTTGTCGAAACTGGCCTTGAAGATGAAAGGCAGATCGCGACTCGCGAACAGTTCCTTCAGGGTGCCGGCGATTTGAAAGGCGAGGTCCTTGCTCTCAAGCACGCATGGGCCAGCGATGAAGAAAAGGCTCGAGGCGCCCAGGGAGCGGCCGCGGACTTCGACGGGTTGGGTGGGAGAGGTCATGGGATCAAGAGTTGGTGACACTGTGGCCGGACTTCGAATTGCACGGGCGTGTGACCAGCGAAATCTCCGTCGATTTGGACAGGCGTAGGACGGTCAGCTTCGATCTGCACCCGTGAGGCTTGCACCATTTTGCAGGATCCGCCCGGCAAGCGCCCTATCACGGCGCGCAAAGCATAGCCCAAGAGGGAGAGAGTGTCCGTACGGGGGAAGAGGACGACCTCGAACAGGCCGTCGTCGAGCTTGCTGTCCGTATTGAGCTTCGTCACACCGCCGTAGCCACGCACGTTGGTGATCAGTACCCAGGCCCAAGGGCCCGGCTTCTCCTCTCCGTCAATACGCACGCTGAGCTTGGAGGATCGAAAGCGCAGAAGGGTACGTAGCACGGATCGTACGTAGAACAGCTTGGTGATGGGGCCCCTGCGACGAGCCTCCACGTCTTCAACGATGGCCCCATCTAGGCCCACGCCCGTGACGAGGAAGCTGATTCCACCGTTGACCCGGGCTGTGTTGAGGCCGGTGCTGTTACCCGCGGCGATGACGCGCACAAGGCCATTTGCATCGCGTGGCAGGTTGACCTCCGTTCCCAGGACGTTGGCCGTGCCCAGGGGCAGGACCGCCACGGGAATCGCGGAAGGCAGGGTCTCCAGGATTTCTGCCAGAGTTCCATCTCCGCCGACCGACACCACCAGATCCACTTCCGGTTCAAGATCTGCCACGCGGCGTGAGGCATCGCCGCGGGCGCCGGTCTCGAAGACCTCAACGGCCATGGGCAATCCGCTTAGGCCTTCACGTAGGGCGGCAGCCGCCTTTCGGGCTCGGCCCCTACCCGCGATGGGGTTGACCACGACCAGGGCGCGCTGGAACGGCATCGGACACATGGGGGGGATGGTAGCCCATCGAGGTCGTACACTGGACCGCCCCATGAGTTCCAAAGAGATTCACCCCAATCCCTACCGTCTTCTACCGTCCGTGGATGAGGCCCTGCGCAGCCCGGCAGTGGCAGCCTGGTGCACCAAGATCGGGGGCGACCTGGTGGCCGACTTTCTCTCCGTGGAGTTGGACGCCTGGCGGTTCGAGATCCGCTCGGGGATCCTGACCACCGCGGCCCTGCAAGCCCGCTTGGCTTCTGGCAGCCTTGGTGACGCCATTGGCCGACGGGCTGCCCAGGAGCAAGGCCGTGGCGTGCAGCGCGCCATCAACGCCACGGGTGTCGTGCTCCACACCGGCCTCGGCCGCTCCCCTGTGCACTCCGAGGTGGCCGCAGCCATGGCCAAGGCGGCTGAGGGTTACTGCGTCCTGGAGGTCGATCGCTTTAGTGGCCAGCGCAATCAACGGGACGATCGCCTGAGCACTTTGCTCCAGCGCCTTTTGGGTTGCGAGGCAGCCATCGCCGTGAACAACAACGCGGCAGCGGCATTTCTGACCATGCACACTTTTGCCAACGGGCGGGAGGCCATTGTTTCGCGCGGGGAGCTGGTGGAGATCGGTGGATCTTTCCGGGTGCCTGACGTCATGCGTGCCGCCGGTGTACGACTTGTTGAGGTGGGGGCCACGAATCGAACGCGGCGTTCCGACTACGAGGGGGCTATAGGGCCCGACACGGGCCTGCTCATGAAGGTGCACAGCAGCAATTTCAAGATGGTGGGCTTCATCGAAGAGGTCCCCATGCAGGAGCTGGCGGAGCTTGGTCGTGAGCGCAAGGTGCCGACTGCGTTTGACCTGGGCTCGGGTCGTATCGAAGCACCGGGGGCGGCCGAGCTCTCGATGCTGGGCGGGGAGACCCTGGTGCGCGACGCTGTGGCCAGCGGGCTCGAGGTCGTTTCCTTCTCCGGCGACAAGCTGCTTGGCGGACCTCAAGCGGGAATCCTCGTCGGCAAGGCCGAGCGCATTGCCGCCATGCGCGCCAATCCCTTGTATCGAGCCACGCGTCTAGACAAGACCACCCTGGCGGGCTTGGAGGCGACTCTGGGTCTCCTGCTTTCCGGTCGCGGGGACGAGATTCCTGCCCGACGCATGCTCCTGGCCGGCGCTCCCGCCTTGAAAAAGTCCGCCGAGACCCTGGCTCAGGCCCTGAACTCTCTAGAGGAAATCGACGCCCAAGTGTGTGCGGGGGAGTCCGAGCCTGGCAGCGGCTCCGCCCCGGGTGAGTACCTACCCACCCACGTGGTGCGCGTAAAATCGGGCAAACGCTCTGTGAATGAGTTGGCGGCTGAGTTGCGGGCGGGCGAGCCACCCCTGTTTGCGCGCATCCACGAGGGTGCCCTGGTGCTGGATCCCCGCACGCTTCTGCCCGGCGAGGATGATGAGGTCGTGAGCGCCTTCCGAGACCTGAAATAGGACCCGCGTTTGCACTCTTGCCGAGGGGCCGGGGATTGACTACACCCACTCCTGACATGAGTCCTGAACAAAAGCGCCTGACAGACTACGCCGCCGGCGCGGGGTGAGCGGCCAAGATGCCCATGGGGCAGCTCACGCAGGTTCTGCGTGAGATCAATCCTGAGCATGACGAGCGCCTGCTCGTCGGCCCACAGACCGTGGACGATGCGGGAGTGGTGGCACTCGAAGGATATCCGGATCTGGCTTTGGTGCAGACCGTGGACTTCTTCCCTCCGGTTCTAGACGACCCCTATCTCTATGGGGCGGTCGCCGCAGCCAACGCCCTGTCCGACGTGTACGCCATGGGAGGGACGCCCCTCTCGGCCCTGAACCTGGCTGGTTTTCCAGCTGAATTCTCGCCCGAGTGGGTGCGGGAAATTTTCCGTGGTGGCTTTGACAAGGTGAAAGAAGCCGGCGCTGTGATTGCCGGTGGGCACACGGTGGTCAGCGCCGAGCCATTGTTCGGATTCGCCGTGACCGGCACCGTGCCCCGAGACAGGGTGACCTCCAACGCGGGCGCGAAGCCAGGCGACCAGTTGTATCTGACCAAGCCCTTGGGCATGGGAAGCATCACCACTGCCGGCAAGAAGCAGCGCATCGGTCCCGAGGAAGTGGCCGTTGCCGCCTTGGTCATGGCAACGCTTAATCGCGCCGCCGCACAAGCGATGGTTGCCGCGCAGGTCACCACCTGTACGGACGTTACGGGTTTTGGATTGGTGGGCCACGGTTACAATGTCGCACAGGGCAGCGGCGTGACCCTGGAATTTAGCCTTCGCGCGCTACCGGTCTTCCAGGGAGCTCACGCGCTCGCGAGTGACGGCGTAGTCAGTGGCGCCTCTGCCCGGGGTAAGGCCAGCCTCGGAGATGACGTGCACGTTGCTCCTGGGTGTGACGAGGCCTTGGTGAGCATCGTCTTTGACGCGGAGACCTCGGGCGGACTTTTGATTGCGGTGAATGCGGATAACGCCTCTATTCTCGAGACGGAGCTCGCGGCCCGTGACGTGCCCATACACCGGGTGGGACAGGTCTTGGATAAGGGCGATCACTCCATCGTCTTGAGCTAGGCTGCGCGTGGCGTATCCTGCGCTCGGTCGATTGCTCCCCATCTGCGGTCCTCCCCAGTCATGAACATTTCCGTTTTCCGTTCACTGTTCGTCTTGCTGCTGCTGTTCTTCGGTAGTTGCCAATCCA
>JAPKBO010000294.1 GCA_028823395.1 Planctomycetota bacterium | reverse complement strand
ACGCTCCAGCGAACCCTCAAGACGCTCGTCGAACATCCCTTGGAACTTCGGATACTTCAGACCGTCGCGGAACTCTCTCGCGATCTTCACCGAGCCTGCTGCGTACAGCTTGTTCCGGGCGTTGTGATCCGGGTTAGCCTGCACCTCCATACTCAGGTCATTCAGGGAACGGGTGGCCTCGGCCAGAGATCCCGATACTTCGGCGCTCATCTCTTGATCAAAGAGTTCCATCGAGATGTCGCCAATGCCACCTACGGCTTGGCCCAGGGCCGCCATGCCTTCGCCGCCGCCCATATCGCGAGGCACAGCCCTACGCCCGAGGCCAGCCGGGTCTGCCAGTATCTGGGGGATTTTCGGCATTATTCGCCCGACTCCTCTGCCGGTTTGGCTGTTTTGCCTTTGCTGTATAGCTCGTAGGCGAACCCGGCTTGCTTCCCGACACCGGCAAGCAATGACGCTCCGGCCATCTGATTGCCCTGGCGGATCGCGTTCGCACCGTGCATCCGATTCAGACGTGCCGTGTTCCGACCCGCTATCGAGGCGTTCAAAGAGTTAATCTCGTACTCAGCAGCGTTCTGCACCAGAGCTTCAAGCCAGCCACCCTCCTCGGCCATCACTCCGCTCTTGCCCGCCATCTGTACGAACTGACTGGAGAGCGCACGCCGACCCAGTCTGCGCCGCCTGCGCTCCTCGGCGTTGCCCTCCATCTCAGCACGCACCGCGTTGTACTCTGCCGCAGCAGCAGCCGCAGCAGCCTGAGACTTCGCTGCGTTCGCACCCATAATCGAACTCGCGAGGCCAGCTATGGAACCCACGCCGAGCAGCGCGTCACCCGCGTCCAAGTCTTTTATGAAGTCAGGAGTTTTCCATTCCATAGCTATCGGTCCTGGGTCAGAAATTGAGGCATGATTGCCGTGACCGTGCAGGGCAGCGGCAACGTGTGCCGGATGGTCACCCTGGCAGCCTGCTCGTAACCCTCGGGCCAGGGCAGAACGGGCGTGTCCCCGTCAAACAACGGCACAGGCTCGTCCATCAGGTCGTAACTGTCGCGGAGGTAGAACTCGTCCATGTCGGCATCCACCGCACTGGGACCGTATCGAAACCCGGCACCTGTCTGGTCGAGGCGGACCACCACGTTCGTGATGCGCTTCGTCTTGCCTTGGGAAGTCCCGTCTGCGCCTCCACCGTCTAGTCGCATTGTCTGGAGGGTAGCCGTATACGGAAGACCCGCATGGACTGAAGTCGATGGCCGATCCAACGTGATCGTCCCGCCACTCACAACCCGGTCGGGGTGCGTGGCTCCACCGGCTAGGATCGCAACCGTCTGACCCTCCAGGTGCAATAGGCCGGTCATCGTTGTCGCTGCCTCGCCTTCGTATGAGAGCCCCGCATCAACGAAGAAAGCCGAATCCCTCGGGTTTGAGCGGACCCACTCAGGCTCCAAGAGTTCGACCTGTCGCTTGGTGCCTCCGCCAATCGTGCGACTCACAACCAGCCACAGTTGGTCTTGATCACCGGATGGGTGAGGAATGACCGCGATGCTCTCCACCTTGACATCCGTTCCGCCCAGCGGGTGCCGGTGCCATGCTGTGACCTGCTGAGCCCGGTCATAGGTGAAGCAGATCAGTTCGCCCGTGCCGAGGATCGCCCAGACCATTCGATTGGGTTCCTGTTGCCACGCTAGCCGGGTGATCCCGCCCAGAGTGATATGGTCGGCGAGGACGGTCATGTCTGGGGCCATATAACTGCCCGACGAGTCATCGAACACCAGTTCCCGCAGCTTCCTGCCCGCTCGCTGAACGAAGAGTAGAACCTGCTCCACACGTTGCGGCGTGACCAGAGACTTGCTCCCGTAAGTGGAGTGCCGGACCACGCGCACGTTTCCGGGCACCAGAGCCTCACCCTCCAGGGCGGCGGCTACGACGAACTCACCACCAGCGGTCCCGATCATCAGAACCTTGCCCGCGTTAATCCACTCGATCACGTTCACTTGATCGGTATTGAGGGTAAACACCAGAGCGGACTCGTCGAGGTCAACAACCTGGTGGTTCTCGTAGTCGCTGGTCTTGGAAGCCCACAGGGTTTGGGGGTTATTATCAGTCCCGGCCCACCATAGACGATCTTCAAAGAACGAGACGCTGCGCGGGTATCCGTTCTTTCCCGTCCACGCGCCATACGCCCAGCGGTGAGTCGGCGTACCCAGGGCGGTGGCAACGCTATCGGGCAAAGACTTGACCACGTTGGCAGTAGCCGAGAACCCGTCCCCGGCGACCGCAGTGATCGTCACATAACCCTCGCCACTGTGGAGGTACTCCCAGTCCCATTGCCCGTCCGAGGCTGTGCCCGTGTCATGGATGGGCGCGCTCGTGCCAGTCTTCAGATTGGAATGTTTGTTGGTGAGCTTGTAGACGTTGTTCTCAAAGTAGACCGTGGTTATCCCCGCTGACATGGTGCCCGAGTAGGCTGTGTTATCGGAGCGGGGCTCCCATACCCCGTGATGGCTGCCGATAATCTCCGAGAGTTTGAACTGCCCGTCCACCAGAAGAGGGTCGCTGAAGATCGCCGTGGAGGGGGATGTGGTCAGCGTGATACCGTTCCCCGTGGTGGCGCTCGCCTCCACCTTCACCGCTGTGTCTATGTTCGTGGGCTCAAAGGGCACATAGTCAAACTCGACAACTGCGAGCGTCCACTCATCGTGGTCCGAGCGTGTCAACTTGCGCGGGTTCCAATCCGGGTGCGCGATGAAGAGAACATCCGCAGACTGCGCATACTGGATCGCGGAAAGCGTGGAGGACGGGTAGGGGGTGGCGATCTCGTAGACCCCTCCGACATCGGTCAGAACTTGCCCACCGTTCTTGTAGACCCGCATATACTTCTCGCCGAACTCTAGGATGTACGCCTGGGTAGTCCCAAACTCGAACGGGATTAGACGACTCGGGCTAGAGTTGTACTTCGCCTCGGCTACGTGGCGGGTGCCACTGCGCTTACGGGCTCCCCCCTGCACCAACGGGAAGAAGTTCTCCATCTTGGAGCACCCGTTGGCATACTTCGCCAAGTCCACGCGACC
>JAPKBO010000293.1 GCA_028823395.1 Planctomycetota bacterium | reverse complement strand
GGGCGGGCCAACCATACGCTGTCGGGATCAATATTCACGACCCGAATGTGCCGCACTCTATTCCTCGCCGGAGAGCCCACTGCGCCACCCGTTCCGAAGCGGCCTCGTGGGTCCAGTTGAAGTGCAGGGGCGTGACGGCGATCGCGCCCGAGACCAAACCACCCACGAGAAGGCACAGGGGCAAGATCGCGCCCTCCATGATGTCCGCATCCTAGCGCCCCCCACACTGGAACGAGCAAAGCCACGGGGCCAGAGCGTCGTGGGTAGCGTACGGGAGCGGTTCCACTAGGCTGTCGGCATGCGCAACACCCTCGCACTGCTCCTGGTCCTGACCGGTCTAGTCTCCTGCGCCCAGACGCCTCAAGGCAACACTCTCCCCCCCGGCCCCGAAAGGCTGAGCGTCATGACATTCAACATACGCAACGGCATGGCACGGGATGGAGAACACAAATGGCCCGCCCGTCGGGACCTGGTGGCCGAGAGGATCAGGACGGCCAACCCGGACGTGCTCGCGCTCCAGGAGGCCTACGCCTTTCAACTCGCCGACCTGGCCGAGGTGCTGGACGGTTACACCAAGGTCGGACAGCACCGCGAAGGGGGAGAGGGCGGTGAGTTCTCCGGCCTCTACGTCCGGGGAAACCTGTCGGTCGTGGGCCAGGGCGAGTTCTGGTTCTCGGAATCTCCCGAGGTCCCCGGAAGCAAGAGCTGGGACAGCAGTCTGCCGCGCATGACAGCGTGGGTGGATCTGGGTTTTGACGCCAGCACCCGCAGCGTCCGAATCTACGGCACCCACTACGATCACCGCGGACCCAAGGCACGCCTGCGCGCCTCCGAGATGATCGTGGACCACGCCAAGGGGGTCGAACATGTGATCGTGATGGGTGATCTGAACGCGAAGGCCGAGGCTCCTCCGTTAAAAGTCTATTGGGATGCCAACTTCAGCTCGGCCGTAGAGACAGCTCTCCCCGACGAAACGCGCGGGACATTCAACGCTTTCCGAGACGAGACGGGTGGAGGTCGGAGCCGTCGTATTGACTTCGTGCTCTTGCGAGGGGCCCTCAAGGCGGAGAGCGCCGCCATTCTGAGCGGCCGGGTGGAGGGTCTGTTCCCCTCCGATCATGATGCGGTTACAGCTAGCGTCAGACTGCTCGATTGAACTCCGGCACCCCGGACGGACACCTCTGGCAGGAGCCTTAAACGAATGTGCACTACTTGCACTCCACTCCCGATACCATTGAGGCGCGTAAGGATCATGGACTTGCGTACACTCGACAACCTTCCACAAACCTGAGCCACCCGTCCCCCATGGGCTGGCCGTTCGCTATGAAAAATTTCTCATTTAGTCTCCTGGTCACGATCCTTGTCCTGAGCGGTGGGATGGCCGCAGTGACTAGCCTGCTGCTGCGCACCTCATCACCGAGCCCGGTGGAGGCCGTGATGCCGACGGACTCAAGCCTCAATGCACAGGTACAGTCCTTGCGCACAGAAAACGCCCTCCTGAGTCAGCGCATCGACGAGCTTGAGCTGCGCCCAGTAGCGACCCAGCGCATCCCCGCCGAGGCCATTTTGGATCCTGCTTTCGAAGCGGAGGTCCGCGAATGGATGGCCACGTTGAAGAACACTGGCGGCCCCGCACCCGTAGGCCTACAGATCAAGGTCGAGGATGTTCTGGCCAACATCCGCCAGGAGGAAGCCGCTGCCAAGCAGCATGTCCAAGAGCAAAAGCGTGATGAGTGGATTACGGGAACAATGGCCAGACTCAGCCCACAACTGGGCCTCTCCGTGACTCAGGAGGAAAACCTGCGCGACGTCTGGATCGCCAATAACGAGAGGGAAGCCGAATTGGGTCGTCTGTACAAGGCGGGAGAGGTAGACAGGCAGACCGCCGGTGAGCTCAAGCAGTCCAACGAAGCAGAACACCAAGTCGATCTCCACGGGGTCCTCTCTCCGTCACAGTACGAGGAGTACCACGACTTCTGGAATAACCGCAGGGGCGGACGCGGCAAGTAGGCGCCAGACCCCCGGGACTC
Organism: Planctomycetota bacterium; assembly: GCA_028823395.1. Lineage (GTDB taxonomy): Bacteria > Planctomycetota > UBA1135 > UBA1135. Next base: position 1,048 of record JAPKBO010000293.1, on the reverse strand, counting down.
AGGGGCTGCCGTCCGCCAGCCAGAGGCCGATCCAAAGGTACTGGGGCAACCAATGCGAGGACGCGTCGAAATCGCCGGCCCAGAGATCCTCGCGAGCTAGAAAATGGCTGAGGTGCTCCTCATATCGGGTGCGGGCGCGCTCGTCACCTCGGCCCGCATCCCACGCATCCGGCCAGGAGCGGCTGATCGCCACGCCGAGGGGATGGACCGTTGCCACGACGACGCTATCGGGCAGATCTTGGGGTGGGCCGGGATCGTACGAGGTGGGCTCTCCGATCCGTGTGCGGTCGATCAGCGCCAGCACGGCGGGTAGCCAGAGGAAGTCGTAGCCCTGCGCCTTCGAAAGTGCCGTAAGCCTGTCGCGCTGGGGAGCGAGACGGCCCTCCGCAATCGTACGCAACCGTTCGGTCGCATCAGGGCGAATGGGACGGGACCAGAGCAGTTGGAGGTAGGCAAAGAGCCAGGAGCCGTAGGCACCGCTGCAACCGTGCTCGGCATCCTCCGGGAACGGACTCACCTCGAGCCAATCGAGGAGGCGGCTTTCCAGCATGACTCGCCACCCGTCGAGCGCCTCCGGGGGATCGGGATGGCTGGCACGCTCGGCCAGCAGCCGCAGAAACCACGCCTCGTCGTAGGGGTGGGTGCGCGCATCGCTAACGTCACGATCCATGAGAAGCTGCACCTCGCGCGCCAGACCCTCGGAGTCAAGTCGCTCCATGAGCCAGTCCTGCAGCTCGTCGTCGGTCCGTGTGCGTGCCGCCACGCACAGGCACCAGTGGGCCATGACGCACGAGTGCCAGTCGTAGGATCCATCGAAGAGGCTCGAGCGCCCCAGCCCGCGATGAAATCCGTTGTTGGGCTCCCGCGTCTCGATCCCCGAGCGCATGAGCTCAAGCAAACGCAGGCGCAGGTTTTCGTCGTCAGGAATCTGTTGTGAAGTCATCTTGGTCAACCGGAAACAGCCCCTCGAACCCCATTACTCAGGAACCAGACGCCTCACCCACTCCATCCCAACAAGGCACGCAACAGGCCAGCCTGACCCCAAGAC
>JAPKBO010000078.1 GCA_028823395.1 Planctomycetota bacterium | reverse complement strand
TGGGTAGAGATAGAAGCGCGGTGTATTCGTGAGAGCCCTCAGCACGGAAGTGAATCGTGCGCAGGGGCTCATTCCAATCATGAGTCAGGTGCTGGTAGAAGTCCTTGTACTCCGAGGGCTCAATCTCGTCTTTAGGCCTAGACCATAGGGGCTGCATGGAGTTCAAGGTCTGCGTCTCCACGACACTCTCCGTCTCCCCTTCGATGTCCTCCCCCTTCTCGTCCTTCTTGGGTTGGGTGCGCTCGACCTCCATCTGGATGGGGTACTCCACGAAGTCGGAGTAACACTTCACGATCTCCCGCAAGGTCCACTCCTTCGAGAAGTCCTTCTCCCCTTCGGCCGCATCCTTGAGGGTCAACTGAATGACGGTGCCCCGGGCAGCCTCCTGCGCGGGTTCAATGTTGTACTCGCCCAGACCTTTTGAAGACCAGCGCCAGCCTTCTTCCTCGCCCGCCTTCCTGGAGACCACGCTGACTTCGTCCGCCACCATGAAGGCGCTATAGAATCCCACTCCGAATTGGCCGATCAGATCTGGCGCCCCTTCGGAATCCCCTTCCTGGTTGGCTTCAAGGAACCGTCGGGTTCCCGAACTCGCAATGCGGCCGAGGTTCTCCATCAGCTCCTCACGGCCCATCCCTATTCCGTTATCCGCAATGGTCAGGGTGTGGGCGTCCGCATCCACGTCCAGCACGATGCCCAGGCTCTCACCTTCCGGCATCAGATCTGGCTGAGTCAGAGATTCAAAACGGAGCTTGTCCAGCGCGTCACTGGCGTTGGAAATCAGCTCGCGCAGGAAAATCTCGCGCTGAGAATAGAGGGAGTGGACGACGAGCGAGAGGACCTGCTGGACCTCGGCTTCAAAACTCTTGGTTTCAGTCTTGGCGGTCATAGGAATAGAGCTAAGGAGAAGGGCTGAATCTGGGCCAAACATTCTCTCCGTGGGGAGGCGGACCGCAAGCCCTGGGTAGACCGATCCGACCGATCGCCGGGAACTAATTTCCGAGGAACCCCCGTCCAATGGCATAGGGGGGGCAGCCCCGTAGGCTATCCAGCCTATCCGCCAGATTCGGGCTAGGCTGAGGTGTGTCCTCCCAGACCGTCCACATGATCAATAAGCTCCCCTACCAACGTGCCCTCTCCAGGGCGGTCCGCGCCGGGCTTCCCACGGGGGCCGCGATCCTGGCTCTGGGCCTGCTCCTCCCCGCGCGCAGCGAGGGTTTCATGGTGTTTGGCGACCGGCTCGACCTCTCCCAAAGGGACTTCCGGATTTGGAATAACTTCTCGGACCCCGAAGCCAACTCAAACTCCACCGCCGACCCGGATTTCCCCGGTGCCTTAGGTGCAGAACTAGCCATCTGGAAGGGCGTCGCAGAGTGGGGATCACAACCTCATGGATCCGGCCGTACGGACCCCACCCAAGATGAGATCGGTTCGGGGGCCTCCAATTTTGACGCTTTCTATTCGGGGCTGGCCGGCGGCCCGGGCAACACCAATGGGAACATCATCTCCGAGATTCCGGGCTCCCTATTCATCAAGGCTTACACCGAAATCCCCATCCGCGATGGCTGGAGGATCCGGTTTTATCAGGACCCTTGGGTATGGAATGATGCCCCCGATGGAATTCTTTCAAGCGGACCGGACGCGTGGGACCTGCAGGGGGTCGCCTGCCACGAGTTTGGTCATGCCCTGGGTTTAGACCACAGCGCTGTTCCCGGCTCCACGATGCATGCTTCCTCCCCGACTGACGGCGGTATAAGCCTGCGCTCCATCGAGGCCGACGACATCGCCGGAATCCAGTCCATATACGGAGTCCGATCTGCAACCAAAGTCCAGATCCAGAGTTATGAGTTCATCCCCGGCGGAGTCCGCATCCTGGGCAGCGGTTTCCATCCGACGAACAACGAGATCTGGTTCACCCATGCTGCGGCGACGACGGGTTCGGACGGAACCCCCGTACAGGTAATGGGCGTTCCGTCCGGCGGCGGCGGAACTCGCATTTTCGTCGCCCCGCCGGCACTCTCCGGCCCGGGAGACCTCATGGTTCGCAGGCCTGGAAGAGATCCGGAGGACCTATCCAACGCGTTCCCCTTCGACCCCAATTCCCCCCTGCTGGCCCCGCCGCTGACCTACGGTTTGGGCAAGGTGAGCAGCGCGGGAATCCAAGCGAGCCTGGATTGGACCAGTCTCCCCAGCGAGGCGACAGGAAGTTTCGAGCTTACATGCCTCACCGGAATAGTAGGAGGCACCCCGGCCATCCTGTTCAGCGGGCCGCACCGTACAAGCCTCCCGGCGCTGGGTGGCACTTTACTCGTGGCCCGTCCCTTGGCGCGTGATCAGGTTCTGCAGTTGGACTTCTTCGGAACGGCCAACCTCTCGGTACCTGTACCCGCAGGAATGATCGGCGTCACGCGCTACTACCAACTGTGGTTCAAAGACCCCGCATCTAGCTTCGGCTCAGGTCTGACCAACGCAGTGCAGGTCACGTTCCTGCCCTAGCCCCCCATCAGAAGGGACGCCTATTTCGGGGAGTCCTTCGCGGGCGTATTACTGATAGACGTTTCAAGGCGACCAGAGAGTTGAACGGTTTCCCTGTAGGTGCCGCCCATACCCGTCACCTGAATTTCCGTGCGGAAGCCCTCGCGCCCACCAAAGCGGAATGAGCTCATGCGACCCGCACTGAGGTCCCAGAACAAGGTGCCCGTACCCGTCAGCTCCACCAATTGCTTACCTGAGGTCTTGTCGATCCCCACCTCCTCCTCACGCTTGAGCCGGTTCTGGCTGGAGAAGTCGGATATATCCGCCAGGTAGCGCACATCCTCTACCGTCACTTCAACTTGGGCGACGTCACCCCGGACCGCCTCGAGCCGCGCGGTAACCTTGCCACTAACCCTCCCACGAATTGCGTGGTACAGACTGCCAGCCACACCCATCTGTAGCGTGCGCGACAGGACTCGATCCGTTCCTTTCCGCGTCTGATATTGGGGAGCTCCACCCGGGGCCAATACGCCGCGGAGTAAGAGCGGATCGATGCTCCAGGTCTGGTTCAACGCCACGGGACCAGGGGGCAGTAACCCCAAGCAGGAGGGAAGGTCGGCCGGCAAACTGGACAGCCAGGATTCACGCGGCTCGGGGCCTTCGTAGTAGCGGCCGTAACCCTGTTCGGATTCCACCCATGTATAGACCAGCCGCAGGGCCTCGATCCCACCACGCAATGTGACCTCGTTGGGGGGCGCCCCCTCCTCGAGATGGTCCTGGTTGGCCTGAACCTGACATTCAAGGATTTCTCGCTTGAAGACCTGAACCCGCCCCGCATCGACCTCAACAAAACGATCCACGAAGCGGAAGCGATTATCCGACGTGAGTCGAGTGCGAATCTGGACCCTCTGCGGGGGCTGACCACCCTCTTGCCGAACTAGAGAATCGAGCCCGAGCAGGTGCTTGGCCTGAAAATCGCGATGCCAGGCTTCGCCGGCCACAGGCTTGGGAGAAAAGTCATAAACCTTCTCCGGCTCTTGAGCGGAACCATGTTGCGACCCAACAAAGAGAAGGCCCCCAAGGATCAGAAAGCGGATGCATTGCGTCATGGGGAAGCTCATTTGTCTTTGGATCCGCGGCTATAGGTGCCGCTCAGTTTCGTGTCAGGCCGTCCGTCCTTATCCCAAGCCATCCACTTTCCGTGCCACTTACCGTCCAGGATAGGGCCTTGAGACTTCTTCTGACCACTGGCCCACCATCGGGTCCAACTACCCTGCGCGACACCACCGGCGAATCCGCCTTCGAATTTCTTTCCGCCACCAGAATGGTAACCCACCCACTGGCCGGACTGTTCATCAGCGGTGTACTCACCCTTGGCCTCATCGGAACCATCCCCTCCATAGAAGCGCCAAAGTCCGTCACGCTCATCGTCCAGGTAGGCACCCGTCGACTTGATTTGGCCGGTGGGGTGGTAATCCACCCATACCCCCATCTTACGCCCATTGGCGTAGGCCCCCTCCTCGTGCAGCATGCGAATCATTGGGACGGGCGCACCAGGCTCGCTCTCTGATTCCCGATCGGGAATCTCCCGGTAGAACGTGGCCGGTCCGGTCTGCTGACCGGCGATCCAAGTCTGAGTCGACTTGCCCTTACCCGAAACGAAGAAGCGCTTCTGCTCACCGTGCAAGCGTCCCTCGGACCAATTGGCCCGTGAGGCTAGCTCCCCCCCTAGCCCATACATACTGAACAAGCCATGGCGCTCATCGTTCAGGAACGTGGCAGCCATGCGCTTCGTGCCATCCGGACGCCAGAAAGTCCAAGCCCCCTGGCGCATGTAGTCCTTGAAGGTACCGCGGTAAGCCAACTCACCCGTGGTATGCCAAGCGATCCACTCCCCCGCGCGGCGTCCGTTTTCGATACGGCCCTTGCGGGCTTTCGAGCCGTCTGGGTGAAGGAGGGTAATCACATCGTCCGCATCAGCATCCTGCAACGCGTAGCAGGCCTCCGCCGGCTCTACAGCTCCAAGCCCTAGGGCTGCGACTGCGAACAAGATAGATATCGAGGAGGCGGGGTTGGAAATAGGTGAGTTCATTGTTGAAGGCTCAATCAGGGGGAGAATGGGCCGGCATGGGGCTGTCAGGAACCTTCTCGTCATCTTTGTAGGTCCCACTCCATACCAGATTGGGCGTCCCGTCGGATCGCCGGTAGATCCAGGTTCCGTTGCGCTTCCCGTCCACGAGCGATCCGCTGGATTGCAGAGATCCTTCGAGGTACCAGGTCTCGCTAAGGCCGTGGATAATGCCACGGCGATGTTCCACAGAGGAGACCTTCTGGCCCTCAGCGGTAAAAAGGGTCTCCGCACCCTCCTTGAATCCGCCCTCATAGGCGCAGGAGGTCGCGAGTTGAGTATTGAGGTGGAAGGTATCCCATCGGCCACTGCGCTTGCCCTGATCGTAGACGCCCTTGCCTTGCACGACGCTTGAACCAAGGTAATACCGAGTCATGGGCCCATGCAGAATGCCGACCTCGTAGGTCTCCACCAGAACGGGGAAGCTAACGCCCGGGGAATCCGGGTTCCGAGGATCCTCGCCCTCGGCCCGTACCCACGTACGTCGCTTCCCATGCAACAGGCCCGCATCGAAGTTCTCTTCCTGGGATAGAACACCACCAGCCAAGTACTCCTTCCAGCTCCCCTGAGGCACGCCGGCGGTGTACTCATACTCGTACTGTAGATCGCCGCCCTTGTGATACTGGCGGTACATCCCATCGCGCTGACCATCAACGCTCATCCCATCCCAACGCAGGAGCCCAGAAGGATACCAGCACCGGAAGGCTCCCTGCTGCGAGCCTTCCCTCCAGTACTGCATGCTCTTCAAGGTCCCGTTCGGGAAGTAATGCCACTCGGGGCCATGTAAAGATTCATGCACGGCGGGACCGGGAAGGTAGTAGGCCACCCTTCGCACGGCCCCGTCGCCGAAGCGGTCCATGACTCGCACGATCTCGACACCTCCGAAGGAATCCTGCTCACCCCATGAGTCGGCGCGCGAGCGATCCAAGACCACAGGAGGCGTGGCCACGACAACCGCCCGGTCGGAAATCTCCGCAACGGCTTCGGGATCAACCGACACGCTTTCCAATTCAACTCCTTGCCCGCAGGAGCCCAAGAAGCAGGTGCTCGCAAGCGCCACGGACACTGCGTGCGAGGGCCATGGAAAAAGGCCCGGGTTCAGCGCAAGGATGGAGAGGCGGGGAAGCATGAGAGAACTCTACGGATGCGTAGGCCCACAGGTTGGGATTCTCTCGCCTTGCATTCCAGTGCCGATCTCAAACTGAGGATAGCCAGATAAAGGCATGCCTCGTTCCCAGGGGCCTACCCCCGGAGCAGGGGTGGCCTAGCGAGCCGCGTCCGGGTTGGACAACCCGGAGGCGGTTCTCCCCGTTCCGACATCGAATGATGGTCGCGGCCCGCCAGACGCTGTTCAGACGGCCTGTGACCCAAACTTGTTCCCTATCCTTCCTCTCCCCCCCCCTCAAGGCGGCCCAAGGGGCAGCTCCCCCTGCCTTTGCCCCCTGCCTTCCTCCAAGGACTCCCCGAGCAGGCCTCTCAATTCCCGCACTGTGGCCGGGCCATGACCTGCGTAGTGGTTGTTGGCGAAGACAAAGTGATCCCCTGGGCCAGCCACCACAGGTCGCAGATAGTCGGCCCAGCGCAGCAACTCCTCCGCCTTGTCCAATACTGGACGGGAGAAGGTCTCCGTCAGAGCATTTGTCGCCTTCCGGTCTCCGATCAAACGGGTATAGGTGAAGTCCGCGGTCTGGAGTTCCAGGCCCTCGGACCACTGCCAGGGGCGAGGCATATACGGAAGGTCGGCCCAAACCCACGCGGCCCGGTGCCGCTTGAGTATCTCCAGGAAGGATTCGTCCACCCATTGGCGATTGCGGAGCTCCACGGCATAGCGAAAATCTCCAGGCAACTCCCCCAGGAAGCGGTCCAAGCGCTCAAGAAATGGGCCCCGTTCGGGAAAGGCGGAACGGTTGAAGTACGGGAACTGAATCAGTAGCGGACCCAACTTGGCCCCCATGAGCTGCATCCGTTCGAGGAAGAGGTCGCTACTGGCGCGGGCCAAAGGGCTTTCGAGGATCGCGGCGGAGTCAGGCTGCTGACCGGTGCCGCCGTGGACGATGGAACGCGGGAACTTGGCGCACAGCGTGAACCCCAGCGGAGTCCGCTCCTCCCAGCCGCGGATAGTCCGGGCGCTTGGAATACGGTAATAGGTATTGTCCGCCTCCACCGAGCCAAACTGCCCCGCATAGTGGCCGAGGAACCCCAGGGGCCGAGTTCCGGGAGGGTAGAAGGTGCCCACCCAGCCCTTCTCGCCCCAACTCGACGTCCCAAGCCTCAGCGCCATGAGCCAAGCCTCCTCGCGATCATGGGGCTGGCTCTCTGGAGCAAAAACGGGAGAACGCGACTCCCGGAGAAGTCGGAGGGGTCCAGGGGCAGGGCCACGCAGGACAGCACGCGCTCAACAAGGCCAGGCATGCTTGGATGCTAAGGCACGCAGGGGCGCACCCCAAGGCACTAACTACTCCCAGTTGATCAGCAGGCCATCAGAAAGGTTGTAGCCCACGGGGCCACCGGGAGGATCGCGATACCAGAGCTGCTGGTAGAGGCTGGTACCGACAAAGACCGAACCGACCGCAGGTGGCTCGGTCAGGTCCACCGCCCGCAGGGCGACCCCGCTCTTGTTGGACACGACTGGAGGAAGGAAGCGTTTGATGGCACCGCCCACGCAGCGCACCCCTTCGCCCAGAGGCACACTGACCGCCGTCGTGCCGAAGAAGAAGAAACCCGCCGTACTCGGCGGCAAACCCAGGGCCACCAAGGTCACGTCATTGTCCGCCACTACGGGACTCCCCACCGCCATCAGGTGCGCGCCGGCGCCCACCGAGTTCGGCATCCCCACGCAGTAGCGGTCGCCGAAGGGTGCCGGCAGCCCCGCGCTGTAGAGCTGATAGACCTCACTCGGACCGATCACCCGCCTCCATAGACGCAACTCATCGAGGCGTCCACTGAAATCGACGGGGTAGTTGAGAGTTCCATCCTGCCCCACCACCGTGGGCAAGCCCGTATCCAAATCCCCCTGGCCATCGATCGAGATGGCGCCCAGCATGACCCCGTCCTGGTAGAAGACCGCGTCTCCATCACGGTCGTGGGTGACCGCGATGTGATGCCAGGTGAGGTCGGCCACCGAACCGATCAGATCGAAGTCCACCCGCGATCCGGCACTGCCCTTGAAATTCCACTGCCAGCTTGTTCCGTCACTCTCACCGGCAATCAACCAGCCCGTGTTGGCGCCGTTGCCCCAGTCCTTGTTTCCGATAATGATCGGATCGGAGCTCCAGCCGTTCGAGCGCACCCAGAAGGCCACGCTGAAGTCCCTATCCGAGCCAAAGTCGAGGTCAGGGGGACTGCCGAAGGAGAAGTAATCACCGGCCCCGTCCAGGCGTATTGCCTGGCCCACGACCCCTGTTTGGAACTTGGGATTGCCCGACGGGCTGCCGTCCAAACCTTGGCCGGTCTTGTCCACCAGATCCCCCTGGAAGTCCAGGTGCATGGCCAGATCATCGAACAGGGTTCCAGCTGTGGTGAAAGTCCACGCCTCGCCAGTGAGAGTCCCCGACGCTGTAACCGTGTCCACCCGCCAGTAGTAGGTGGTCTCAGCCTGCAGAATCCCCGGATCAAAGACGCTGGAGTTCACCTGGGCTTGAAATGGAGGGGCTGATTGGGTCCCGAAGAAGACGTCGTGGGCCAGGGCCTCTGCGCCCGTAAGCCAATCCAAGGTCTCCGTGAGGGCCACGGACACGGCTCCTTCGGTGGGCCGAGGCGCGCTGGCCAAGATGAGTGGAAGACCGAACGGGTCATCATCCACCAGGCCCCATGAGGGGTCCACCGGCACCTGCAGGTGGGCCAAGGCCGTGCGCGCCACGGCCGTATGCCCCGGGCCCTCGGGAAGCACCTCGGCCTCGGCACCCTTGGTCGCGGCAATGATCCAGATCCTGCGCTCTCCAGGCGTATGGCCCCCATGCGAGAGGCCGTTGCCACCGTGGTCCGTGGTGATGAGCACGAGCCAGTCCTCGTTCTGGTAGTTGGGACGAGCCTGGAGGCCCGCGAGGACGTCCCCTATGTGAGCGTCGGTATCTTCGATGGCGGCCAGGTAGGCCGGATTCCCCGGATGGAAGCCGCTTGCGTGGCCCTCGTGATCTACGTCGTCGAAGTGCAGAAACAACGCGGTGGGGTCCGCGCTGGCTAGATGCGCGACCGCGGCGTTCTTGACCGCCTCCCCCGAGTCAGCCACCTCCTGCGTGAAATCCGCAATCCCCGGGTAGGGATGCAGAAGGTTCTCATTGATCGGATGCCACTGCACGATCGATGAGAGGTAGGCACCGGGCTGGTGATCCCGGACGCGCTTGAAGAAGTGCGGGAAACCGGTGAAATCCCCGCTGGAGAACTGCCCATTGTCGTGGACGCCGTGTTTGTCCGCCCACACACCGATCAAGAGGCTCGACCAGCCTGGACCGCTGGACGTGTCTTGATGCGTGGGATCGCCAGGGTCAAGGGCGCCTCCGGCAACCGCATCCCATGTAACGACCCCTGCGCCGAGCAGGTTGTCCATATTCGGAGTCTGGGCGGCCATGACGGCGTCGGAACGTGCACCGTCGATACCAATCACCAGGGTGTGCCTGGTCTGGGCAGCAGTGGGCAGGCACAGAATGCCCAGTAAGAGGACGGGTCGCATAAGCAGTCTCCAGCGTTGGGGGGGCACCTCAAGGCCAACGCACGGGGGCCGCTCCGTCAAGCCCATTCCCTCTGCACCGGCAACACGGCTACCTCCAAGCCAACCGCAGGGACCTCGGAAATACGGATCAGCCCATGGGGTACCACGCGGCTAGGTCTGCTCTTCTGGGGTCGCCACCGGTCCACGGGGCTCCTGCCCAGACGTACCGCCTAACATGGTGGGAGAGTGGGTTTCCTCGTCCTCCCAGGGCGACTAGAGCCACATGAAGCTGATGAGAGTCCATGAGGACTCTCATTCTGCGACAACCCCACCTGATGGAGCACCTCCCCGGTGCCTGGGCGGTACATCCACTGTCCTCAGGTTTTGCTCATTTTAGCACAAGAAAGGGGGGCCTCCTTCTCGAAATGGGAGCATCGCCCGGGTTTCGCCCCGGGTTTCGCACCAGCAACCATCACTATCCATATCCAATGCAACCCAAAATCCTCCTCGTCAGCAACGATCCCGGCCTCCGACTCCGCATGCAAATCGGCCTCGAAGGCGCCGAGATCAAATTCGCCCGTGACGAATACGAAGCTCGCCGAGTCCTCGAGACCCTGCGCAACGAAGATGCCCCGAGCACGGTCCAGACCCCTCAGGAAGGTCCCTGGACCCGTCCCGGCGAAATCCTTCCCTTTGAAGAGTACGAGCGACGTATTCTCCAGCATGCTCTTACAACTACGGGCTGGAATGTTAAGCAAGCGGCTGCAAGACTAGGCATCGGCCGCGCCACCCTCTACCGCAAGATCGATCGCTACGACTTGAGAGGGCGCAACGCGGGGTGAGAGCCACCCCGGCCCCCCCTATGCAAGAAAACAGTCCCAACTCAATTCGCGTCAGGTTGACCGGTCTCAACGACCTGGCACCCGACTCTATCTCCGGTGGAGATTTCCGTGCATGGCTCACCGCCCCCATCGTCGGTGAGCCTTTGTACAAACGCATCCTGAGCGTGCTATTGCCGCTCTCGATCCAAGAGCTGGTACTGGAGCCTGGCCCGGTAAGCGACGCAGTTCTAACGCTCTTTGAAGAGCGGCCGATCTACAACCTGCGCGCACGCATGGCGCCGTCCAAGCAAGCGGCTTCCCCCGAGCACACCGCCACATTGGTTGTGCCCGTGGGAGGCCTGCTTGAAGCAGACTTGCTTGGCCTGCAAAGACGAGGAGAGCAGACACAGCGCATCGAACGCACCCCGGTCCACCTCCCGGGGCAGACGACGCGCCCTAAACCTGAAATCATTTACCTGCCCCCCGGGCGCAGGCAAGATGAGATCGATATGGGTCAACCACCGTCCGACCCCTGCTCTCAGGTCCCCCCCATCATGCGGCCCACGGACACGTCCGTGTACTTGCGAGAACTAGCACTGAGAACCCTTGAGGGCGATCTCGCCTCTCTGGTACCCGCAGGTGAGATGCGGGGCGGGATTCTCTGCGGTCCAAACGCCACGGTTACCCCCGGAGTGCGTGTGGTCGGCAATGTCGCCGTCGGGGCACGAAGCAGAACCTCGACCGGCTGCGTCCTAGGGCCCGGCGCCGTCATCGGTGAAGATTGCACCCTAGAGGCCAACACCCACGTTATCCATTCCATCGTCCTCGACGGTTGCACCGTGGCGGAAGGGGAACGATTGCTGGGGGTCATCCGTCTACCCTCGGGAGAAAGCCTCTGACGTCCTAGCTGGCTAGGTACTGAGAATGAGCAGGGATAAGGACCAACGCTGGAAGACCCCATGCGTACCTCTAGGTCTCTTAGCCCTACATCCAGGGCCGTCGGTGCCCTTTTTTTCCCGTCCAGTGCGCTTCTCGGCTTCCACCGGGGCCACCTGCTAGACTCTCTGCAGCGGTACCGCCCAAGGGGCTGTACCCCAACACCCCCTCACGGGGACCCAAAGACCGCGCCCCCCAACGGGCCCTATACCGACCATGCAAAGTTCCATCCGCCTCTGCACCATCACGCTGGCAACCCTCGCTGGATTCGCCGCCCCAGGCCTGGCGTCCGATGCCCCCTTTACGGACATCTCGCTGCAGGATGCCGCCGCACGTGCCCAGAAAGAGAACCGGCTCTTGGTCCTCTTCTTCGACAACGAGGAGTCGCCCGACGCGAGGCGCATGCTCGATCGCACATGGAAAGCCGATAGCGTGGTCGCTTGGTTGAAGGAGAATGCCATCGCCCTTCAGGTCCCCGTCACAGATACCAAGATGAAGGCGCGCTACGGCATCAATTGGTACCCCCAGACCTTCCTCGTCAATCCGGAGGGCATGCATATCCTGCACAAGATTGAAGGTCACGCAACGGCCCCCGAACTAGTGATTGGCATGTCTGCCTCCCTACTCGGTGGCAGCCAGCAAACTCGCCCTGTAGGGGACGATTCAGAAAGCCCCCTGGCTTGGATGGCCTTCGGTAACTACCTGTTCACCAATGAACCTGGGCGTCACATCGAATGCCTCGATGCCTACCTGTGGTGCCTTGACCACGGCGAGGAGCACATCGACGGTTTCCGCGCCTACTACCGCGAATTCCTCATGCAGCGCATCGCCTACCTGCGCAGCTACACGATCAAGGCTACGGAAGCTCTCATCACCCGCCGAGACCGCTGGCGAGCGGGCATCATCGCTGGAATCGCCACCGAGGTGGAAATCCAGGAGTACTTGCGCTTCTGCTTTTGGTTACGCGACGAGATAAACGTCCTCGACACTGTGGAGGAGATGCGGGACCTAGGCGAAGATCAGCAAATCGCCTCACGTACCATCCTGCGCGCAGAGCTCAACCGGGCCGTGGGACGCGAGATGTATGGCGACATACTGCGCCTAGACCCCGACCCCCTCCACCTGATCGACACACGCCTCAAGGCTCTGAACGAAACTCCCGTGGAGGAACGCGTAAAGTCCAGCGACTTCTTTGACAAGCGGCTGGCCATCATCACCGACGCCTCCTGCTACTTCGAGGCACTCCTGGCTTCCTCTCGAGCAGGGGACGCTTTTGAGTTGGTGGACCGGGTAGTCAAGGACGCCCCGACAGGTTTGACCTTCCAGAAGTTCATGGAGCGCACAAATCGCTTACGCGTTTACCCCCTTACAGAGCGCCTAGGCAAGCAAGGCCTCGAACTCGTTGGCGAGCGCGGCAAAAAGCACATTGAGGCTCAGTTAAACCTAATCCAGACTCTCAAAGCTCAGGATGAACGCAAGGCGCTACGCGAAGCCGATCAACGCTCACAAGATCAGGCTGGCGACGACGATAAGAACTAGTCGCCTACTGTGCCCTCCACCTCCTGCCCCCCCGATTGAGGCGTGCACTCTCCCGCTCAGAATCCCGTCAAGGAATGCGACCCCATTCCGTGGGGCACCCTCTGGCTGATCGCCGCCTCAGGCGTATTCCTGCGCCTCTGCCTGCTATGGATTGTGGGCGACCTCGACCTCCAATCTGACGAGGCCAACTACGTCTACCTCGGTATCGCCTGGAACCACTTCGGGTTCTATTTCGACCAACACCGCTACCTGTGGCCTCCGGGGTACTCCTGGCTGACGGCTCAGAGCCTGAGCCTATTCGGCGAGGACGGAATGCTGGCCGTCAAGTATCTGCAGGTCTTGGCCTCCGCCTCCATCGGCATGACAACCATGCTGTTTGCAATTCGCCTTTTCGGCCTTCGCGCGGCACGCATCGCCGGCTGGATCTGGGTCGCCTACCTGCCCCTGGCGGCGTTCACGCATTTACTTTGGAACGAGACGCTCTTCACCGCGCTCTTCCTGCCCGGGCTCTACCAGATAATGCGCCTCATGCAGCGCGGAGACGATCCCCGGGCTACACGTCGAGTCCTTCTCGCCGGGCTCTGCCTAGCGGGCAGTCTATACTTGAAGGAGAGCCCCCAGTTTCTAGTGCTGGTTTTAGCCATGCTCTTGGTGCCCTTCGCTGGAAATCTAGCAGAGGGTGTGCGGCGCTCCACATTACTCCTGCTCGTCGTGGGTGCATGTATCCTGCCCTGGGGACTGCGCAACCAGAACGTGTACGGCAGCTTCATCCCCCTGGGGACGAGCCTCGGCGAAAACGCATACAACGGCCTCAACCAGGACTACCGCAACTTCGACTTCCGCCCCATCGATTCCGAGAGGGATCGACGCGATCTCCCCCCTACTGGGATTGTAGCTCGGCACTGGTTCGACTACGTAGACCCCATCGCTTACCGGGATCTCCCCGCCCGCATGGAAGTGTTGCGCACGCAAGCCAGCGAAGCCGCTAAGGCTAGCCATGAGCAAGTTGCCGCCGGAGGGTCTCCGGATCCTCGGGCCGCAGCCCTGCAGTCTCAATTGCTCCGTAACGCCAGCCTCCAGGAACGCTGGCTCGATCCGATCATCCCCCGGGAGCCTGATTCACTGGTCGAGTTCGCAGGGAACTGCGGTTGGTCCCGCGCCGAACCGCCGGAAGTCATCAATACGGCGCAGCGCTCCGCGGTCAACACGGCCAATGGTTTCCGTTTTGCAAGGGAGCACCCTGGTTGGTATGCCCGGTCCCGGATACGCAAGTTGGCCGACCTGCTCACCCCCGCATCTTTCTTCACTCGCCATCAAGCCCTGGGCCACTACGACGAGACCCCTCTGGGTGGTCATCTGCTACGCAAGCTGACAAGCCTCTGGGCCATTGCATGCCCCATGATTGTGCTTCTGCTCGGCATTGTGGGGTACACAACTGTCCTGCGAAGCCGACCAGCCTGGCTGCTCTTCGGATGCACCTTCGGGTATTTCCTGTGCACAACCCTCCTGGTCGCCATGTCGCGCTTCCGCATCCCCACCATCCCCCTACTAATCGTCCTCACTGCTGGGTTCGTCGTCCACCACAAGACGCTGGAAGGTCGAACACGCAAGGTTCTGGGCGCCATGGCCGTTCTACTCGTAGTCTTCCTCTGGTGGATCACGTGGCCCGAGAACAGCTTGGTATTTAGCGAGATGATATGGGAGCGTTACAACGCATGAAGCACCGAGCCTCGATCCTTCGCTGGGCACCTCACCTGGCCCTACTGCTGCTTATGGCTACGGAGTACCAACTCGGGCGCTCGGCCGCACAAACGCAAGAAGAACTGAAGGTTCTGCTCGACGAAGGCACGCCCCGCCAGAAAGCATGGGCCATACACGTCCTGGCCAACCGCGGAGACCCGACCGATGGGCCTCTGAACCGCACGTATATTCAAAAGGCCATTCTGGATCCTGACCCCCTCGTGGCTGACATGACGTACATGGTGGACGTCTGCAGGCTCCTACAGCCTTCGCGCCAGGAGAAGCGGCTAAGCGTGCGATTCGACGACTCCGCAAAAGCCCAGGACAACCTAGAGGACTGGTTCCGCCGGTTCGAGTTCTACCGGCGCAAGGTCGGCGGCCGCCCCCTAGGCGGCTCCCTGAGACTCAAGCAGCAAGAAGTCAAGTGGCTCCTGCACGTGCTCGGCGGAGGCAAACTCGACGAGGACGAAGTCATCTCCTATCTTGAGCAACGTCAGGCAGGCACCAATAGCGCGCGGATGCAGCGCCTGGCCCCCAACCGAAAACGGGAAAGGGAACAGAAAGGGTCCACCGGACTCCTTCCCGGCAACTGAGCTTGCGACCCTGTACACCAGCTATGAACCACCTCCTAAGCCGCAAGTCATCTCCGACGCCCCTCGTCGCCCTCCTCGCGAACACCATACTTTGCGGCTGCTCGGACGCGCCACCCCTGGACCGCGGCCCAACGTGCTGCTCGTCACTCTGGATACCACCCGAC
>JAPKBO010000292.1 GCA_028823395.1 Planctomycetota bacterium | reverse complement strand
ACGCCGAACCGGAGGGTGAGGAAGAGGCCTCGCGCGGCAGCCTCGCCATCTGTGCCCAGGGTGAGCTGGGCCTGACTGAGGGCTTGCTTCATCCAGACGAAGGTCCAACCCCAGACGACGGTGACGGCAAGCAGAGCGTACAACGCGTGGCGGCGCTCGTTCGATGAGGGAGATTGGGACATGGCGGATTTGAAGCGGGGTATTCTAGCGACCATCCCGAAGATGCAAGCACAGGCACATGCGGATCCTTCTGTAACTCGGAACTCTTCTGGCCTTATTGGCCTGCCGTGTGGCAGGTGTGATGACTGGGTGGGGCGTACCCCATTGGCACAGGGTTGGCTCAGCAGTCAGCGGCTGACCGAGGGCACCGGTCGGGCGGCGGAAGGGCATCGAGCCCGATCCGGGTTCGGGTGGGCGGGCCAGAGCCCTACGACGGCATCAGCCGGGAACGGGTGAAGCCAGCGCATCACCACCGTGTCCGGTTGGTGGTGCGCTGGCTTCGCTTGGCCTGTCTGATGGGACCGTCGCCCAGGAGGGGGCAGGGCTAGAGGCCGATGTTCTTCGGCGGGTACTTCCTGAAGGTGCCACCATGCGCTTTGAGTTTGCTGCCGACGGTGGCAAGCCAGGGGCTCATTCGGTGGCCGACGGTCATTTCCTCTTTGGGGTCGAGGTAGAGGTCGAAGAACCAGGGGGCAAGTCCAACATCCATGACAGTGGCGTGGTCGATGTACTTATGGGTCGTTTGCGGCAGGACGACTTTGATGTGAGCCTTGAACTGTCGCATGCGGCAGGCCATCAGTTCAGCGCCCCACCAGAAATAAACCGCTTCCCGATGGGAACGGCCGTTGTCGTGCAGCAGGAATGAGGTCTGGTCGATGAAATCGTAATAGCGGTCATCGGCCAGGGTGTCGATCGGCACACCGGCAAGGGTCAGGGCGGTTCCGAACAGATCGAGCAGGTCGAAGAGGTCGTCACTGACCCGGCCCGGCTCGATCATTCCCTTCCAGTAGGCGATGCCCGGAACACGCACACCACCCTCGAAGGTTGTGCCCTTGGCGCCCCGAAAGGGGGTGTAGCCAGCATCCGGCCATGCGTCCATTTGAGGCCCGTTGTCCGAGGTCAAGAAGATCAGGGTATTCTCAAGTACACCGGCTTCCTCAAGGGCGGCGCGCAGGGCTCCTATATGGAGGTCCACTTCGACGATCGCATCCTTGTAGGGGTACTTGCTTGCGCTAAGACCCGCCAGATCAGGATTGGCAAAGTTGTCGCAGTGCACTTTCATGAAGCAGTGCTCAAGGAAGAAGGGCTTGTCCTTCGCCGCCAACTCCTTGATCTTTGCGATCGAAAAATCGGCCAGTACCTGGTCAGCGCGGCCCATGTCCTCGGTGGATTCGATTGAACTGACCTTTATGGTGCGCCCACCCTTAAATCCGTGAACGAGGTGGTGTCCAATCCCCAATCCTTCGAAGGCAGCCATCAAAAGAGGGTCCAGGGCAATTCCTGGATAGCGACGTGCATCGACCCGCTGTGAAACCTCTTTCTGTGCCGGATAGAAGCCGTAAAATTCGTCGAAGCCCACATCTTGCGGGCGCATGCCCTCGGATTCTCCCACATGCCATTTGCCCGTGAGAACGGTGGCGTAGCCCGCTTTTCCCAGCAGGGTGGGAAGGCTGACTTCATCGGCCCAGGGGTTCTTGGTGATCTTGTCGCCCGCAAGGATTGGACGGGTCAGGCCTGTGCGGACGGGGAGTCGTCCGGTGAGGATGGCCGAGCGCGTCGGAGTGCAGGTTTGTTGTGCATAGCACGATGTCAACCTCAAGCCATCAGCAGCCAAGGCGTCCAGGTGGGGCGTTGCCGCTCCAGCTGCTTCACCGCCGCCGTAACAGCCAGGGTCCCCATAGCCCATGTCGTCCACAACGATCCAAACGATGTTGGGTCGCTGACCCGTTTTCTTGTGGAGGTTTGCAAGCTTGACCTTTACCTGAGCTTCCTGCTCGGGGCGGGGAATAGAGGGTTCCCTGTTTTCCACCTGGCGTACGGAGCGGTCGAAGGATTGGCCGAAGCTTGGAGTGAGCAAGCATGCAGCCAGGGAAAGGGATAGAAGAGTGGTGGGTTTCATAGTTGCTGTGGGTTGTGCGTGGCTTTATTGGCTTGTCTTGCTCAGGTCGATGGCGACCTTGTCGATTGTCCCGGTGAACGGGAAAGGGGCCCGTTCGAAATAAGCGCGGGCAACTGGGGAGCCGAGATCGATTGCTACATCAAAGGTCTCGCTCGCATTGAAGAGTCCGGGCACAGTCATGTTTGTGGTGGTCCTGGCCACTTCTTTCCCATCGATAGACAGAATGATGTCGGCCGCAGATCCGGGGACCTCGGCCTTGAGGCGGGTGTCGATCACGATGGTGTGCTTGCCTGCGGGGACCTTCTCGGCAGACTTCGCAAGGGCCCGGTAGATGATCATCAGGTTGTATTCAAAGCAAAGATACCCATCGTCCATGTAACAGCTGAGGCCTCCGCCGCTGCCGCCCAGGGCATAGAGCACACCGTTTGCGTTCGCATCGAATTCCGCTTCGATACGGACAACGTTGCTGCGCTTTCCAACCGGAGGGGCGATGATTTCAGGTATGCGATGGGTGCTGGAGTCGAAATTCCAGCTGGTGTAGGGGGAGCTGAGAGCGTCTTCCGGGTGGATGCGCAGCCAGTTGCCTGCACCGATGGGGAAGACCTTGTTCTCTTTGGCTTCCGACAAGAACAGCTCCTTCATCTGCTCTAGCTTCTCGGGATTCTCGAGTGCGAGGTTCGTGGCCTGGGAGAAATCCGTTCGCAGGTCGTAGAGCTCCCACGGGTCCGTTGCCGAGTCCCAGTCCCCGAGGCCCTTCTGCGCGTTCACCCAGGGGATCAAAGGACCGAAAGTGCAGGCGTACCATCCGCGGTCGTAGATGCCTCGGCTGCCATTGTTGGCAAAATACTGGACCTCTTTGTTCTCGGGTGCATCGGCATCAAAGAATGAGGCAGCCATACTGACCCCATCAATGGGTTGTTGCTTGGCTCCGTTGACAATCTTGGGATGGGGGATGCTGAGAATGTCGTAGAC
>JAPKBO010000291.1 GCA_028823395.1 Planctomycetota bacterium | reverse complement strand
ACGAAGCCCTGAGTCTGACTTGCCAGGAAGTAGCCAAACTGCTGAGGGGGGAGTCCATCCGCAATCAAGCGCAAGGAATCTCCCGCCACGGCGCTCCCGGAAGCGTGAACGCGAGCGGACATCCCGCTCGAATTCAAGTTCGCGGGACCGCAGTAGCTTTGGCCGACGGGCCCTACGACTACTGAGAAGGGAACCTGCTTTACGTCCAGCGTATTTCCTGCACCGTCCTTTCCGAACAGGTTGACCGTGCCGGAAACCGTCTCGCCCGACGTCACGCTCAACTGAGCAATCAGCACCCGACCCGCGACGGGATAGCAGGGGGGAGAGAAAGGAATCTCAAACCAAACTCCGTTGTTCGTGACAATCCCCCCGCCCGAGTTGAATGGGCCGAAGTCCACGCCAAGGTTGAGCATGGTGTTCCCTATCATGTCCTCCGAACCGAGTGCCACCCAGGAATCGAGGCGCAAGTTGGGATCGATGGTGTATCCGGCAGGGTTGATTTGGGCTGAAGTGTCGCCACCCAAGACGTTTTGGTAGAAGCCAAGGCTGTCGGTTGTTTGCACACCGAGAAGGTCTGCGCTGTCACCATAGACTGCGTTCAGTTGCGCCGCCGGATCTGAGAGGGTCGCGAACACGCGCAGGGTGCTCAGCGTTCGTCCACCCACGATCCGGTCCAGTGCCACAATCTCGGTCTCGAGGCCGTCAATCTGGGACAAGGCCGGACCACCGAGGAACGGTACCACCAAAAGGGTGCAGGTTAGAGAGCGGCAATGCATGGGGGGTCTCCTGAGAGAGAGAGGGAACAGCAGTCCAGTTGTTGGATGTCAGACGCAAGGAAGCCTGGCGAGGTTCCCATGTGCCCCTCCATGCCCCACGGCGGCGCGTAGCTGCTCTTCTGCCCATAGAGCCGGCTCAGAATTATGGGGGGCAAGTAGGTTCCCCGCCAGGGGAAGACCCCTCTCACCTGAACAGGATATCCAAGCCATCCGTGATGTTGGAGGTCATCTTGTCTCGGAACCACAACTGGAAGTACCAGTGTTCACCGCTGACAATCACGGCCCCACCTGGAAGGACGTTCAGGTCCACGGGCAACACCGCAAGGCCAAAGACCCCGGTGTTCAACACCTGGCCTGCCGGGGCCTTGTTGAAGCGCAGGATCTGCCCGCCCAGGCACAGGTTGCCCGAGCTTCCGCCGAAGAGCGGGACGAAGCCCTGTGTGTTGCTCATCAAGAAGTATCCAAACTCGTTGGCGGGCAAGAAGCGGGCGGTCAAGATCAAGGAGTTGTCAGCGATCACCGGCGAACCGATGGCCCCCATTTGTCCCGCCTGCCCCGAAGAGTTGGCGTTGGCTTGGCAGTAGTTGGGAGGCGAACAGGAGTCCAAGATTCCATCGCCGTTCCAATCCAGAGATGGATCCGCTGCGATCTCGCACTCGTCGGCCAGACCATTCCCATCGCAGTCGTTACTCCCTGAACCCACCACGTCGAGGGTGAAGGTGCGCGTGTCCGTCATCCACTTACTGCGCGCGCTCTCGTCACGCACCCATTTAGTGGGATCCACGACGACAGCCTGCACCGTATGCGCGCAGGGTGAGAGGCCCAACTGCACCAAGTCCAACTGAGTTCCCGTGGCACCCGCAATGGGCGCTCCATCCAGATACCACTGGATAGCAAGGGACTTCCCGCCCACGAGCACCAACGGTTGCACAAAGAGGGTCTCGCTTCCGTTGTAGACCACGGACTCGTCGGAGGCTGCGTCGATGGGACTGACAATCTTGTAGAGCTCGATCAGCAGGCTCTCCACAGATGGCAGATTGAACGGGCGCCCCAGGGCGCGCATGAGGGAGTTGTTCGTGGGTCGATAAATGCCCTTCTGGTAGTAGCGAGCGCCTTCGTAGGTACTGATGAGCCCATCGAAATTACCGTTGTTGGTGCCCAGCCAATCCGACCACTTGGTCCCGGCAGAGGCCATCGCCGTTGCATCGAGGATCGACACGTTGGGCTCTGACACTTCACCGCCCGTCCAGTTGGTTCCTCCCCCGTAGTCATATTCGTCTGCGAGATTGCCGAATGAATGTCCCAATTCATGAACCACCACTTCACTCGATGAGCCGTTCTGGCCGGAGGACGTCGCCAGATCTGAACCCGTGTAGCCCGCACCGCCGTACTTACTCGAATTGGCAAGGGCAATCACCTGGTCCACATCGGGAGCATTGTTCGCGTAGGAGTAAGCCTTGCTCACATTCACACAGAGCAGGCGCTCGGTGCCGCCGCACCAAAAGGCCATGTCCAGGGCGGTGTCCCTGTTCACGCCCTGATTGGGATCGTTGTCCACTCCCGATTCATTGGACACCACCGCCACCGTGTGCACGCTGAAGTAGTTCTGGTAGCGGGTGAAGGGCTGGTGATTGAAGAACGATACGGCCATCGCCGCCGAGTCCTGCTGAAACTGATTCTGCTCTGTGCTGGTGTAGCCATCCCCCACCATAACCAGGTCCACCCTGTTGTCGGCACCAGCCGCACCGTAGGTCCCAAAGAGCGTCGTGACCGGCGCGGGGATCCTGTGGGTGGTACGCGGCACAAGAGGTATGGAAATGCGTCCTCCGAACAAGCTCCCATCTGGACGCGCTCCATCCCAGTGCAGCCACTCCCTCGCCACATCTGGGGTCTGAGCGGACCCTGTCCCAACAAGCAGAGCCGCGGTCACGCATGCGATGGGTACTTTCATCAAGCCAGAGTAACCTCTTTTCCAAAGCGCCCTCCGTGCCCCTCCGACCATGGCTTGCCAGGGCCCACAGAGGCGGGATCTAGATGGAGTGGTGTGCGGATCCCGCCGTCAGAGGGGGGGCACCGTTCCGGTGGAAGTCTCACTGGCGACGACGGTGACCACAGCAAAGGGAACGTCGCTGATCAGCTTCTGTGCGACCTCCTCGGTGAAGACTGTCTGCCCCCACGGAGCCTCGAGCACGGTGGTGGCTCCAATGGAAGGAGCGCGGCCTGAGCCGGAACTCATCGAGGATCAGTGCCTGCTTGGGGTCGGCGGTGAGGCCCTTCGTCGGTCCGATGAGGCGGGGGTGCAGGGTGAAGTCGCTGCTTG
>JAPKBO010000290.1 GCA_028823395.1 Planctomycetota bacterium | reverse complement strand
CTGGTCATCATGCTGCACGGGCGCACCAGCAACGGAGCCGTGGCCGCCAGTGCGTACTACGGCTGGAAGGAGCTCTCCGAGAAGGAGGGCTTCGTCGCCGTGTTCCCCACGGCCCTGGGTTCACCCACAAGTTGGGAGGGCGCATGGAAAGGCAAGGAAACAAACGACTCGGTGTTCTTGTCCGACTTGATCGACCTGATGCTTGAAGAGTTGAAGATTGACAAGAACCGCGTCTTCATGACCGGGCACAGCAGTGGCGGCTTCATGAGCTTCTCCTTCGCCGCCAGCCATGGAGATAAGGTCGCTGCCATCGCCCCGGTTGCGGGTCTGGTGTTGGATAAATCCAAACCCAAGCTGCCCGTCTCCCTCATCTCTTTCCACGGCATGGCCGATAGCATCGTGTCCTACGACTCGAGTAAGTGGGGAATGCTCACGGCCATGGAATCGGCGGAGCTTTTCGCCAAGCACAATAGCTGCAAGCCTGCAGAGCGCGTCGAGCTCAACAAGGGTAAGGTCCACCTCGACACCTGGATCAAGGGCAAGAAGGAGACGGAGGTCCACTTCTACAGCATCGAAGGGGGCTCCCATGGCTGGCCGCAGGGCGGCTCAAAATCCGTCGCCGCTACGCCACTGATCTGGGAGTTCTTCGAAGCGCACCCGCGCAAGTCCGACGGGAAGAAGAGCAAGTAGCGCGTTCTTCAGTCAGCGCTCTCAGCGGTCTCCGGCTTGGGCTCCGTGCGGCTATCGCCGCCCTCGCGCAACTGCCGTAGCAGACTGGCGGGGACCACCGTGCGTCGTCCGTAGCGGCGGCGTAGCTCGTCCATGCTCTCGGTGGCCGCGGAGAGTTTCTCGCTGGAGGCCATCCAAGCTGCCCGGCTGCCCTCACCCGAGTCCTCAGTCTCAGCGGCACCGAACAGGCTGCCCTGAGCTGGCTGACGCACGTCCTCGAGACGCGACACCTGCACGCCCAATAGGCGCAGGGGGCCACGATCCACCTTGTCGAGCAACTGCTTGGCTGTAGAGAAGATGCGCGGGCCCAGGTTGGTCGCAAACTCGAGGGTCCGTGTGCGAGTGACCGTGCGGAAGTCCGCATAGCGCGCCTTCAGGGTTACCGTACGCCCTCGCAGCCCCTTGTCGCGCAAGGTGAAGGCCACCTCCTCGGAAAACGAGAGCAGCATATTGCCGAGCTCTTCGAAATCAGACACGTCCTTGGGGAAGGTGCGCTCCATACCATGGGATTTCTCCATGCGCTGACTGGAGACCCGTCGCAGATCGATCCCGTGGGCCAGATCGTGAATCCACAGACCCGAGGCTCCGTACTCGGCTTGCACCTCGGCGCGCGGAAGCTGCGCCAGATCCCCAATGGTCTCGACGCCCTGCTGGTTCAGACGCCGCGCCGTGCGTGGCCCAACGCCAAATATTTTAGACACGGGCAGAGGATCGAGAACCTCCCGCACCTGATCAGGTTCGATGATGCGCAGACCATCGGGCTTGTCTAGATCGGAGGCCAACTTGGCCAGGAACTTGGTCGGGGCCACACCGACGGACGCCACCAATCCCGTCTCGCGCAAAATATCCGCACGCACGCGCACCGCCACCTCACGGGCGTCACCGAACAGACGCTCGGAGCCAGCCACATCCAGGAAAGCCTCGTCCAAAGACAGGGGTTCGACCGTGGGCGTGTAGCGCCGGAAGATGTCCATGACCTGCTTGCTGACCGCGGTGTAGCGATCAAAATCCGGCGGCAGCAGGACCATGTTCGGACACTTGCGCCGCGCCTGGGCCGTGGGCATAGCCGAATACACGCCGAACGCGCGTGCCTCATAGCTGGCTGCAGAGATCACCCCGCGACTCGACG
This sequence comes from Planctomycetota bacterium, assembly GCA_028823395.1. Lineage (GTDB taxonomy): Bacteria > Planctomycetota > UBA1135 > UBA1135. The sequence continues at coordinate 1,238 of JAPKBO010000290.1, read as the reverse complement.
CGGGTCCCCCAACGCACACAGGCAACCCCACCAGAGATGGGTTGTCACGCACTTCCACGGACGCGTAGAAAGCGTCCATATCTACATGCAGGATGGTGAGGGGGAGACTCGGGGCCATGGGACCCCCTAGGGTGCCCTGCGGCAGTCAAAATCGTCAACCACAGCGAGCAGCCCATCTGGACCGTATGCTCTCCCGCGCCCATGCACCCCTGCCTGTCCTTTCAATCGGTCCAAATCCGATCCCTGACCCACGCGCTACCCGACGAAGTCGTGACCAGCGACGCATTGGAAGAGCGCATGCAATCCGTCTACGACGGCCTGGGCTTGCACGTCGGCAGGCTGGAACTCATGAGCGGAATCCGCGAGCGACGCTTCTGGCCTGCGGGCACACGCCCCAGTGAAGTGGCGGCCCGAGCCGGGAGTGCAGCACTGGCAAAGGCGGGCATTGCACCCGAACAAGTGGGCTGCCTGATTCACTCCTCTGTCTGCCGTGACTTCATGGAGCCGGCCACGGCGTCAGTCGTGCACGCGAATCTGGGCCTCGGTCCCCACTGTCAGGCCTTCGATCTGTCCAACGCCTGCCTGGGATTCTCGAACGCCATGGTGGTCGCCGCAGGCATGATCGAGAGCGGCCAGATCGAAGCAGCGCTGGTCGTTGCCGGCGAGGACGGGCGTCCCCTCGTCGAAGAAACTCTGAGCGAACTGAACGGACGAGACGCATGTACTCGGGACGAGATCAAGCGTGCCTACGCCTCACTCACCATCGGCTCCGGTGCAGCCGCTTGCGTGCTAACACGCAGTACATCCGATGCGGAAAAGCATCCGCGACTGATTGCCGGTGTAGGACTCTCGGCCACCGAACACCACGCGTTGTGCTCAGGCGATCGCACGGACGGCAAGGGGCCCTTGATGGAGACAGACTCTGAAGCACTCCTACAGGCCGGTGTGGCGCTGGCCCAAGAAACCTGGACGCTCTTTCAGGAAACAACGGGATGGGACAGTGAGAGCGTGGATCGCTTCATAACCCATCAGGTAGGCCGCGCCCACAAGCGTGCTCTCTTCGAGGCGCTGGGGTTGGACCACGGCAAGGACTTCACCACGGTAGAGACCCTGGGCAACATGGGCTCGGTCTCCTTGCCCGCGACTCTTGCCCTGGCTGTCGAAGAAGGCTTCGTCCACAGCGGCCAGCGGGTAGCGCTCCAGGGCATCGGCAGCGGTCTGCAGTGCCAGATGCTCGC
>JAPKBO010000289.1 GCA_028823395.1 Planctomycetota bacterium | reverse complement strand
CGCCGGCGCTGATCGAATCGGACACATCCACCATGCGCGGGCGAATCGACTCGCGCGCACCGGGGATTTTCACCGAAACCTCGCGGGTTTGACCGCTGCCAAGGTCCAGCAGGAACAGCCCGGAATTGTTTTGAAAGACGATCTCACCCTGCCCATTATCCCCTGGGCCAATCGCCGGCCACTTCACGTCAAAATCGGTGAAGTTCGTGATCTGACTGAGCTCGTTGCTCTGAGCGTCTAACTTCCAAACGTTGAGCCGTTGCTCACTTCCGCGATCCGACACGAAGTACAGGTCATCCCCATGCCACATGGGAATGCTATCGGTTCCCTCCCACTTGGTCACCCTGCGCGAGGTCTTGTCCTGCAAATCGAAGAGCCACACGTCCGTGGCCGTTCCCCCCAGATAGCGCTTCCAGTTGCGATTGTCCCGACTGTTCGGCGTGTAGGCCAACATGCGCCCATCGGCGCGGATGGTGCCGTTCGCACCATAAGGAATGGACACCTTGGTGGGCAGTCCGCCCGTGGCGGGCACGGTGAACATTTCCGCTGCTCTACGCTGCCCCGTGAAGGCCGAGGTGGAAAACACCAGCCGGCCGTCCGCGGTCCAGTCCGTGAACTGATCGCGACCCAGGTGATGGGTCACTCGAAAAGGGATGCCCCCGTCGACATTCATGGTGTACAGGTCACTATCCCCTTCGTAGTTGCCGCTGAAAGCGATGGTCTTCCCATCGGCACTGAAACGCGGGTTACGCTCGGCCCCCGCTGGGCTCGCCAAGGGAGTTGCTAAACCACCGTCACGGTCCACCAGCCAGAGATCATTGGCGTAGACGAACACGATCTGAGCTTGACTCACATCGGGGTAACGCAACATACCGGCTTGGCCCACTTGGGCATACCCAGAGGAGGCGCCACAAAGGGTGATGACCAAGAGGGAAAGGAACGACGATCGGTAGCGGATATTCATAGCAGTGCGGGCCCGGAGGGCAAGGTGAACCGTGAGTCCATTCACGGGTCGCTAATTTACGGGGATACGCCCCCCGTCGGTTGCCCTGAGTAGCCTGCGGTGTCTATCGCGGTTACGCATCCATTACGTTACAATCCGAGCGTCGAGGAGAGGGCGCCCTATGTGCCTGTTTCCTCGCCGCAAACCTGCTCTCCCGCCCAGGCTCCCGTGGCTCATCCGGATAGAGCGCCGGTTTTCTAAACCGGGGGTAGCAAGTTCGAGTCCTGCCGGGCGCACCATTGCGCTGAATTCCAGTGTACCTCCTCCTCTTCAAGATCTCTCCACTCCTCACCCTGTGCCAGGCCGGGGGCGGCGGAGGGTTTGGGGGCGGCGGGGGCGGCGGGGGCGGCGGAGGGTTTGGGGGCGGCGGCGGCGGCGCCGGAACCCTCGTCTACCTTTACATTCGACTCATGATTGAAGCCCCGGTAGTCGGGGTGCCTGTCACAATTGGGGTCATGGTCTTCATGGCGTACAGCGCGAAGAAGACCAAGGAGATGCAGGAGCGCAGGGTGATCCGCAGGGCGCGACGCGTCTTGAAGCACCATGAACGCAACGTCACCTGGGATGAATTCGAGGCGCGGGATCCGGGCTTTGCGCGCGACATCTTCTTGAAGCGGGTCGAAGTGGCGTTCCACAAGGCCCAGGATGGATGGTGTGCCCAGGACCTGGAGGAACTGGCACCCTTCGTGTCGGACGGGGTATTCGAGCGCTTTTCCGTTCAGATTGAGGAGCAGCGGCAGGAGGGCTGGCAGCAGGCCATGGATTCGGTTCGATTGGAGAGGCTGACGTTTCTCCACGTCGAGGCGGGCTCGCCTTTCGACACGATTACAGTGCGTGTGCCCTTCAAGGCGCAGATAGGGAGAAGGTCCCTGGAAACGCAGGAACCGATTTCAGGTTCCTTGATCAAGAAGGAGTTCTTCGTGGAGTGTTGGACTTTCGTGCGCCGGCGGGGCGTCAAGACCCTGAACGGGCCCGGGCTGATGGAGGGGCAGTGTCCCAATTGCGGGGCACCCCTCAGCTTGAATCAATCGGCCCAGTGCGGCACCTGCGGTTGCCGGGCGCGCAGTGGCGAGTTCGACTGGGTGCTGACCGAGATCACCCAGGCGTCAGCCTGGAAACCGGAGTTCAGTGGAGATGTCATCGGCCTCAAGGCGTTCCTGCTCAAGGACGAGGGCATGAGCGTTCAGTTGCTTGAGGATCGGGCCTCCTTGGCCTTCTGGCGCAAGGCGGCGGCGGACCGGCGGGCAGAGGTTGCCCCCTTGGTTTCCTTGGCGACTGCCCGCTTCTGCGACGAATATGAACAAGGCCTGCAGAAACCAAATAGGTCCTTTGCGGCCGACCGTGCGGTAGGTTCGGTGCGCACCCGGGGTCTGCTGCGCGGAGAGCACCAGGACCACGCGATTGTTGAGATCTGTTGGGATGGGGTGTTTGGCAGGAGCCGTGCGAGCTCACGGTCCGGAAAGCGCAGGCGATTGCGTCGCAGCCTATTCGTCTTCGCGCGCAAGGCAGGAGTGCAGACGCCCGTCGTCGATAGTCTGACAACGGCCCACTGCAAGGAGTGCGGCGCTCACGATGAGGGCGGCACGGGCACTCTATGTCCTTTCTGTGAGGCTCCTCGCCGTGGAGGTGACTCGACCTGGCTCTTGGACGAAGTGCCCACGGCAAGAACGAAACGGTCCTGGATTGACCGGCTGGACGAAGAATTCCAGCAGCACGAGAACAAAGCAGTTGGAGGACCATTCACACATTCGCCGCAAGATCTTCTGGCCTGGGCCACGGCGCTCGCCGAAGTAGATCACCCCATCTCCTCCACCGAACGCCTAGCCTTGAAGAGGCTGGCACGTCGGGCAGGGCTTGAAGAAGGGGAGGTAGACGCTCTGCTGACTCAAGGCGGTGAATTCACGCAGTCGGTTGAGTTTCCGAAGCACGAGCGGGCTGAGAATTGGCTTTCGGAATTGCTGCAAGTCGCCTGGGCTGATGGCAGGGTGTCCATAGCCGAACGCGTCCTGCTGGAACGCATGGCCAAACAATTGGGCATGACCCGCGCGAAATTCAGGCGTGCGCTGATCGGGGGTCGCAAGAAGCGTTATCAGTACTCACGCCGCGC
>JAPKBO010000288.1 GCA_028823395.1 Planctomycetota bacterium | reverse complement strand
GTTGGGCCAACCGGCTCCGGCCATCACCCTTGAGCATGCGTTTCAGGGGCCGAGCTCCGAGGCCATCACTATGGAGAGCCTGCGTGGCAAACTCCTGGTGCTGGAGTTCTGGGCAACGTGGTGAACACCTTGCATGGGTGCCGTGCCGCACCTCAATGAGCTTGCTGAAGAACTCAAGGACGACCCGGTTCAATTCCTTTTGGTGACAGACGAAGCTCCCGCACACATCCAGTCGTTCCTCAAGAAACGCTCTCTGCCTGGATGGATCGGCATCGACTCCAACAAGGACACCTTTGCCCGCTACGGCGTGAGCACCATCCCGTCGACCTTCGTCATCGATGCCAACGGGAAGCTGATCCTGAAGAGCTCCCCGAGAGGATTGACGGCAGACCTTCTGAGGCGCATCGCAGAGCGAACGCCCAAGCCGAAGCCTCCCACACCCGTGTTCATCGAACCCGAGTCCTTCAGTGAACGGGGCGGCTGGATGGTGGACCAGCAGGTGATGGACCTTATGGGCTCGCCCTACATGCTTGCCCATGGTCTGGGCATACCGGTGCCTGACTGTTCGGGCACGGTGGATCTGCCCGGTCCCGGAACCTACCGCGTCTGGGTGCGAACACGCGATTGGGTTGCGCCCTGGAAAGTGCCCGGTGCTCCGGGCCGTTTTCAGGTTCTGCTCGATGGAACTCCACTGGAGACAGTCTTCGGCACCGAGGGAGAGGCATGGCACTGGCAGGACGGGGGCACCTGCGAACTGAAGGACAAGGTAGAAGTCAGCCTGCACGATCTGACGGGCTTCGAAGGCCGCTGCGATGCGATCCTGCTCTCTGCGGATACGAACTGGGTGCCGCCTCACGAAGGCGAGGAGCTGGCCAAGTTGCGTACGCGCTGCACGTCCCTGGGACTGGAGTCGACGGACGGTGGACGGTTTGATCTCGTCGTGGTGGGCGGTGGTGTGGCAGGCACGTCGGCCGCCATCACGGCCGCGCGACAGGGTCTGCGGGTGGCCTTGATCCAGGACCGTCCGGTCCTAGGCGGTAACGGCAGCTCGGAGGTGCGGGTGTGGCCCGAGGGGCACACGAATCAAGAACCCTACCCCCACGTAGGCGACGTGGTGTCCGAGTTGATCCGGCACAAGGGTCCCGGGGACGGCAATTCCCGTGACGCCCACGTATATGATGACGAGCGCAAGCTGGCCCTGGCCCGCGCGGAGCCGAACCTGCGACTGTTTTTGAATCAGCGCGTGAACGCAGCGGAAGCCAAGGATCAAAGCATCATCGCTGTTACCGCCCAACACACAAGCAGTGGGCAACGGACCCGTATTACCGGCACACTCTTCCTCGACTCCACGGGTGACGGCGTTTTGGGTGCACTCGTTGGAGCCGACTACGAAATTACGGCCACGGGCCACATGGGAGCCAGCAACCTTTGGAACGTGGCCTCCACCTCCAAGAATGAGTTTCAGCTGCGCTGCGAGTGTGAAGACGCGGGCGATCCCCTGTCCCTTGCCTTCGACCAATCCACTACACCGGCACCCTTCCCCCGTTGTCCGTGGGCGGTGGACCTCAGCGAGCGCCAGTTCCCCGGCCGCCAAGGGAGCGAGGGGGGGGCAAACCCTCTAGGGAAACTGGGCGCCTGGTTCTGGGAGAGTGGCTTTGACCTGGATCCGATCCAGGACATGGAGCGCGTGCGTGATCTCAATCTGCGCGCCATGTACGGCGCCTGGGACACGCTCAAGAACGTCGACGGCCTGTACCCCAATCACCGGCTCAAGTGGGCCGCCTACATCGCTGGCAAGCGCGAGTCCCGGCGCCTCATGGGCGATGTTGTCCTTGTGGGCGACGACTTCCGCGACCTGAAGCCCTACCCCGATGCGGCGTTCCCGTGCAGTTGGCACCTGGACCTGCACTTCCCCGAGCCCGCCTACGACAAGGACGCGGACCCGTTCATCGCCGGCTTCACTCACAGCGAAGACTATCGCTACAAGGGCCCCTACTGGGCGCCCTACCGCACGCTCTACAGCCGCAACATCAACAACCTCTTCATGGCTGGCCGCAACATAAGCGTCAACCACGAGGCCTTGGGTGCCGTGCGTGTCATGAGAACCTGCGGGATGATGGGCGAGGTCGTCGGCAAAGCAGCCTACCTGTGCATCCGGCACGGCTGTGATCCGCGTGGCGTCTACTCCGATCATCTCGATGGACTCCTCGGACTACTCAAACTCCCTGGACGCGCGCGCCGCGAGACCATCGGCGCCGCCTTGGTCATCCCTCCTGCGCCACCCATCCTCCCACCGGCGAACCCGACGAACGTTGGCACAAATCCTGCCCAGCTCGCCGGCATCGTCGTGGACGAGTCAGCGGCCATCGTTGAGGGAGACTGGAAGGCTAGCACCTTCGAGTCCAACTTCGTCGGGACCCACTACCTCCACGACGACCGTAGCGGCAAGGGCACGAAGTCCGTGCGCTGGGAATTTGAAATTCCCGAGACTGGCCGCTACGAAGTCCGACTCTCCTATACGGACTCCGGCAGCCGTGACCCTCAGATCCCCGTGACCATCGAAGGGGCCGGCGAGCCGCGCCTAGTACGGATGAACCAGCAGCTCACCCCACCTCACCCTGGTGGATTTGCCACGATCGGCGTCTTCCATTTCGATGCCGGCAAACAGAGCGCTGTCACCATTTCGAACAAGGGCACCACGGGCCACGTCATCGCAGACGCCTTACAGCTCGTACGCGAAGACGAGCAATAGGCTCGAAGAGTCTGCGGTATCAGCGCGGGCCGGCTTACTGGAACAGGACGGACACGCCCCCGGTGAAGTTGGACGTCGGCGTGGGGTTCTTGTCCCGGAACCAAGCCACGAAGTGCCAGGTCTCACCAGAATTGATAGCAACGGGCGGGTTGGCCGGAATGTTCATCATGTCCACGTCGAGACTGAAGCTACCGCTGGTGCCGGCGTTGCGCAGATCCTTTGAGAAACGCGCGATCTTGCCGCCCAGACAGAGATCACCCTGGGAACCGCCCGGAGCAGAGACAAACCCGGCGGTCTGCGAGGCAAGGAAGTACCCGAACTGATTGAGGGGCATCTGGCTCGCCAACAGGGTCAGGTCCTGGTGCATGACGGCGGGGCTTCC
>JAPKBO010000287.1 GCA_028823395.1 Planctomycetota bacterium | reverse complement strand
GAAGAGCTTGGGCTACGCGCGTTAGCCCCGGGACCTACTGGCGCAAGATCCAGTCGAGGAATTGCCCCTCGAGGTCTTCCTCCGTGAGCTCGGCACTCGATAGCGGAACCCCGTAGAGGGCTTCAAGTGCCTGCTCCAGATCCTCTTCAGTACCCGCCAGCTGGACGAGCAGCTTAGAAAAGAGGCCTTCGGCGTCCTTGGAGCGTTCACTGTGGAGCCAGTGGACGAAGGCCGTGCGGTAGGCACGCAGGAGCTCCTTGTAGTCGCCGCGGAATGTCGACCCGGGTATGGGCATCTCGGCTGCGGCCAAGCCCAGGAACGGGGCGCGGACGATCTCATTGTGGCTGTCGGCGTCGTTGCGCAACCGGAAGGTACGCACTCGATCACGGCTGTCCTTGTAGCCGTTCTTCTGAGCAGAACCTAGAGGCCCTACGAATCGATCTGCACCGTAGTTGGACTCTTGCCTCCACCAACTGTCTGCTGAAATTGCAGGGAGCCAGCCGCCCTCGGACAGGCCGCCGGGAACAAAGCGCTCGTAGGCCTCGGTGCGACGCGAACGCAGGTCTCCATCTGCCCGTGTGCGGCACTCGCCAAACACGTCAATCACCAGGTTGACGGCCAGCGCGCCGGCGAAGGACTCAGGCACCCGGCCCCCGTAGTAGCTGTCCACTAGGGAGTTGGTCGCCAGCTGGGTCAGCTGCTGCTCCATTCCCGTGGCAACGCGCGAATTCATGGCGATCCCGGCAGACCAGTTGCTGGCTCCGCTCCCGAACTCCAGGGACATGACCTTGTAACGATCCATGTAGAACTGGGTCCAAACGGCCACGTCATCCTGCCAGAAGCTGGACTTCAGATCGGGGTGCACCCAGCCCGCCAAGGACACCCATTCGATGAAGGGCAAGCGGCGCGGGGCCAGTATGACCGACTCCGGCATGTCCTCACGATCCAGCCCCATGTAGGCGCCCGTACCCATGGCCTTAGCTAGTTGATCGGCGATTTCCCGTACCGAAGCACGAGCGTTCAATCCCACATAGAGGTCCGACGCTTCGTCGCTTTCCCAGTCTTCCATGCCCTTAACGAGCTTAGCAATCTGACTCCCGCGCACACGCTTCACCCATTTCGAGAGCTCCTTCAGATCATCCCGTATGAGAGCGATCTCATCGGCATCTGCGCTGGGCGCCACCCAATCGAGCCAACGATCCTGTAGGACGAGAACGCTGGCGCAGACCTTCTTGAAATTGTCTGCGTCGGGCAGGGAACGGGCGCTCTCGCGATCGAGGAACAACTCAAACAAGCCCAGTCGAATGCGGACGTACCCTTGATCGAGAAAATCCTCCGTGGAGAACGTGTCCGGAGAGGCATCAGCACGCCCACTGCGCGCGAGAAAGTCTTTGACGAGTCGCTTGTGCGGAATCGTGTTGAATGGCTGCTGGCCAAGGGCCGATGGCATTCCCGCCCAAAGCAGGGCAAGCAGGTAGACGATCGCCGCCAGCGGTCGCCGAAAATTAGTCTGATCGTTCATTGAATCGGTAAGCGAACCAGCGAAGGAGCCGGTGCTCGGGGATGGGGCGCAGCATGCCAGAGTTGGCAATGCCTAGCCGCCCCGGGGACGTAGGTTTCACCTAATCATCACGGAGCGAGGTGCATCTCCCCCCAGCCAAAACAGCATCGAGGGGTACCTCGGCGATGCCTTTGCTTTGACCCATCGTCCATCGAAGGGGAGCGGCGGCCTCCCCGGACTCCTCGTCCTCGGTACTCCATGGCACCCGCAGGCGCGCGAGGCCATCCGCATCCACCACAGCCTCCCCCATCCAAACGAGCTGAGCCTGCTGCCCGTTGAAGTTGCGCCGCACACGCGCACGCAGGACCTGACCAACGGAGCCCTTCACTTCCAATACAGCTCCGGCAACCTTCTCCCATATCCACCCGGCCGGCTGGCCATCGGAAAGGGGCTCGCCAACGGCCACCAGACGTAGGAAATCCGGATGAGGCCGGCCCGGAACTTCATCCCCATAAGCACACGGCAGGAGGCGCGCCACGAGACTATCCTCGGAGAAACCCAATCGGGGATCGTCAGCCAATACGCGCGTCATCGTGTCCAGGTTGCGCATCCAATCCGACCCGAGAAGAACGTGGCGCACCCGCCGCTCTTCGCACAGGGCCTCGGCATCCTCATCGGAGCCAGCGGCCAAGAAGCGCCAAGGGTCGAGGAAGCTCTCTCGGCCCAAGTACGAACCAAAGTTCGTAGCCACCGTTGGCCGCCCAGCACCCCACTCGATCATGTGCCCCAGATCCCACTGAGCGAGGACCGCCTGTTCATCGCTGCCGTGAGTACCCAACCAGGCGCAGAGATCGCGCAGTCCGCGCTCGCGTTCGACGGAGAGGGTCTGCAGGAAGCGCGAACCCGCAGTGGATCGCGACAAGGTGTTGGATACGGTGCGCACGTGGCTCAACAACGGGAGAGCCACCGCAAGAGCCAGCAGCCCGTACGGCAGGCGACGGGCTGGCATCGAGCAGGTGAGATGGCCCAACCAGACTCCAAGCAGAACGGCCATGGGCGCCGTCAGGCCCTCGGCGAACCGCCGTTGAAAAAGAGCCATCAACAAGTACAGGAGGACGGCCACCAAGTAGGGCAACAGCGCACCTTCCCCGCGGCGCGCCCCATGCCACCAGGCCAAGGGCAGAAGGACTACACCCCATCCGAGCCAGCGCGTCAGAGGCTCCCAACCGCCGATGCTGCCCCACCCCAAAGGCTGAGATTCGTGAATACGACCCATAAAGGAGTTGGAGCCCGTAGCCCACCGTAGGCCCTCCGCCACGCTCTCTCCCACCGGCCCCCAAGCCATGACGAAGCCAGCCAGTCCAAGCAGCCCGATCAGCACCCGGGGGTAGAGGCGCAGGCCGGCCCCTTGCCCTGGGCTTGCGGACTTCAGCAGGCAGAGAGGCAAACAGGCAAGAGTGCCGACGCCAAGGAAGCCCACGTGGAACCAGGACAGGTTGATGATCTCCAGCACCCCCCAGGGGCTGGCTGCCACATCAGGCAATATCACCAGGGCAGCGCTCAGATGGAAGAGGACGCCAAAGGCACCCAAGCCTGCCACCTCGTCCGACTTCACGCGGAACCTGCGCCAGAGGAGGGCCAGATC
>JAPKBO010000286.1 GCA_028823395.1 Planctomycetota bacterium | reverse complement strand
GGAACGGCAGGAGACGCTTGAGAGCCCCCTGAACGGCGTGTGGGTTGGGAGCTTCAGCGAGATGGACGCCACCTTTACCCTGACCCTGGCCCTTTACCCCGGTGGGGTCGTCAAGGGCAGCTACAAGTCCTCCCAATCCGACTCTCCCCTTACGGACGGCAAGTGGGACGCAAAGACTGGGACCCTTACTTTTGAATACGATTACCCACACGCGGGGATGCTGCCTGTGGAGGCGCGCCTCAAGGATGGGAAACTGGTGGGGAGCATCAACGGCTCCATGGCGTTTGAAGCCGGCAAGAACGACTGAACGGATCGCCCTCTCAGGGGCTAATCTGGCCCACCATGAGTTGGAGTGAGGATAGCTTGCACCGTTGGCTGGCAGGGCGAGGCCGCCCCGCCTGCCTGAGCGGTAGCGTGGGGCACGATGCGGCCGTGCTACGCCCATGGTCCGGTAGGTCGGTTGTGTGTACGGACCAGGTCGTCGCTGGCGTGCATGCCACGATGGAAACCACAGCTGGACTGCTTGGGCGTAAGGCTGCGGCTCGCGTCCTCTCCGACCTAGCGGCGACCGCTGCCCGCCCGCGGGCTCTGCTGCTTGCTTTGCGAGCTCCCAAGGATGCGGATGAGACTTACCTGCGCAAGTTGATCGGTGCCGTGGACCGGGAGGGGAGCAAGTATGGAGCCCCTTTGGTGGGAGGGGATCTCACCTGCTCGCCGGGGCCTCTTTCTCTAGCGGTGACGGCCCAGGGGAGCCTTCCGGGAAAACAAAAACCGCCGGGCCGTGACCGTATTCGGCCGGGTTACGCGCTCCTGTGCACCGGCCCATGCGGCGGGAGCCTCCTGGGTCGCCATCTACGCATTGTTCCGAGGATCGAACAGGGGCGCTTGCTTTACCGTAATGGAGCGACGGCTCTCATGGATGTTTCAGATGGGCTGGCGTGGGATCTTTACCGTATGGGCCGGGCATCAAAAGTTTGTATCGATTTACATCACGTTCCAGTCCACTCCGATGCTCGGCGTGCAGCGCGCGAGTCCGGCCGCACCGCTGTTGACCATGCTCTGCACGATGGGGAGGACCATGAGCTGTTGGCGGCGGTCCCCCGTTCAAAGTTGGGCGCTCTGATGGCCGCTGCCAAAAGAGCTGGAGTCCCGGTGCTGGAAATTGGCTCCGCCCGTAAGGGGGCCGGTTTGACTTTGTCTGTGGACGGGCTTTGCGGCCCATGGCATCCGGACCAGGGGGGCTGGAAACATGGAGCTTAGAATTCTGGCCCACTGCATGAGTGCTTGCCCGGAGGACACCGAGGCCCTGGGGCAGGGGCTTGGTCGGGTTGTGCCGGCTGGTGTGCTGATCGCCCTGCATGGGGACCTTGGTGCCGGCAAGACCTGCCTCGTGCGCGGGTTAGCCCGTGGCTTGGGCCTTGAGCAACCTATCAGTAGCCCTAGCTATACGCTCATGCAGACCCACGAGGGGGGACGGCTACCCTTGCACCACTTTGACGCTTGGATGGAGGGCAGACAGAAGGCCTTTCTGGGTGATGGGGCGCTGGAAGCCTGGGAAGGCGAGGGCGTTAGCGTGGTGGAGTGGGCCGAACGAGTCCATGACTGGTTGCCCGACCCACACGTGGTTATCACCCTTAGTTACCCGCCTGAGGGCCAGAGCATGGATGTGCGGCACATTCAGGTCGGAATTAGGGGTGAAGGACCCATGGACTGGCTGGAGGAGGCGCTGGAGGCGCTTGGAGAGAGCGGAAAAATCCAGGTGTCAGACCCTAAAAAGGCCGAGGAAGGTGAACCTCTGCCCCCGCCGGGGCGTTGGGGGGAGCGTTGACTGAGGACTGGAAGGCCGAATCTGACCCCCTAGTGGCCCTAGGGGAGGGAGATACGAAGCCTTTCGAAGCCTTCGTTATCCATGAAACCCCCACCTTCCTCGCATTCTTCCGCCGCCTGGGTGCACAACCCAGCGAGGCGGAGGACCTGACCCAAGACCTAGCCTTCAAGTTGTACCGCCAAGCCGACTCCTATCGCGCCGAAGGGCGCTTCCGCGCCTTTGCGTTCAGGGTGGCGAGAAATCTGTGGATTGACAGGGTGCGCAAGGTGGGTCGCGAGCCGCGTCGAACGCAAGGGCCTGTCGGCGACGACATGCCTTCCCTGCTCGACTCCCTGGCCGATGAGCGCCAAGCGGAGCCCGGTAGGGCGCTCGAACAACGCGAGGAGGCCGAGCGCCTTATCCTGGCTCTCGTGCAACTCTCGGAGGGGCAACGTCTCGTCTTTGAATTAGGGGTCATGCAGGAACTGCCGTACCAAGAGATCAGTGAGATCCTCGAAGTGCCGGTGGGGACCGTGAAGTCCAGAATGTTCCACGCCGTGCGTAACCTGCGCAGCGCGTTAGAGGATGCTCCAAGCGGAGCCTCTTCAGATGCGGACAAGGATGGCCCGCAGTGAGTGTCGAGGATCGAAGCCACTTCCCGCAGGATCCCCTAACCGGGGAGGATCTGCTGGAGCGCGTGTTGAACCGGAGCGGTGTCGATTCCGCGGAGGCGACGGAATTGGACGTGGATGTGCAACGCATGCGCAGCGCCTTGCGTGGAATTGACCGGGGACAGGCGCAGCGTGCGTCGGTCTTGAGCCAGCGCATCCTCTCCCAGACCACGGGCGAGGACCTGTCCTGGCGTGGAGACTTCAGATTGGTGGGTCGCTACATGCGCACGGGGTTGAGTGCCAGTCCGGTCCTGAGGGTCGCTGCTGCAAGTCTTTTGTTCCATTTGGTCGCTCTGCCCGTGCTGGCCTACTGGGTTTGGGCCGGTCAGGCCGCCCCGCTGGAGTTGAGCTTTGAGACCTATGAGCGGGCTCACCCTTCCCAGCCCTTTCCGGACCAACCTCAAGATGTGCCCGGGCCTCTCCCGGTGGGCGGAATCCATGAGGAACCCCTTGTTTTGGACCAGAATCCGGAACATGCGGAGGACGGATCGAAGCAAGAACCGGATTTGGATGCCTCGTCCGGTGATTAGGGGGTGTGATCCAGGGGCTGATGGCCGGACTCGCACCCATGTGCGATCTTGCACCATGGAGCGTGCGTTTCTGCACAGCAGATGCCGCCATGGGGCGTGGGGATGAGCCGGAGCCCCGTTCCGTTGGCACGGAATGTGCTCTATCCTCT
>JAPKBO010000077.1 GCA_028823395.1 Planctomycetota bacterium | reverse complement strand
AGGGCATGGAGTTCGACAAGGGCTACCTGTCCCCCTACTTCGCCACGGACCTCTCCAAGCTCGTATGCGAGATGGAGAGCGCCAACGTGTTTATCTGCAACCAGAAGATCAGCAACTTGCGGGAGTTCGTCCCTGTGCTGGAAGCCGGCATGCAAGCCGGTGGTCCGCTGCTGATCATCGCCGAAGACATCGACGGTGAGGCCCTTACGGCCCTGGTCATCAACCGCCTCAAAGGCATCCTGAACGTGTGTGCCGTCAAGGCGCCGGGCTTCGGTGAGCGACGCAAGGCCTACCTCGAGGACATCGCGACCCTGACGGGCGGCACGGCGCTGACGGAAGAACTCGGCGTTCCCCTTGAAAAGGTCGGTGCAGACTTCTTCGGCAAAGCCGGGCGGGTCACGATCAGCAAGGACGCCACGACCATCGTGCGCGGTGGCGGCAAGCCCAAGGCCATCAAGGAGCGCGCAGGCCAGATCCAGGCACAGATCGAGAACACCAGTTCCGATTACGACCGGGAGAAGCTTGAGGAGCGTCTGGCCAAGCTCACCGGTGGCGTTGCCCTGATCAAGGTCGGCGGGCAAACCGAGGCCGAGATGAAAGCCAGCAAAGACCGCGTGGAAGACGCGCTCAACGCCACCCGAGCTGCTATCGAAGAGGGCGTCGTGCCCGGCGGTGGCGTGGCTCTGTTGCGCGCGGCCGAAGCTGTGGCCAAGGGACGCTACTCAGGCGAGGAGAAATTCGGCGCCATGATCATCGAGCGCGCCCTGGAAGATCCCCTGCGCTGGATCGCCATGAATGCCGGTGAAGACGGTGCCGTGGTTGCCGAGAACATTCGCGAACGCTCGAAGACGACGGGCTACAACGCCCTGACCGGCGAGTACGTGGACATGATCAAGGCCGGGGTCATTGACCCCGCCAAGGTCGTGCGCTCGGCCCTTCAGAACGCAGCATCCATCGCTGGTCTCCTGCTGACCACAGACTCCATGGTGACCGAAATTGCCGGCGACAAGGCCGTCGATGGTTCAATAGCCTAGCTCGTCAAGAGCTCGTCATTTTCGTGGCGGGTGGGCGACTCCAAGCCTGCCCGCCACGTTTCGTCCCCCCCTCTCCACCGTCCTCCGCCTCCACCATGAGTGATAAGCGTGATCTCTACGAGGTGCTCGGCGTCTCGCGCAATGCGGAAGCCATCGAGATCAAGAAGGCTTACCGCAAGCTCGCTCTAAAATTCCACCCCGATCAAAACCCGGGGAACCAGGATGCGGAGGACCGCTTCAAGGAAGGGGCCGAGGCCTACGACATCCTGTCGGACTCCTCCAAGCGCCAGCAGTACGACCAGTTCGGCCACGCGGCCTTTGGACAGGGCGGCGCAGGACAGGGCTTCTCCAACATGGAGGACATCTTCTCTGCCTTCGGGGACGTATTCGGAGGCGGCCGCGGGGGAAGCGGCATCTTCGGAGATATGTTCGGTGGCGGCCGCGCCCAGAGGGGCCCGACACCAGGGCGAGACCTCCAGATCGCCCTTGAGCTGACGCTTGAAGAGATCGACACCGGCGTCAAGAAGACCGTCAGCCTCAAACGCCGCGAGCGCTGCGACACCTGTGAAGGCTCGGGCTGCAAGGCAGGCACGGGCAAGAAGAAGTGCGGCACCTGCGATGGACGTGGCCAGGTCAGTCGCAATGCGGGTTTCTTCTCGATGGCACAGCCCTGCCCCACCTGCCGGGGTGCAGGCCAGAGCGTCGAGTCGCCATGTGTCGAGTGTCGCGGTCAGGGCGGCAAGCACGAGAAAACCGAAATCGAAATATCCATCCCCAGCGGCGTTGAGGAAGGGATGCGCCTGCGCATCAGCGGCGAAGGTGATGTGGGTGCCGTGGGTGCGCCCCGGGGCGACCTGTACTGCATCATCCGCGAGTATGAGCACAAGATCTTCCAGCGCAGTGGCCCCGACGTGATTGCCGACGTGCCCTTCTCATTCGCCCAGCTCGCCCTGGGGGACAAGGTGGAGATCCCAACCCTGCGCGGCCGCGTAGATATGAGCGTGCCCGCCGGTACCAAGCCGGGCAAGATCTTCCGCCTGCGCGATCAGGGCCTTCCCCGCATCGAAGGCCACGGCCGTGGAGACCAATTGGTGCGCGTCTTCTGCGAGGTACCCACCAAGCTCACCGACCGGCAGAAGGAACTTCTAGAGGAATTCACCGAGATCGAAAACGAGCGCACCGGCAAGAAGAACTTCTTTGAACGGGTGACCGATTTCTTTGCCTGAGAGGAGCAGCGAAAAAGTGGACATGGCCAAGAAGACCAAAAAGAGCAAAGAAGAGCACCTCAACGGAGATCAGGGCGAAGCGCCCGAAGTGCAGACCTCCGCTGGCGATGACTCTGCCCCGGAGCCCGAGAAGCCCACCCGCGACGAGACCCCACTCGAACAAGCCGAGCGCGAGCGCGACGAGTACCTGGGTAACTGGCACCGTGCGCGCGCCGACTACCAGAACCTCAAGCGTCGCACCTTCGACGATGTGCAGGGCGCCGTGGGCCGCGAGCGCACGGCTCTGCTGCAGGAGATGCTCACCATCCTCGATTTCCTGGACATGGCCCTGGCAACGCCCGTAGAGCACGAGGAAGCCAAGAACCTCAAGGTCGGCGTGCAAATGACCCGCGACCAATTGATGGCGTTGCTCGAGCGCCATCGGGTGGCCCCCATGGAGACTCAAGAGGGCGCGTTTGACCATGACCTACATCAGGCCGTCGCCACAGTCGAGACAACCGACGTGGAGGCCGGGCAGATCGTCGAGGTCATGCGCCGTGGATTCACCATGGCCGGCGACGTGCTGCGTTACGCCCAGGTTCGAGTGGCTGCCGAACCCGAGCCTGAAGTCGACATAGATTCAGCCGAAGACACACCGTCGGTCGAAGACACACCGTCGCCTGAAGACACACCGTCGCCTGAAGACACAGAGTCAGCCGAAGACGCACAGAAAGGCGAAGGCTAGTGCCTACCTACGACTATCGCTGCCGCGCCTGCGGACACGAACTGGAAATGTACCAGTCCATGAGCGAGGGTCCCAAGCGCAAGTGCCCAGAGTGCGGGACGCTCAAGTTGCAGCGCCTGATCGGGACCGGAGCTGGAATCCTATTCAAGGGATCGGGCTTCTACGAAACCGACTACCGCTCCTCGTCCTACGAGAAGGACAAGGCAGCAGATAAGCCCGCATCGGATAAGTCCAAGGATGACAAGTCGGGAGCGACTCCACCGGCCAAGGGCGCGAAGCCATCGACGACGCCCAAGAAAGACAAGGGTTCCAGCAGCTCGTCCTAAGCTCCGGCTTACAGGAACAACTCGCGCACTAGGTCCGCAATCGCCGGCGTGTCATGGTGACCGATGACGCGATCCGCCACCAGCTTGAGCTCCTCCATGGAGTTCTCCATGGCGACCCCCAGACCCGCAGCCTCGATCAGCGGCGTGTCATTGCGGGCATCCCCCACAGCCACAACCCGCTCGGGCGCAATGCCATAGCTATCCTGCAGGAACCGTAGGGCCTCGGCCTTGCCGCGGCATGGGGGCTGGACATCCACGACCTGAAAGGGGCTTTGGCGGTGCTTTGGAAGGAAAGACAGGGGGAAGTGGACGCTGTAGAAGTGCTCCCCCATGGCCTCAGCTATCACTTTTGAGTAGCTCAAGGATCCAGCCGAGTGCTCCGCCATGAAGCACACGCGGATCACGAATTGTTGCTCGCGCAACTCTGCCCGATCCACACAGCGCACGCCCACAAGGCCCTCAAGGTTGGCGCGCTCGCGATCATTGCGAGGGTGGGCACAGACCTTGTCATCCGAACTCATCAGCAGGGTCATGTCGCCGCTGCGCTCACCGTAGGCGCAAGCCCTCTCCATGGCGCGCTTGGAGAGCGTGCGTTCCTCAATGAGCCGCTTCTTAACCGGGCAGTAGACAGCTGCGCCGTTGAAGACCATGGCAGGCCCATTGATACCGATCTCATCCAGCACCGGCAGAGTGGCGATCTTGGAGCGACCCGTCACAACCATGACCAGGAAGCCTCGCTCTTGAGCCGCATGTAACGCGCTCACCACCTCAGGCAGGATCCGATCCTCCCCCGTCAGCAGGGTGCCATCCAAGTCCAAACAGATCGCCTCGTACTTTGAGCTTGTCACGCGCCCATGATAGTCGCCCCAGGGTGCAACAGAGAACCCTGCCGTGCAGGCCTCCGGTGAAAGCTGTACGCTGATCGTTCATCAAGCGCTCGCCAAGCCCCAAATCGCCTCAATGATCCCCTTCCGCCGCCTCGGTCTCTTTGTTTGCGTCGGCCTGCTGCAGTTGGGTCCCCTGAACGCGCCGCTTGAGAAACTCGCCGGAGTGAGCATGTGCTCATGCGCCAGCGCACAACTGCCGCCCAAGTCTGGCCGCGAGTACTACGAAGAGACGACGCGCCACGGATTTCGCATCCGGACCCCCAAGGACTGGGATTTCTTCCCCGACGAGCGTGGCAATCCCAACGTCCTTGGCCGGTATGTCCCCAAGCGTGATGGAACCGTAAGCCAATCGGACGGCACACGCTTCGCTCCCACCATGTGGCTGCTGGTCTTCGACAAGAGCTACGAAGCACCGCTCATCAAGAACCAGAGGGACGCCCAGCGGGCCGCCGTCACCTCGTACTACAAGACCCTGGCCGATTGGCTAAAGGGGCGCGATGTCGACCTGCAGACCAGTATCACGATCGCGGATTTCGAGGTTCTCGACGAGGACGAATCTAAAGTCAAGGGCACTCTGGGCGGGCATGAGGTGCTGTATCTCGCCAAGGGTGAATTTCGTGGCCCACGCGGCGAGAAAAATCCGGGCAGCCTGCATTTCTGGGCCAAGCGTTTCGTGCTGACGGAAGACAAGGAGGTCGCCGTACTCTTCAGCGCCCCCTCGGACAAACGCGACTGGAGTAAGTGGCGCTCACAGATCCGCAAGATCGCCGGTACTTTTTCGCGCGTGGACCTCGAAGATCTGGACACCTCATCGGTCAGCGGCAGCGGCGTACGCGCCGAGAAGCACCGCGCCCTGCTGGAGATGGTTGGGGCCAACCCAGGCTGGGAGTTGCACGCCACCCCCAACTACTTCGTGATCTCTAACTCAGATGACGATGAGTTCCTGGAGGAGATCAAGGAGCGCCTCGAAGCCATACGCGAGCAATACGAGAAGGAATTCCCCGAGGAGTTAGCCCTGGCGGCCTCCGAGTCCCAAAAGCAGCGGCGCCGCGATGCGCGCGGCAAGAACAAGGATGGCGACAAACCGGCCGCCCCCGAAGCCGAACTCTCGCAAGTGCAAAGCGCCTCGCCGCGCGAACTTTCACGCTGCAGCGTGGTGCGCGTGTGCGACAGCCGCGCAGACTACATGCGCTACGGCGGCCCCGCCGGATCGGCCGGGTACTGGTGGTCCGCCACCGAGGAGCTGGTGATCTTCGACGACCAAGCTACTGGCGGTCGCCGCAACACCTGGGCCACCCTCAACCACGAGGCCTTCCACCAGTTCATCTACTACTTCTTCGCCAACCTCTCACCGGGCACCTGGTACAACGAGGGCAACGCAGATTTCTACTCGGGCTACAAGCTCAATTCTCGCCGGCACTACGAGTTGGGTCGCTTCGACTGGCGCAACTCCACGATCAAGGCCGAGATCCGAGAGGATAAGAACGTCCCTCTCCAGTCCCTGGTTGCGGCGACCAAGGCCCAGTACTACGCCCGAGCGCCCCTGACCAACCCCCGCACGGGCCAGGAAGACACCTTTTCACGCTATCCCCACGGCTGGTCCTTCATGTACTTCCTGCGCACGGGCAAGACCAACCGCGCAAAAAACTGGGAGGCCGATTGGGACGCGATTTTGCCCACTTACCTCGCTACCCTGATCGAGACTGGCGACCCGCAAGCGGCCAACGATGCAGCCTTCACCGGCGTGGATTGGGCCGCCCTGGAAGCCTCCTGGAGCGAGTACATCGTCCGCGGCAAGTAGCCCCGCCAGAACTGACTCCAACCTGCCGATGGCACACATGCGAATCTCCCGACTCTCCTCCAACATGCTGATCCCCTACCGCACCTACCTCGCCTGCCTGCTTCTGCCCCTCGTAACCGCCTGCATCGGAACGCGCGAGGCCGCCGACGCCACCTTGCGCATTTACGGTGAGACCGGCTCCGAGCTCGGAGTCTGCACGTCCTACGGCTTGGTCTTCCTGGGGCGCACCGTGCGCGCCGGCGATATCGAGGTCGAGGCGCACTTCGGTGACGGCCCGAATATCGAGGCCGCCGTGGTCGAGCCCATTGGTCACGGCCTGTACACCGCCGAGACAGAGATCCGCCTGCCCTCGGTCCCCCTCAAGTTTCACGACCCCAAGGCGGGCGACTCTCTCATCCTGCGCGGCCGCACTGAGGATGGCGCCTGGGAGGAGGAGGTGAGCGTGCACGTCGATGAGCACATACACGGCCTGCTCATCACGGCCCCCCAGATTATGCTGCGCCGCGACGACCAGGTGGGCGCCGGCGTGTTCTGGGAGAACCCGTTCGATTCAAATGATCGGCGACTGATCGGCCTGGTATCCGCGCGCATCCGGATTGCGAACAAGACCTATCTGTCCGTGTTGGGCCCGCGCTACCTTTGGCGATTGGTCACCCACCGTCGGGATCACTTGCGCCGCAAGCCCTGGGTCTACCGCGAAGACATCATGTAGAGCGGTCGGCTAGCGTCGCCAGAAACCTGGCACACACAGGGCCACGAGCGCATAGAACTCCAGGCGCCCGAGGATCATGAAGAGACTCAGCACGATCTTGACGAGGTCGTGGAAGTGGTCGTAGTTCTGGGTGCCGCCCACAAGATGCAGACCGGGGCCGATGTTGTTCAAGGTGGCCAGCACGGCGGAGCCCGCGGTCTCGAGATCCGTGCCGAAGGCGGTCAGGAACAGGGTCCCCCCCATGAAGACAAACACCCACAGGGCAAAGTAGCCCGTCACCGACGCCACCACGGGCTCTGGCAGAGCCTCTCCGTCCATGCGCACCGACTGCACGGCACGAGGCCGCACAAAGCGCTTCACGCCTCCCAGGGCAGCCTTGGCCACGATCATGAGGCGCACCATCTTGATGCCACCGCCCGTGGATCCTGCACAGGCGCCGATGACGGCCAGCCCCATGCACAACACTCGGCAGAACTGGGGCCAGGCGTCAAAATCCGCCGTGCTGTACCCCGTACTGGTCTGCATGCAGACCACTGTGAACGACGAGTCCCGAACAGCCTGCCAGAAACTGCGATAGTCCCGGAGGCTGCCCGTCGGGTCCTGCGCCATGCCATTACTCCCTCCATCCAGCCAAAGCACGGTGGCGATGAGCAGGGTGGCACCCACGGCGAGGCCCACATAAGCCAAGGCCTCAGAGGAGCCCAGCAGGGAACGCCAGAAGGGCCGGGGGCCCACACGCAAGAGCTTGTCGTAGAGCGCGAAGTTGAATCCGCACAGGAACATGAAGGTCG
Source organism: Planctomycetota bacterium (assembly GCA_028823395.1). GTDB lineage: Bacteria > Planctomycetota > UBA1135 > UBA1135. The sequence continues at coordinate 7,925 of JAPKBO010000077.1, read as the reverse complement.
TCAGGATCACCTCAACCGGGACGGAGTCGAAGTACCCCACGCTGGCTGAGTGATTCGAGAAGCCGCCCGTGGCGATAGTGCCAAACGTGTGCAGCACCGAATCAAAGAGGCCGATCCCGCCCACGAAGTACAAGAGGACGCACTCGAGCACGCTGATTCCAACGTAGATACGCATCAGCATCAGGGCCGAATCGTGTACACGCTGGTGGGCCGCCTCACGGTCTACTCCGGGCACCTCGGAACGGAACAGGCTGCGGCCCCCGGTCGGGAATAGGACCACGAAGACCATCACGATCCCGAAGCCACCGAGCCAGTGGGTGAAGGAGCGCCAGAAGGCCACGGCGTGGGACATCCCATCAATCTGCCCCGCAGACATGACCGTGGATCCGGTAGTGGTGAATCCCGAGACCGATTCGAAGAATGCGTTGACCCAGGAGTCGAAGGTGTCCGTGAAAAGATAGGGCACGGCGCCTGCCAGGCCCGCCACCAGCCAGCTCAGCCCCACCACAGCCAAACCTTCCCGCCGATAGAAACGCGTGTTGTCGACCCTGCTAGCCGCAGTGGGATCGGCCGCCACCACGGCCGCCAGCCTCAAGCGCTCAGCTCGGCCGCGCAGCACCAGGAACGCCCCGGGAACCGCCGTCACCCCGGCGGCCAAGACGAAAGCCCAAGCGGCTTCCGTTTCGGTATAGATCCAGCCCACTCCAGCAGGAACAAGCAGGAAGCCCGCCACAATGAGAATGACGAAGCCCAGTAGGCGATGGACGGCCTGGAAGTTCATAAAATTCCGTGCGCTAGTCGCGGAACAGTTTCTCGATGGCCTCGTGAGTACCGGGCAGGACGAAGAGAATCACCCTGTCCCCGCGGTGGATGGTCGTCTCGCCACGGGCAATTTTGACTGAATCTTCGTGAATGACGGCTCCGATCACTGCCCCCTTGGGGAGCCCCAGCGCCTTGACCTTGATGGGCTCGGGGAAGGGAGCCAACAGTTCGAGCACCTCCGCCTTGCCCTCCGCCAGCACACTGATCGTGGACGGGGAGCCGGCGCGCACAAAGCGCAGGATCTTGCTAGCGCACAGCAGGCGTGGCGAGACGGCCTGGTCCAAACCAAGCAGGTCGTAGACGGTGGTATACGACCCCTTGTTGATCAAAGCCACCGAACGATCCACGCCCTGAGCCTTGGCCAACTGGCAGGCGATCATGTTGTTCTCATCGTCCTTAGTGGTCGCTACGAAGACGTTGGCCTCACCGACACGCTCCTCAGACAACAGGTCGAGATCCGTGGCGTCGCCCTCGATCACCATGACCGAGTCATCCACTTCAGCAGCTAGCAACCGCGCCTTTATGGGATCGCGCTCGATCACACGCACGCTCAGACCGGGCACCTTGGCCAGGGTGCGAGTCAGCTGGGATCCCAGGCTGCCGCCACCCATGATCACGGCCGCCCGGCTCCAGGGAGCGCTCTCGCCGGCCATGCGCTCAAACGCATCGCAGTCCCGTGCTCCACCAATGATGAACAGCTGGTCCTTGACGGCCAGGGTGTCCTCGCCGGTGGGAATGAACATCTTGCCGCCGCGGTTCACGGCGACCACAAGCACCCCCGATGGCAGGCGCAGATCCTGTAAGGGTTCGGCCGTCAGCTCACTCTCTTCGCGCAAGGGGAAGCGCCGCAAATAAACGCGGCCCTCTGCGAAGGACTCCACCTCCAGAGCGTGATGCTGGCGCACCATCTCCACGATGAAGTTGGCCGCCAAGACCTCCGTGGAAAGGACGACGTCAAACCCCAGAGCCTGCTTGTAGAAAAACTCGTAGCCGTCCAAGGGCCGCATGTCGTGCAACCGCAGGATCACTCGAGTGGCTCCCAGTTGCTTGGAGATATGCGAGGCCAGCATGTTGACCTTGTCCTGGTCGGTGACCACCACCACCAGATCGGCCTTGGAGGTACCGGCCTGATTCAACACCCCGGCGCGCGTGCCATCGCCCACGATGGCCTGCACGTCCAGGGACTCGGTCAGGGTTTGAGCCTTGACCGGATCCTTGTCGACGATGGTGACGGCGTGCTTTTCCTGGCTAAGAATCTTGGCCAGATAGCGACCGACCTCGCCCGCTCCGACGATGACGATGTTCATCGTCGCGAACACTAGGACCCCAGCAAGGGAAATGGAAGTGGTAGAAATCGGGGCCCCGAAGGAGTCCCTGAGCCTCCCCAACCCGCTTTTGTGGCCCCCAAGGGCTTCTTGGCCCTATTCGGGGCCCTTGGCTGCCCCTCCAAGGGGGGGTAATGTGCGCCTGTGATTCTCCTTTTGGACAATCGGGACTCTTTCACCTTCAACCTGGAGCACGCGCTCCGGGTCTTGGGGGCCGAGGTTCACACGGCACGCAGCACGGACATGGAGGCAGGCGACGCCCTGGCGCTGGGTTCGGCTGGCATTTTGATCGGCCCGGGCCCGGGAACCCCACAGCGGGCGGGATGTATCGAACCGTTGGTCCGTCAGCTGATCGACCCGGCTCAGCCTCCCATCCCCACTCTGGGGATCTGCCTCGGCCACCAGGCTCTGGCCACGGCCACGGGCGCAAGCTTGATCCAGGCACGCGATCTCCTCCACGGACAGACCCGGGCCGTAGAGCACGACGGCCTAGGTCTTTTTGGAGCCCTGCCCAATCCCCTGCACCTCACGGGCTACAACTCTTTGGTTGTGGAGGAGGCCACCCTGAGTAAAGAGTGGCACGTCAGCGCACGCAACGGGGCGGGCGAGATCGAAGCCCTGCGTCACAACGCACGCCCCCTAGTTGGAGTTCAAGCACACCCCGAATCCATCCTGGCCCTGAACAGTGGTGGCCTGGAACTGCTGCGGGCCTTCGTAGACCGCTGCAAACAGCCGCACCCCTAGGAGCCGTCCGGACCCAAGGCGTCAGTCCACTCCGGCCAAGGGCCCGAGCTTGGCCGACGCTCCTCTCCATCGCGGGTATTGAGCAGCCCCCGAGTGAGTAACAGGTACAGGGGCTTGCCCGTCCTACGCCAGAGCGCAGATGTACCTGTACGCGGCAAGCCGTGGAACGCTCCATGCTGCTCCGCCTCCCCAGCGGGTCCGCGGCCGTCCCGGGTATACCGGCGACGGTGCTTCTGCAGGTGACGCAGATCATCCTGCACACGTGACCGGAACAGCCCGCCCCGCCGGACATGAACCGAGGACAGCTGGAAATCAATGAGTGCGGGACGCCCATCGGGCTGCACCAGGATGTTCTGTTCCTTATGCAGGTCGTTGTGACACACCCCATGTTCGTGGAGGGTCAGGACAAGACTGTCCAACAGGTCGAAGAAATCCCGGGGCAGGATTCGTGCTCGATGGAGAGGCTCCCCGCTGATGTACTCGCGCAGAAGGACAGATGCCGCACGCCGGCCTTGGGCCAGGGACGCCCACGGTGCGGGATCCTCAACCCTTGGAATCCCCGTCAGCCCCTCCAGGGCCCCAAGAGAGCGCCGCTCCCTGGCCAGCAGGTGCCGCGCCAGGAGCGCGCTCCCAGGCACGCGCGAGCCCGTGGCCAACCGTCGGATCACCCGCTCCTCTCCCCGGCCCAGGAGTTCCACACTCCCCAGGAGATCGCTCTTTAGCTCAGTGATGATGTGCGCCTCGCCCACGGACGCTACCGTACCCCAGCGCGCACGCTCCAGCGACCGCCAGCCCATGACTCCCCCCTCCGCCACCTCCACCGATTCCACCGGCCGCATCGTCTGCCGCGGACTCAAGCGCCGGTTTGGAGACAAACAGGCCTTGAAAGGAATCGATCTTGAGGTGGGCCCCGGAGGCATCACGGGCTTGCTGGGCCCCAACGGGAGTGGCAAGAGCACTCTCATGCGCTGCCTCACGGGCCTCATTCGACCCGACGCAGGCCACGCCGAGGTAGATGGCCTAACCGTTCGCGGGGACGGTGCCGACGTCCGCGCGCGCCTGACCTATTCACCTGGCGAGTTAAATCTGTACGGCGAGATGCGCGGCGACGAACACCTGTACTGGTTGTTGCGTGGTCGGGAAGCCAGCGCGCACGACCGCGCCCTGGAGATGGCTGAACGCTTCGACCTGCCGCTGACGCGCAAAGTGCGAGGCTACAGCCACGGCATGAAGCGCCAATTATGTTTCGCTGCGGCGATGGCACCGGACGTGCGCCTACGCATTCTGGACGAGATAACCGACGGCCTGGATCCCAGTCGGCGCGGACAGGTGCTGGATGCACTGCGCAAAGATGCCGACAGTGGGACGACCCTGCTGCTCTCCTCGCATCACCTGGGAGAGGTGGACCGCGCATGCGATCGCATGGTCTTCCTGAACGGGGGCGAGTTGATTGCTGATGAATCACCGGCCTCAGTGCTTGAGCGCACCTCGCGCCTGGTCCACCTAACCTATGCCGAAGCGTTGAACGAGGAACAGTTGGCACGCCTGCAAGGCCCCGCAGTCGAGCGCATACAGCCCTCCGGGCGGCGCGTCAGCGTTTGGATTCGCGAGAGCGATCCGCGGGAGTTCCTGGCCGCAGTGGCCCAACTCACAGACCTGCAAAGTCCGCGGCGCATCGAATATGGAAGCCTGTCCTTGGCCCAGATGTACACGGACATCTACGGAGTACGGGGCGTCTAATGCGATTATCCAGGGACGCGCGTAACTACCTCCTATTCGGAACCATGCTGTTCGTGGTGCTGGAAGCGCTGCTGGCAGTAGCCATCATCTGGTGGCCGAGCTTCGCGGAAAACACAGGCGTCCTGAAGCGGTTGGCGGCGCCCCTCCCCATGCTCGCCGAGCAGTTGAACCTCATCGACATGATCGGCGTCCCCGCCTACGTGGTCGCCCAACACTTCTTCAAAGGCTGCAACACCCTCGGTGCTGCAGCCGCCGTACTGCTGGCTATGAACGCAGTGGCTGGCGAAGCCCAGCGCGGAACCATGGAGCTATGGCTCTCGCGTCCCGTCACCCGCCGGCGCCTGTTCACCGAGCGTTACCTGGGAGGACTGGCCGCCGTCTGCGTGCCCGTGCTGCTCACGACACTCACGATCCCCGCCCTCCTGACTCTGGTGGACGAGACCATGGGCTATTGGGACCTGACCCTGTGCGCCGTGCACCAGTGCCTTTTCCTCGGCGCCCTGTACAGCCTCACCCTTTTGTTCTCCGCCATGGGAAGCCAACCCCTCAAGATCGGCTTCGTCATGCTTTTCGCGTGCATCGGCGAGTTCGCGCTCTACATGGTCAAGACGTTGACCCACTACTCAGCATTCCGCCTGGTGGACATCGAAGCATTCGCCGCGATCCTCTCGGCAAGTTCCCTCGACCCGGTCCGGGCGGGCTCGCTGCTGGCCGTCAACGTGGCGGCCTACTTGGGTGGTGTGGTCGCCCTCGAGCGCCGCGTCCCGTGAGCGCATTGCGTCTCAGCGACCGGGCCCGGGCCGAACTGCTGCGGGCACGTGAACGGGCGCAACCAGCGGAGGCCTGCGGACTCCTCCTAGGCGTTCGCTCAGGGGATGAAGCCCGAGTGGTGCGAGCGGTGCGCGTACGCAACCGTGCCGGCGGAGCCCAGCGCTTCAGCCTCTGCCCGCAAGGCTGGATGCGTGTCGAATTAGCGGCTCGACAACAGAACCTGGAGGTCCTCGGCCCCTGGCATTCCCATCCCGACCAGCCCGCAGTGCCCAGCGCCCTGGACCTGGCCCATGGATGGCACGAGCGACCCAACCTAATCGTGGGCACGGACGGAATCCGGGGTTGGCAGGAGCAGCGTGAACTCTCTGTCAGCTCCGACTGACACTCGTTGGACAAAGGCACCTGGGGGTGCGTAGCCTGAAGCCATGCCCGCCCATCCGAAGCCCACACCCACTCGCCCCGAGCTCATCCTGCTGGATGTGATGAGCACTCTGGTCTACGACCCCTTCCGGGTGGAGATGCCCGCCTTCCTCGGTCTGACCTTTGAGGAGCTCTTGGATCAGAAACATCCGCATGCCTGGGCAGAGTTTGAAGCCGGCGAGATCGACGAGGAGAGCTTCTACCTAAAGTTCTTCCGGGATGGACGAGCCCTGGACGGGCCGGGACTCAAAGCCGCCATGGCCCGGCACTACGAGTGGTTACCGGGGATGCAAGAGGTCCTCACGCAACTGAGCGAGTGCGGAGTTCCCATGCACGTGCTCTCCAACTACCCGCTCTGGTACGAGCAGGTCGAGCGTGCCACGGGCTTGTCGCGCTACGTGCCATGGACCTTCGTGTCTTGCCATACGGGTCTGCGTAAACCCGCGCCAGAGTCCTTCCTGGAGCCTGCGCGGCAGCTCGGAATCCAGCCTGGGGCATGCTTATTGATCGACGACAACCACGAGAACATCGCCGCAGCAGAGGCCCTCGGAATGGATGCCATCCCCTTTCAGAATGCCGTGGCCCTCACCCACGAGCTCGCCACGCGCGGCCTGCTCGGGGAATGAGGCCCGCAGCCGAGACGGCCATGGCGTCGATCTCCTATGCTCAGGCCCCATGTCCGCCCCACGCCCCCATCCACGCCGCGCAGCTCGGCTAGAGCTCGCCCGAGCCCTCTTGGGTGTCGCAGGCCTGCCCTTGCGCCTGGGATGGTTCGCCTTGACCAGGGGGCGTTGGAAGAGGCGCTTGGCCGCGCACCTCAACGACCCCGCACCCGTCTTGGAGGCTCCACCCCTTCCGGCCCGCGTCTCTTTCCCGGACCGCCCCCTGCGGTTTTGCCTTTCTTGTGGCGAGACCTCCAGCGCGGGGCACGCGGCACGCGTGGCCGAAGCCCTGCGCGAGGTTTGCCGCGAGGCAGGCGCCCCACCACCGGAGTTGTTTGGGCTCGGTCCCGCAACTTTGAGCAAGGCCGGCGTGGAGTGCATCGCGGATCCCACCGCCGCTGCCACCATGGGCGGCCAGGGTGTCTTCAAGGAGATCCCCTTCTATCTGGACATGCTGGAGGTCGCCGCCCAGGCCTTCGCGGATCGAAGGCCCGACGCCTTCGTGCCCGTGGACGCACCCGCTCTGCACGTGCCCTTGGCGCGCATCGCCCGGCGCTACGGCGTGCCCACCGTCCACATGGTGGCACCGCAGTACTGGGCATGGGGACCTTGGCGGGCTGCGGCCTACAGGAAGGTCGTCACCCGCGCCCTGACGATCTTTGCCTGGGAGCCCGGTTGGTTCGCAGATCGCGCCGTGCCCACGGCGCACGTGGGCCATCCGCAACTGGACGTGTTACAGACCGTGGAGGTCACGGCACCTGAAGCGGAGTCACGCTGCGAGTTGGTCCTCCTGCCAGGTTCGCGCAGGGGGGAAGTATCGGTGCACTTGCCCTGGATGCTACGGGCTGCGGCACCGCTGGCCCGTGAGGTCCCCGGGCTCAAGATCACCGTCGCCCAATCAGGCGAAGAGCTGCGCCCTTTGATCGAGAGCATCCTGGCGCACTCAAAGGTGCAGGCCACCCTGGAAGTGGGCGATCTGCACGCCACCCTGTCCCGGGCGCGCAGCGCCCTCGCCGCCTCGGGCACCGTGCTCACCGACCTGCTGCACCATCGCCTGCCAGCCGTGGTGATCTATGCGTTGCGGGGCAGTCTTCGCTCCCGACTCGCCCCCGCCCTCTTGACCACTCCCTTCTTCTCCACCACCAACCTCCTCGCTGGTGGCGAACTGCTTCCCGAACGCGGCTTCCAAGCCAACGCGGAAGGCCCCCTAGAGGAGGTCTCCGCCCTCTTACGCCGGGCGCACCTGGATGCAGAGTGGCGCACTGAATGTCAGGCGGGCTTGCAGCGCGCCGCCGAGCGACTCGGTCCCGCCGGGGCCGCTCGACGCTGCGCCCAGCACGTCCTGGAAGTGGCCCTCGGATCCACCCAGCCCCTGTAAGCCGTGGTCGGCCCCAAGCCCCCCCCCCCACCCCCCACCCCGGAAGAAAAAACGGGGGAAAGG
>JAPKBO010000285.1 GCA_028823395.1 Planctomycetota bacterium | reverse complement strand
TTGCTCGGCTATGTGGCGGGAACTCCCGGGCTCTATCTGGTCGGAGGATCGCGCCAGGGCACCGACGTCCTTTTGGACTTTGAAGGCGAGGATGGCGACGGAATCTACGATGCTGGAATGTTCACGGGCACCCTCACCCGCGAGCAACTCGTGGGCTTCTTCGACGACGGGTCGGGCCCGGTTCCAGTGACCTTGGTGCGCTCATCGGCGCAGCTCGTGGAGGAGCATTGGCTGCTCATCGATGCGGATACGTCGGCCATGGTGGAGGCGACGCGCCTGTTGGATGGGGGCACCTTCCTGGGAGGGGCATTTACGGGCGCGGGGCAGTGTGATTTCCTGGCCTGTGGTGGCGGCATCGACGCATGGAACATCGCGGGCACCGCACACACGATCCAGACTTCGTCTGGAGGGTCCTGCTCAACCTCATCCACTCTCACGGGGACCCTGGACCCGACGAGCTTCTTGTTGATGGGAACCTATACGAGTACGAGCTGCTCGAGTTCGGCCTCGGGCAGCTTCATGGGCGGCAAGCGGGGCCTGACGAACACTTCGGACGTCAGCCACCTGCTGGCCATGTTGGCGCGCTTCTGCGACGCGCTGGAGTCGGAGTCGGCAACGGCAATCGAGGTCCTGCATTCCACCTACGTCCACGACGGGAAGACGCGCGCCGACTGGGCCGCGGACTTTGCCTCCTGGTACACCAGCTACGACTCCATCGAGGCGATAGCCGAGCTTAAGCAGATCATCACGGTGGACGACGGTCAGGTGCACGCCTACCTCCAGGGCCCGAGCCGGATGGAATGGCACCTGCGTGTGACAGGGGTGCCAGCGGGGGGCGGCGACGCCGAGGTCCTGCTGGACTACGAGCCAGCCATGTTCGCGGACGGCCTGCACGCCGTCGGAACCGAAGCCGGGCGCTGGGTGTTTGAGGGCAACGGCGAGCTCGAACCCTTCTCCATCAACATGCCGATCGCCGTGGGCGATGGCGACTTGGTGACCTTCGGTGTGTGGCCCTATGGCGCCCACGGTGGGGGGCACCCCGAGGGCCATCCCGGCATGGACATCGAGTACGCCCTCGGAGCCAAGGTGCGGGCGGCGGCGGATGGGATCGTGACGTATATCGGTCCCAACTCGAACTTCCCCACTCAGTGGGACTTGTTGCTTGAGGTGCGGATGGGGGTCGTCGCCCAGTACGACCACATGGGCGCCATCGACCCCTCGATCACCGTGGGGACGATCGTCGTGGAGGGCCAGGTCCTAGGCGATCCGTCCACGCCCTTTCCCCATAGCGTCGTTCACTTCGGCGTGCGCGCTGGTCTGGACACCGTTTGTCCGGTCGATTTTCTTACCCCGGCGGGTCAGGCTACCTTCGATTCGCTCTGGGTGACGGCGCGCTATGCGGAGGAGTTGATCGAGCCCCTCGCGTGCAACCCGGTGGATGTCAGCTTCCCCCTGACGGCGTCCCGGACCCTCGTTTCCGGCTCTCTGCCCGCTCGTGTGGAGTTCACCCGCGACGACGCGACGACCTACACAACCACCTACGCCCTCTATGACGGAACTGATGCCGTGATCGAGACAGGTACAGCGAACTATAATCCTTTTAAGACCATCTCCGAGATCAACCTGAACCCAGTGAGCCCCGCCGGACCTACGCGTTTGGGGGTGCTCGACATTCAGGGTGATGACATGTGGATCGATTGGGACACGACGAGCCGCCCGACCAGCCTGGCAAGCGCGTCCCACTACGCGCTCGACTACACCAAGGTGTACGTGTCCAACATCTTTGATGGGTCCATCTCCGTGTTGGATCTGGGCACGGGGACGGTGACCAACACCATCAGTGTGGGGACGATGCCAGCGCACCTGGCCTATTCGCCCGCCTTGGAGATGATCTTCGTTGGGGACCTCGGGGCAAGTGAGATCAACCGCGTGAGTACGGTCACCGAGACCGTTGTCCTCCCGTCGATACCCCTCGCCAATAATGTGGGTGCGGTGGATATCGATCTCGCCACGGGAATGCTCTATGGCCTTGCCACCCCGTTGGAGCCCGCCATGGGTACGGAGATCCACATTATCGATGGATCCTCCGCGACGGAGGATCCGGGCTCTCCCATCAGCATCGGCGTCAACCTTCAGGACATCCGCGTCGACCGGTTCAATGGCGTGGTCTACGCCACCGACTTCGGTGATGGTGCCCCAGGTTCAAGTGGTGTGATCCCCTTCGACACAACCACTAACACTGCAGGCGCACTCATCCCCATCGCCAACTCGCCCCACGGGCTTGCCCTCGATGCGGCCGCCGGTCTGCTCTACGTCACCCAGGTCGGAGGCGACAGCGTGTCCGTCATCAACACCGCCTCAGGTGCTGAGGTGGAGAGCATCCTGGTCGGCACGGATCCGGAGTGGGTCGCCCTGAATGCGGACGGCTCGAAAGCCTACGTGACCAATCGTGGAGACGGCACGGTGTCGATCATCGCCTACGACGGGATCACCTGGTCTGTGAACGGGACGATCACCGTCGGGACCGAGCCCTTCTTCGTCACGGTGGACAAGATCTCGAACAAGGCCATCGTCACCAACCACGGCAGCGACACCGTGACCATCATCGACATGATCTCCGACAGGGTCATCGCCACCATCGACGTGGGAGATGGCCCCGTCGGCGCGACGTTCGTGCGCTACAACCTCTAACCCCTGGGGTCTCAGTTGGTGTTGACCCCGTGGAAGACGATGTAGATGGAGTTGTACTCATTGCCGTGATTGACGCGTCTGGCCCAGATCATTCCTTCTTCGCCCGCGGTGCTGTAGTCGAGATCGAAGCCGATCAGGTCATCGGGATTGCCGGTCGTGCCGCGCCCGTGGAACTGGGCTCCGGCCTCCTCGAGCCTGGTCACTAGCAGGTCGCGTAGCTTAAACACGCGATTGGCCATCTCCGTTTCAGAGAGGGGGAGCTTGTAGCTCCACTCCATGGCCTTCGCTCTATTGCTGCCTCCGCCGCTTTGTCCACCGGAGACGTTGATGTCTTTGACGTCATCCCATGTCGCATCCACGCACTCAGTGACGCAGTCCAGGAGAGTCTCGTATTCGCTGTAGGCAAGGGTGCGCATGCCGCAGCCGGTAAGGAGGGGAAGGGCGAGCAGTATGGCGAGGCTTTTCATGTGAGTGTCCT
>JAPKBO010000284.1 GCA_028823395.1 Planctomycetota bacterium | reverse complement strand
CGAGATCGTCGCGCACCTGGGGCTGGAAAGCACCGTGCCGGTTCCCATGCCGGCGCGACCACCGCCGCAGCTGGAGCTGGCGTACTGAAAGGGTGCGAGCAGGTCACCTCGGGGGAGAAGGAGGTAGGACTTGGCTCGGCCCAGGTCTATCCCGGCGCTCCGAGACCCTTTGAAGCCCTTATCCTCGGACTCCTTGCCTGGCGGCGCTTGGGCGAAGGTAGGCACCTTGGTCCCGTTGTCAGAGTGGTGCGCTGAGGGCAGCCTCGCCGAGTTGGACCCAGTACAGGCCTGTGTAGACGAACTGGATCGTCGAGAAAGTTAACGGGTTAACGCTGAAGAGGCCGGTGGACTTGAAGATGGGGTCGAAGGAGACGGCGTAGTTGTTCGAGCCCTGGTACATGAGGAGGTTGAGCACGGCCCCGGTAGTCGCGTTGACGGGAGGCAGAACCACGGTGTTGTCCGACAGGGTGTGGAGGGCGGTCAGCCCCAGGCTGCAGTCGACCGACAGCGAATCGCGGAATGCCTGGACCACCTGAAAGCCATCGACGACTCCTCCGGTAACGAGGAGCATGCCCGGGCCGCCCCGGTCGAGGACCACATCTGCGTTTCCCGTGCCGGGGTCGGCGAACGAGATGCTCTGGTTCGTCAGCACCGTGTCTCCAAACGCGCGGTAAGTCGACGGGGTCCCTTGCGCGAAGACGAACCGGGTGTCTCCCGCGGCGAAGTTGAGATTGAAGACGTTGTTGTCGAGGTCGGCGTTGCGCAGTCCAGGCCCACCGACAATGGCCGTGAAGGGTCCCTGGACACCCGAGCCGAACTGGTTGTGCTCGATGATCGCGTTGTCGACGCCCTGCGGGCCGTCGAGCCGAATGAAATAATCGTCGGGTTGAGGGACGCCGAACTGCAGCACACGGCTGAACTCGTTTCTTGCGATGGTCAGGTTGGCGGCGCGATCCGCGTAGACGGAATACGGACGGTTGCCTTCGAAGGCACAGCCCTCGATCAGGTTCCCGTAGGGGGTGAAGCCGGTGATGCCCGTTACGTAGACGCCACCCTTCGAGGTCGGACCGCTCCCGTTGTACGCGAAGATCGAGTTGGTCACCTTCAGCTGCTCGGATGCGGCGTAGATGCCGCCCTCGGCGTTGAGTTCGACGTCGAGTTGATCCAGGAGCACCATGTAGGGCAGTTCGTTGGTGACCGAGTCCAGGCGGATCCCGTAGCCGCCGTTTTGGACGATGAGCGACCGCTCGATGGTCCAGGTCTTGGGCGTGGCGTAGTCATTCAGCTCGGCGAGCAGCAGGATCCCGTCACCCGCATGATCGGCCACGCGGCAGTCGGCGATCCGACCGATCCAGATGTCCCGGGCCTCGATACCGGCCGACCCGGTTCCCGTCGAGCTGGTCAAATCCAGCCCCTCCACGGTCAGGAACCAACCCCACTGAGACGCTGGGTCTGCGGTGCGGAAAGAGAAGGACGGCTCACCGGCTGATTGGTTGTCGATCACCGTGCGCCCCGGCCCGGCGCCGCGAATGGTCAGGGCGCGGGAATCGAAGCCGAGCTCGCTGAATAGAAACTCCACCTTCGTGTCGAAGACGTACGTGCCCGCCGGCAAGAAGAGCTCGGCGCCACACTCGGCCGCCGCGTCGAGCGCCTTTTGCACGCTGGCCGAGGTGTTTGCTCCCCACCACTGCGGAACAACTCGGCCGACCGATCCGGGTGAAAAGGTGACGGTGCCTCCACCCGTGAAGAGCCAGGACTGTCCACCCAGGAATGAACCCTGCACATTTAGAAGATGACCGTTGAGGTCGAGCTGTGAGCTTCCGAAATGGACAAGCTCAACGTTGGACGGAACGGTGATGTCCCTGCCCAGGCCATCAGCGATGTCGACGAGCAGTACGGCCGGGTGGCTGCCAAGTACTTGAATCGCACGATCAAGCCGGCCGTTCCCCGCGTCTTTAAATTTGCTGAGGTAGTGGTGGTTACCGGCCAAAGACGCGGCCAAAGGCGCTACGGCTCCACGGCTCACCGGTGAACCCGGTTGCTGTGCGTTGATACTCGTCGCGCCTACAAGAACCACGAGTACAGTAGCAAGGGTGGCGAGAGCGGCGTATGTCGTTGATCGGGTCAGTAAGTCGAACTTCATGATCGGAATATCCCTGGATTTGGGCTCTGGTGCTGCTATCAGGTCATTTTATCCCCTTTGCCGTCGAAAGGGCCGAGGTTCCGCGGAATAGGGCAACCTGCGGACGACGCGCAGCCTGCAAGATCCACCCCGCGGCGCACGCCCCCCCTTCAGCCTTTTCCTGACGTCCTATGTCCAAACTGACCCTTCTGCTCTCTCTAACCGCGAGCCTGATCCTCACTCCATTCGCGAGTGCAGTGGATGAACCGACGCTCGACCAGCGTCTCGAGAAGCTCGCCGAGACCCTGGAGCGGGCCCGGAAGAGAGCGCATATCCCGGGCATGTCGATTGCACTCGTCAAGGACGATGAACTCATCTGGGCACGTGGCTTCGGCCTCGCGGATGTCGCCACCGGACGCGCCGCGGACGAGAACACGATCTACGCCATCGGGTCGACCACGAAGGCTTTCACGGCCACTCTTACGGGGATGCTGGTGGATGAAGGCAAACTGAGTTGGGACGATCCCGTGACTAGCTTCCTGCCCTATTTTGATCTGCAGGTACGCAGCGAGGACGAGAACGCGGCGTGCACCCTGCGTGATCTGCTCAGCCACCGACACGGATTCGCGCGCATGCCCCTCTTGTGGATCAGCGGTGAGGCCTCGCGCAAGGAAGTGTTGGTTACGGGAGCCGGGGCGGAGCCCTGGGATGACTTCCGCAAGGGTTTTCACTACTGCAATGTCACCTATATGGCAGCCGGCGAGGCAGTCGCGGTCGCGGCGGAGAGTTCCTGGGACGACATGATGTCGAGTCGCATTTTCGATCCCCTCGGCATGGCGTCCAGTACGGTTTCCTCAGAAGAAGCCCAAAAGGACCCCTCCCTGGCTGTGGGCTACAAGTGGGACGAGGACCTCGAGAGCACCGAGGTGTTCAAAATGGTCACCCTCGATAACATCGGTCCTGCCGGATCGGTTAATTCAAATGTAGTGGACATGGCCCAGTGGTTGCGGCTGCAGCTGGGCCAGGGCGAGGTCGACGGCACACAACTGAT
>JAPKBO010000076.1 GCA_028823395.1 Planctomycetota bacterium | reverse complement strand
TCATCTAGCTACAACCAGCTCTGAAGGAGTCCCATCAACGCGAAGTTCTCCGCTGGGGTTGGAGGTTGATAGGATTTGGGAATGAAGCACCTCGCTGGCGTTATCCTTCTACTGTTCACTGTTGTTGCTCTTCCTTCTTGCGTAAGCAACCAGAGTGATATCGTGGAGCGATTTCGGAGAGCGGGCTTCGAGGGCGAAGCAGGGCCTAATGTTGTCCCGAAACCGATCGGAGCAATTGGCGGCTTCAGCTACGAGGGCCATTTCACTTACATGAGTGAAATCCTTATGCAGCGTTACTTCAGAATAGATTTCTACAAGTGGAGAGGGCCCAGTGATGCATCCAACCATCCCCCGACGAACGGCGTATGGAGCATGTACGTGCACTATCCGATAGGGCCAGCCATTGACGGGGGCGGAGACAGAAAACTCCTTGAAGTCTTCCGTAGTCTCTGAAGTCTTCGCTCAACCAGCTCCCACGTAGCTCTGAAGGAGTCCCATCAACGCGAAGTTCTCCGCTGAGGTTGGTGGTTGGTAGGATTTCGGGTGAAAAATGATGGGCGAGATAACAAGACGAGACTTTATCAACGGCACGCTGATGGCGGCGGGGAGCTCCATGCTGCCGTTTGACGCAATGGGCCAGGACGCCATGGCCGCCCTGGATCCATCGTATTACCCACCCGCGCGCACCGGACTCAGGGGGAGTCACCCGGGATCAAACGATCACGCACATAGCCGCGCATGGGCGGGGCGTTCGGATTGGGGGCCCACCACCAAACTTCGGGAAACCTATGACCTGGTTGTGGTTGGCGGAGGCCTCAGCGGACTGGCGGCCGCGTACTTCTATCAGCAGAAGCATGGCAAGGACACGAAGGTGCTCATCCTCGACAACCATGACGATTTCGGGGGCCATGCCAAACGCAATGAACATACGATCGATGGCGACACACGCATCACCTATGGCGGTTCACAGACGCTGGTCGAACCGAACCATGCAGATGGGATCGTGCTGGATCTGCTGGAAGACATAGGGGTAGACCTGGAGCGCTTCAAGACGGCCTACGACACCGGCTTCTTCAAGAAGCATGGTCTTGGATCGGTTACCTACTTCAACAAGAAAGTCTTTGGCGAAGACAAAGTGGTCCAGCATCCCTATTGCAACTATCCAAACTACGTCGAAGGCCTTCAGGGCGCCAAACTGTCCAACGAGGAGGCTGCAAAACAGGCGCCCTTGAGCGATAGAGGCAAGCAGCAGCTACTGAGAGTATTGAATGGCGGGCTGCATTCGCTGAAGGTCCCGAAGGGGGAGCTGGGTAACTACCTCGACACTCATTCCTACTTCGACTATCTGAAGGGCACGCTGGGGGTGGATGACCCTGGTGTGCTGAGAATGGCGAGGCATTCCGGCCTGGACTGGGCAAGCACGGGAACGGACCTGATGAGCATCGGCACAGCCAAGAGCTGCGGCGCCCTGGGCTTTGCGCCTGTGGCCGTCTATGACGAAGACAATCCCTACGTCCATCATTTTCCGGATGGCAATGCCGGCGTTGCGCGTGCGCTGGTGAAGAAGTTGATCCCTGACGTGGCCGAGGGGAGCAACGCTGAAGAGCTTGTCCTGGCCAGGTTCAACTACGCGGAGTTAGACAAATCCAGCCATGCCGTTCGCATCAGGCTGAACAGTACGGTGGTCCACGTAAAGCATGGCGGTGACCCCAAGAGCTCCGCTGACGTTTTCGTCAGCTACATCCATGACAACAAGTCGTATCAGGTGAATGCCAAGGGCGTCGTGATGGCCTGCTACAACGTGATGATTCCGCACATCGTTGCGGGTCTTCCCGCCAAGCAGGCGGCGGCGTTGAAGGTTCAGGTGAAGAGCCCCCTGCAATACACGACCGTCGGTCTGAAGAGCTGGAGAGCCATGAAAGAGCTGGGCATTGGTCTAGCCATGTCACCAGGCAACATGCATCAGGCCGTCCTGATGGACTTTCCGGTGACCATGGGCGGCTATGAGTACACCAAGACCCCCGACGATCCCTGTGCCATCCAGATGATCAGCTGTCCGTATGGAAACACCGTTGGCGCGCCAAGACTTGAGCAGTTTCGTGAGGCGCGCTACAGGATGTTGGCGCTGCGGTTCAGGGACTATGAACAGGAAATCAGGAGCCATCTCAGCGGCATGCTTCCCGGGGACCTGTTTGATTTCGACCGAGATGTTGCGAGTATTTCCGTCAACCGCTGGGCCCACGGTTACACGACCGGCGGCCCGGGAAATTCGACACGGATCGGCCGACAACCCTTTGGCCGAATTGCCATTGCCAATGCCGACTCCGCCCCCGATGCGGATGCGAAAACCGCAATGATGATGGGGCACCGAGCCGTTAGCGAACTGGGATAGGCTCGAAGCAGGAAGAGATCCGAAGCGGGGCCAGGAAGCGGACGCTAGAACTCCTGCGGCGGCTGGGGCTTGTTGTCGAGGATGCCCTCGATGCTCTCAAGGATCCCGTCGTCCAGTTTGTCGAGTACGTCCAAGGCTGCGAGGTTCTCGGTCAATTGGGAGGCGCGCGAGGCACCCAGGATGACGGAGCTCACCTGTTTATTGCTCAGGCACCAGGCGATGGCGAGCTGCGCCAGGCTACAGCCCAGGTCGCCGGCGATGGTGGCCAGCTGTTGTGCCTTGGCGACGCGCTCCTGGCCCTCGGTGGACTCAAGCCCGTCGCGCAGGAACTTGTACTGCTCAAGGGCCATCCGTGAGTCGTCGGGGATACCGGCCGAGTACTTACCCGTCAGGATGCCCGAGGCCAGGGGCGACCAGATCGTCGTGCCCAACCCCGGCCCCTCGTACAGGCGCTTGTAATCGCGCTCGACCTTGTCGCGCACAAACATGTTGTATTGCGGCTGCTCCATGGTGGGCGGCGTCAGGTTGAGTGCTCGAGCGTGGCCGTGAGCCTCGGTGATCTGGTCCGCATTCCATTCGGACGTGCCCCAGTACAGGACCTTGCCCTGGGCCACCAGGTCGTGCATGGCGCGCACGGTCTCTTCGATGGGGGTCTGCAGGTCCGGACGGTGGCAGTAGTACAGATCGAGGTAGTCGACCTGTAACCGTCCGAGGGCCGCGTGACAGGCATCGTGTACGTGCTTGCGCGAGAGGCCGCGTTGGGTCGGACCCTCGCCTCCCCAGTAGACCTTGGAGGAAACGCAGTAAGTGTCCCGGCCCCAACCCAATTGCTTGAGGGTGCGGCCCATGATGCGCTCGGATTCTCCGGCTGCGTAGACCTCCGCGTTGTCGAAGAAGTTCACTCCGGCGTCGTAAGCCAGAGTCATCATTTCGGCCGCTCCGCCATCGTCCACCTGATTGTCGAAGGTGACCCAAGAGCCGAAGGATAGAGCGCTGATCTGGAGGCCGGATTTGCCGAGACGTCTGTACTGCATGGGAGAGAGCCGGGGGATAGGGGGAGGGTGAGCGGGTCAGGATACTCGGCGCGAGTGGGGTTTGCGCGAGGGTGCCGAAACTCAGTGGCCTGCGCGCCGGTTGAGCGCGCGTGTGATTAGCGGCCCGACGAGTCCACCGGCCACAAGCACCACGACGATCATGAGCCCCGCCCGGCCCACTCCGCGCCAGCCTTTGGGGAAGGTCTCCATGAACAGGATGATCGCGGCACCCCCGAAGAGAACTAGGCCCAAGGCCAGAACCCATCCCTCCCGGGCGAGGATTCGCAGATCCCGGCGGGCACTCTTTCCGTCCTCGTCCAGGACCCAGCCGGGGGGCAGGGCTTCCCGGATGGCCCGCGGGCTGGGCTTGCGACCCTCCTGGGAGAGTGAGTCCAGATCCACCAGTTCTTCTATGGGGCGTCTCGACATGGGTCGGGAGTGTGCCCCACATGGGGCTGCAGGTCCATATATTGGGGGTGCTCTCCATCCCGGAAACCGCCGGGGTCATGCGGGTTGCGCCGCCCCCAGGGAAGATCTACCGTTTTAGGCATGTTCACGGAATCAGCAAGCACCACGGTCGAGAGTTTCGGGTTTCCCTTGGAAGATGCACTTCTGGCTCGCCCGGATTGGGCTGTCCTGGGTCTCGTCCTCGCCGTGGTCGGAGCTTTCTTGATTGCCAACGCGACGCTCTTCGAGCACCCGCGTCGTCTTGTGGCGCGCTACTTCGGGCGCAAGACAGGCCGTCTGCAGTCCGTGCGCGAGTACGTCTACAACCGCGTTCAGACGACTCTGGGCTTTGGCTTCCTGATGGCGGGTTTCGGTCTGCAGCTGGTCGGCCATTTCCAGGCAGCGGCACCCGGTGACGCGCCCTTTTCCATGGCTTGGGTTGGACTCGTTGTACTCGTCGTCGTGGGTTTGCTTTTTGGTGGCTGGTGGTGGTCCCTGATCGCCTTCCGCCGCTACGTTCGCGAGTACTTTAATCAGGCTCCGCGTGACCTGGAAAGCGAGCCGGGTACGGCACGTGAATTGGGCGAATTGTTCGGCATCGATCCCGGTCGTGACGACACCGTCGAGGCCTACGTCGGCAAGCTCCACCGGGAGGCCGGTTTGCGGCGCCCAGGTGAAGTGCCCATTGATGACCGTACGCCCGAGATTGTCTTTGAGACGGCGAGCGATTCGCTCACAGACGACCTCGACTGAACATCGGGTTCGTCGGGCTAGGCGTCATGTAACCCTGCGTCTTGGCTGATGCCGTTTGGCAGCCCTTGAGGTGGCCCGGGATCGATGGGGACATCTAGGGTCCCGCGCTGGGGTTTCCACCCGTACGCGCGCAACCCTGCAAGGTGAGGTCCGGATCGACCCGCGAAACCGCGGCCACTCTTCGTCGTCCATTGATCGTGGCAGCTCTCTCTCCCTGGTCTGAATTTATCGAGGCGCTCTATCCTTCGGCCTGTTGGTTGTGTGCCGAGGGACTGGAGTCGGGGTGGTTTTGCAGCAGCCACTCTGTTCCTCAGGGGCCGTCGGTTCCGTTCTGCAGGGTATGTGCCATGGAATTGCCCACAGGCCTCCGAAGTGGCAGCATCTGTGGGCTATGCCGCAGGGAACCTCCCGCTTGGGAGCAGCTCGTCAGCTTGGGGGACTATCACCGGGACGGTGGATTGCGGGCGGGGATCCTGGCGCTCAAGCACGGCGGCCGCAGGGATCTGTGTCTGCCTCTGGGCCGCGCCCTGGCTCGACGCTTGGAAGAGTGCGTACCTGCCTCACGCATCGATCTGCTCGTTCCCGTGCCACTTCATCCTCTGCGCTATCTGCAACGCGGCCATGACCAGGCCCTGGGCTTGGCGCGCAGCGTGGCTGCGGTGCTAAACCGGCCCGTAAGGCGTAGCCTGCGGCGTCTGCGCCCGACACCCGCTCAGGGGACGGCCTGCAGCGAATCCCTGTGGGCCGCACTGCTCGGTCGAGGGCGCGCTGGACACTCACGCGCCGCCAACGTGCGGGGCGCCTTTGCCCTGGAGGAGCGTGAAACACGCCACGTGTCGGGCAGGCGGGTCTGGCTCGTGGACGACGTCGTCACCTCGGGGCACACCGTGCGCGAGTGCTCCATGCTGCTGAAACACGCCGGCGCGGATTCCGTGGGCGTGTTGTGTCTGGCTCGGGCCTCGCTGTCGGGCCACGCTTAACCTACCCTGACTCCATGCGGGCCCTGCTCATTGAACCCTTCGGAGGCATCGCCGGAGACATGCTCCTGGCCGCGCTACTGGATCTGGAGGACGAACGATTCGGCTTGGGCGATCTGGATCAGCTAGCCCAGGCGCTGTTGCCCGGCCAGGTAAGTTTCGAAGTGGAACCCACTCGCCGTCGCGGGCTCCGCGGGCTGCACCTGCGTGTGCATGCCGAGGGGGCTAACCCACCGTCCCGCCACCTGTCCGATCTGATCGCCCTGCTGGATGGCGTACAGATTTCAGAGCGCGTCCGTGGAGAGAGCATTGAAGTGCTGACGCGGCTGGCCCAGGCCGAGGCCGGCGTGCATGGGATTGACTTGGAGCAGGTGCACTTTCACGAGGTCGGGGCGGTGGACACTTTGATCGACGTGGTGGGGGCGAACCTGGCACTGGAGCGCCTTGGCGTCGAGCGCGTGTTCTCATCCGCTCCGTTGGTGGGGGCGGGTAGTGTTATTTGTGCTCACGGGGAGTTGCCTGTACCGGCGCCTGCTGTGGCTCAGCTGTTGCGTGGCCGGGAGATGCGGCGTCCTTCCTCTGGGACTTCTGATGGTGAGCGAACAACGCCCACGGGCGCGGCGCTTCTGACCCACTGGACGAAGACCTTTGAGCTCCCCGAGCGTTTTTGGAATGAGGCCACGGGCGTGGGAGCCGGCAGCCGGGACAGTGAACAAGGCATCGCCAATCTGCTGCGCGTTGAACTTGGTTCATTGAGCGCACCTGGATTAGCCACCGAACCCGCGCGACGGGAGGCCTGGTGCATGGAGGTCAACATCGACGATCTGTCGCCCGAGGAGGTTGGCCATGCCCTGGGTCAGATTCGCGCGGCCGGCGCGCTGGAAGTCTGGAGTGTAGCCGCGCACATGAAGAAGGACCGGCCCGGTGCCGTGCTTTGCGCTCTGGCCCGCTCCGAGCAGCGCGCTGCCTTAGAGGCGGTCGTCTTCCAGTGGACATCCAGTCTGGGCGTGCGCTGGACGCGTCTGGAACGCACGGAGTGCGGCCGCGAGCAGCGGCGCGTCGACGTGGCGGGGAGCAGCGTGCGCGTCACTCTTCGCCATCGGCCTCCGGTTCTTGAGGGCGCGCCGTTTGGCGAGTCCGACCTCTTTCCGGAACATGACGACGTGGTGCAGGCCGCCGAAGCTGCGGGACTCACTCTGCGCGAGACGCGCGCGCGCGCGATAGAGGCTCTCTTGCAGAGCCTCTAGCCGGGGCCCTTCGAGAATGCTGCGCCTTAGAGGTGCTTGACGAAGCGGTTGTCCGCGTCCACTAGAATCTGGCGCGGCTCGGGGGGGCTGTCCCCGTACTCGAAGGCCATGATGATCACTTCGTCGCCTTCCTTGACCAGGTGCGCCGCTGCGCCATTGATGCAGAGCACGCCTGAACCGGGCTCGCCATTCAGGGCGTAGGTTTCCAGCCGAGCTCCATTGGTGTTGTCCACGATCAGCACCTTTTCATAGGCGACGATTCCGACCCGCTCGAGTAACTCGGAGTCAATCGTCACAGAGCCAACGTAGGCAAGGTTGGCTTCGGTGACCGTGGCTTTGTGGATCTTGGCTCGCAGGAACTGGCGCATGGGGGCAATAGGATAAGGGCCCAGGGGCCCATGATCTACCGTCTCCGCTCATGCCAGGCGCGGATACCGTTTTCCAGACGCTTCAGTCCCTCAACCATGGTGGCCTCGGGCACCGCGCAGCCGACCCGCAGGTGCCCGGGTGCTCCGAAGTGTTCCCCGGCCGCCACGTCCACGTCGAATTCTTCGGCCAGGAGAGCCTGCAAGCCCAAGGTGTCCTGCACGCGTTCGATGCGCGGGAAGGCGATGATCCCGAAGGGCGGGATAGTGGACAGTACTGAGGGGGAATCTCGCAGCCAGGCCAGGAAGTGGGGGCGGGATTCGGCTTCCACCCTGCGTACCGGGGCGAGGAGTTCCGGGAGTCGATCCAGGGCCGCCAGGCTCGCATTTAGTGTTGCGGTGGGGGGCTCCCCGTAGGAGAGCAGGGCCTGGTCCTCCAGGAAAACGCGTTGATCTGCCAGATCTTCTCCCAGGAGAATCCAGCCGCTGCGAAGGGAGCCTAGCCCGTAGGCCTTGGTGAGGCCGCTGATGGATACGGAGCGCGGCAGGAACGTGGCGGCGTGGACTCGCTGCTCTGGCTGTGCGAACTCCATGTACACCTCGTTGCAGATCAGGACCCCGCCCGTGGGTTCAATGGCGGCGGCGAGGGCCTCGAGGATCTCGGGGGCCAGGACCGTGCCGGTGGGGTTGTGGGGGTTGGTCAGGAACAGGTGCAGGGGGTGGCGGCTTCGGCGGGCCTGATCGGCCAGGGCCTGGGGGTCGGGCACCCAGCCAGCGTCCAGCGTGCGCTGCAAGCTAAAGGTCCGCGTTCCCGATCGCCTCAATAGAGCGGGCAGAGCCTCATAGGCAGGAGTTTCCACCGCAGCCAACTGTCCTGCTCGCAGCCAGTGCCGCGCACACAGGTCCATGGCACCATGGGCACCGAGGGTTGCCAGGACCCGTTCAGGAGGGATCCCGACGAGTTCACTCACGCGCCGTTCCAGGGCTGGCAGGACCTCAGCTGTGGGGTACCCACTGATTTGCTCGGCGTGGAGCGAGAGCCAGCCGGACTCCGGCAGGGGCATGCCCGATTGGGCCAGGGAGTAGGCCGAGCCGTGGGATTGGGTGCGCACCCATTTGGCGTAGGGGAACAGCAGGGAGGGGGGGTCGGAGGGCATGGGAGGAAGAGGAGCTGAGTGGAGGTTGGATTCAGCTTCCCCGTGGCGCTAGGATTCGGCTTGAAAGTCCGGCTTCAGGGGGAAACTCCCCTGGTCGAGATAGTCACCATTTTCTCAGGGGGAGGCAAGTACTGCAATGGAAGCGCTAATTACAACGTCTGCAATCAACGACATGACCCGCAAGCAATCCCACCGTATGGGGAGGATCTCCACGGCCGTCCTCGCCATGGGGCTTGGCCTGGCGGCTGCAGCTACGGCTGCGCCCCAAGAACCCGCGATCGCTGCGGGCAGCTATGTGCAGGCCAAGGAGGGCGCCGTCGTGCGCAACTTCCGGAACGAGAAAGGCAAACTGGTGACCAACCTGGAGGCCGGCACCCTGTTACTCGTGCATGCGGAGAGCAGTAATTACTACGAGGTTTCTTCGCCCGCGGGTTTCCCGGTGTGGGTCTTCGGCAAGTACCTGACCGAGACCGGCACCGAAGGTGTTCTGAAAGTCGTTGGCACTGGCGTGCGCATGCGGCCTCTGCCCGATAGCGGCGTGGATAGCTACCCCCTGTCCACCAAGTTGACCCGGGGTGACCTGGTGCAGTTCATCGAACGCGCCGACTCCGACCTGTCCTTCGAGGCCGATTGGATCCAAGTCTGGTCCGTGCCCCACGCTCACGCTTGGGTGAGCAGCATGGAAGTGGAGATGGCCAGTGATCAGGAAGTCGCCGGTCGCGAGTGGACGGACTCCTTGCGTGGCCTCGTGGACGTGCCCATGAAGGTCGCTCCGTCGGAGACGGTAGAACCGGACAGAGGCGCCGTGCCCGAGCAGACTCCTCCCGAGGCTGGCAAGGTTCCTGAGGAAGCGTACCGCTCTTTGGCCTACGGCAAGACCCTTCTGGAGGCAGCCATTAATAAGGGCAAGGATGCCGCCGAAGCGGACTTCGAGTCGTCCATCCGCGCATTCAGCACGGTGCTGGGAATGGTGCCCGAGTCCTCCATTGTCGCCGCAGAAGCCAACTCCAAGTTGATGCAGGCCAAGGCGTACCAGACCTCTGCTGCCACACGCGCCACCTTGGCTGCTGTGGAACTGAGACAACAGGAGATGGTGGCTGAGTGGGCCGAGGCGAAGCGTCAGGAAGAGCTTAGGGGCACGGAACTCATGGGGCGCTTCATGGGGCGCGGGTGGGTCAGGAAAACCGGTCGCGGTGATGACGCGCGCTACTTCCTGTACTGGGACGACACGATTCAGGAGATCAGCTGTGAAAGCGGCCGCTACGATCTCGATCTGTTCCTGGGATACGAGCTCGGCGTGCGCGGGATGGTCTTGCGCGCCGCCAGCATGGCTACGGACGACATGCCTGCGGAGGTCTCGCTTCTGGACGTTTCTCGTCTGGAAGTGATCTCCGGTTCCACGGGCAAGTAGTGCCAGCCTTCCTCCGCACCCTGCTGCAGAAGCTAGCTACCGGCTGGCGCAGTCTGCTGGGTGGTGGGGGCGGTGCTTGCCTCTGCGATACATGCAAGTGGGACTACGGCGATGCCTGCCTTAGGCCTGAGAGGCCCAATGCAAGGGTCTGTCCGGATTACAAGCGGCGTTGAGCGGAGGGCGATCTAAGCCCGCCCCTCACACTCGCTGAGCACCTTCGTCCGCAATGCTGCCAGGTTTCCATCCTGAATAGCTCCGCGCATACGCTCCATCAATTGGTGGAAGAAGTACAGATTGTGGAGTGTGACGAGCATGCCTCCAAGCATCTCGTTCGCGCGGCAGAGGTGACTGAGTACCCCGATGGAGAAACCCTCAAGAGCGGGACTCATGCAGTTCGGGTCGAGTACTTCATCGCAGCCTTTCCAGCGTCCGTTCCGCAGGTTGATGCGTCCCCTCGAAGTGAATGCCTGGGCATTGCGTCCATGACGCGTGGGGGTGACACAGTCAAACAGATCCACACCACGCTCCACGGCGTCAAAGAAATCGCGTGGGGTGCCCACGCCCATTAGATACCGCGGTCGATCTGCTGGGAGGAGTGGCGTTGCGGCCGCGACAGCATCGCTCATGGCCTCACGACCCTCGCCGACACTCACGCCGCCGATGGCGTAGCCCACCAAATCGTGCTCGCATACAGCTTCGACCGAGGCCTTGCGTAGATCGTCGAATACTCCGCCCTGGACGATGCCGAAGAGGGCCTGACCGCGATCCGTTCCCCCGTTTTCGCGCCAGCGCGTTACGCACCGGGCCAGCCAATGATGTGTACGGTCATTCGCCGCTTGTACTAGGGCGCGGTCGTGGGGGTCCTTGGGGCAATGATCGAAAGCCATGATCACATCGGCCCCCAGGTCTCGCTGGATATCCATGACCCGTTCGGGCGTAAAGCGCACGGCGTCGCCGTCGACGATGGACTTGAAGGTCACCCCGTCGTCGTCGATGGTCGAGATATCGGCCATCGAGAAGACCTGGTAACCACCGGAGTCCGTGAGGATCGGACCGTCCCAGTTCATGAAGCGGTGGAGCCCACCCAGCCGGCGCACGATCTCCTCGCCAGGACGTAAGTGCAGATGCAGTGTGTTGGCCAGAATCATGCGGGCTCCAGCTTGGGCCAGGTCACGGGGTTGAACGCCCTTGACCGTGCCGCGCGTGCCCACGGGCATGAATGCAGGAGTCGACATCTCTCCGTGGGGCGTCGTGAACGTCCCTCGGCGAGCGTCTGAATCGGGACAGGTCCCGTGGACCTCGAACGAAAAACCGTCCATGGCCTAGAGGGTCTGCACCACGGTTCCAGCGAAGTAATGGCGGAGAATGCGCACGCTCGACCACTCTCGCTTGGCCAACAAATGAGTCCCTGTTTGGCATAGGCCCGCGCCG
Organism: Planctomycetota bacterium; assembly: GCA_028823395.1. GTDB lineage: Bacteria > Planctomycetota > UBA1135 > UBA1135. The sequence goes on along the minus strand of JAPKBO010000076.1, from coordinate 4,291 downwards.
TGCCCGTGGCCCGCGCCGTAGACGGCCCATCCGCCTCCGGGCTGGATGGAATCTCCGGGGTGGGGCCAGGTGCCCTCAATGCGGCCACTGCGTAGGAGGCTTGGCCCGAGCAGGTTGCGCAGGCGCAGGAACGAAATCTGGATCTGTCCGGAATCTCCCGCGACCTGTACTTCACTCCAGCGCCAGGGCTGCTTTTGAACCGGCTTGAGAGAAACGATCCGATCGCCGACTCCAAGGGTGCGGGCAAGTGCCCCCAGCTGGGTGGCGGTGAATGTGTACTTCCACTCCCTTTTCTGCGCTTGAGCATCCGCCTCGTCGCATGGGCAGTCGGTGCCCACAGAACCGGACTCCGTTCCTGGGAAGACCGCCTCAAGGTTGCTCGTTTTTCCGCCGCACGAAGCGTGGTAGCGGATGTCCGTGAGGCGGCCCTCGCGCGTGAGTACCCCTCCCCGTGTCTGCTGCACCGCCGAATCTACGGCTGCGGCCATACGCTGGCGCGAAGATTCGGACTCCACGTTGGCCAAGGCATTCGCTGGTAGGCCGCAGTAGGCTTGGTCTGCTACGGAATCGGACAAGGATGCATGCCGAGGCTCGGTTACACGGGTCAGAGCACCACGCATAGCTAGGGTGTATAGGGCGTAGGTGCGTGCAGCGATGGCCTGCGCCTCCAGTTCGGCTGGTTGAGCAGACCACAGGGGCAATTCGCCGGCGACGACGCCTTCCACGTAGGTCTCAAGATCCACGAGATTCATGAGCCGCAGCCCCTTTTGGGGGTGGGGGACGATTTCGAACCGTCCACCGTATCGTTTGCCGTTCCAGGAGATTTCGCCTCCGGGTCCACTGGCCTCAAACCCCAGACGCGGGTGCACACGACCGCCAGCTTCCAGCCCTTCACCCAGGCGCCGGACCGTCAGGGTGCGCGAGCCGTTCTCTAGAATGAGCCGGCCCTGGCCTTCAGCTGCTTCGATCCGGACGGCGATCTCGATGGGCCAACTCAGGTCTGAGGGACGGGGAGGTAGGGGCCGACCTGGAGCATTCCTGGGCGCTGCTCCAGTCTCGTTCAGAGGCGGGGTGATGACCCGCGAGGATTCCCGCGTGGGCGCATGGCAGGCGGCCAGCAATGCCACAAACGTCCAGGCTCGAAGTCTTGCCGGTTTCTTGCTCATGCGTTGAAGAGGGTGCCCGGCCGGGCCTCAGGTTCGAGCCCAAGAGCGCCAAATCCTCGAGCAGTTAGGATGCGTCCCCTCGCGGTCTTCTCAATCAGTCCATGCCGTAGAAGGTGTGGCTCAAAAACTCCTTCCAGCGTGTCTTCTTTTTCGTCGACCACGGCGGCGATAGTCTTGATCGCTACGGGCCCACCGCTGCGCTCGGCGAGGCAGCGCAGGATGCGCCGGTCCATGGCCTCTAGCCCAGCTTCGTCTATGCCGAGATTCTCCAGGGTGGTGCACGCCAACTCCACGCCGACTTGGGTGTGCCCGGCCACAGAGGCTTCGTCCCGGCAACGGCGTAGCAGGCGGTTGGCGACGCGCGGTGTTCCGCGAGAGCGTGAGGCCAGGTGCGTTGCGGCCTCAACGGTCAGGTCCATTTCAAGCAGAGAGGCTGAGCGACTCAGGATGCGCACTAGGTCTTCGGTGGGGTAAGGCTCGAGGCGTTCGAACAAACCGAAGCGCGCGCGAAACGGAGCGGTGAGGAGTCCCTCGCGGGTCGTGGCTCCCACGAGAGTGAAGGGGGGCAGAGTGAGAGGGTGGATGCGTGCGTCCGCGCCTTCTCCGATGATGAGGTCCACGGCGAAATCTTCCATGGCCGTGTAGAGGTACTCCTCCACCTTGGTGGGGATCCGATGGATCTCATCGATGAACAGCACGTCGCCTGGCCGCAGGTGGATAAGCAGGCCGACTAGATCTTTGGGAGTCTCAAGGGTCGGGCCGATCGTGCGGTGCAGGTGGGAGCCCATTTCTTCCGCTAGGACCCGGGCGAGGGAGGTCTTTCCCAGCCCAGGAGGGCCCGAGAAGAGAACGTGATCTGGGGCATGCTTACGCTTCTGGGCTGCCTCTACGGCCACCCGCAGGTCGCGTACGATGCGCTCCTGGCCAATGAACTCCCCCAGACTGGCGGGGCGCAGGCTGGTTTCGGCCCGGGTTTCGTCGATCTGCGTTTCCCCAGAACTCTCGCCCAGGGGCCTTTCCAGTGCTGCTGGGTTGAATACGGACTCTTCAGGCATGACTCTCAGGATAGCCCTCGAGGGGGGTGGAATCCCTAATAGGGTCCGGAATCCATAAGGGCCAACAGATCCGGATAATCGTGTTCCTTGACACGGTAGAGGGGGTATCTACACTGACAAGCCCTCATGTGATCGTGGCCCTTGTGTGCGAAAATGCACATTCGGGCGGGCGATACTGCACATCCACCCCTTCTAGCGCCCCGGAATCCGCCCCTCAGGGGGCGTAATACGGCTTATGGGGGGGCCGATTTGTACCCTGGCCCCTCCAGAACATCCCATCCCGGCCTAATCGCCCTCATCTCATCCCAAAGTTGCCTCCACGGCACGGCGTGTGCTTGTTGGTACCTTGACTATATTCCTTCCGGCTCCCTAGGGCCAATCCATGGTGGTCTGAGGTATCCTCAGCGCGCCCGGTTGGACTCCGGGTCCGGCTCTCTCCCCCCTCCGTTCTCCGACATCGTTCTCCCACTTCGACCCGAGTGCACTCATGCGTTTGAATCGGCTGCAAGTCGCCCTGCTCACTACCCTGACCGTTCTTCTCCCGGCCTGCGGTGGAATTCTCGGTTCCAAGGGGGGCGAGGATTCGGGATCCCAGTCTCTCCTGAACCTGTTGGATGCCTCCAACGGTTTTGGTCAGTTGGTTCCGCACACGGTCCAGAAACTGGACGCTGCCGGAAACCCGACTCAGCAGGTGGTGTCGATCCTCAACCAGCAGGACATCGTCGATTACGTTAATCCGGCGAACCCCATCCTGCCGGTGCCACAGTTCAACCCGGCGCCCGTGTTGCCCAGCGGTGCGGTGGGCAACCACTTTCTCCTGGCGCGTTTCACCCGCGACTTGGACTTGGCGACCATCTTTGATCCTTCACCCGGTTCCATGGCCACGGCGGGCCTGACGGGAGCCGTTAGCGTTGTGGCTATTGACCCGGTTACCGGTACCGCACTGCCTGTTCAGGGACGTGCGTTTGTCAATGGGCAGACTCTTGGAGATACGCTTGAAGGCGATCCGCCCCGCCGCCCCATGGAGACATGGGTGGCCGTTGACGAGTTCGGCGCAACGACGGCAGTGGATCCTGCGGGACAGGGCTTTCCGGGGACGGATGGCTTCTTTGTCGGATCGCAGCAACTGGTGAGTGGTTCGAGTTTCGTGTTCGTTCCAGACACCGATTCCAACCTCGCCACCTACGAGACATTTCCCGTGGGCTATCAGATCCGCATGCGCTTCACCACCGCGGTGAGGGCGATCAATGGCAAGAGCCTCGCTCAGCAGGTCTTGGCTTGCTCGACTGTGGGATCCGACGAACTCTCACCTGAAGTCGTACGCACTCCCCCCCCGCTCCAGGAGCCTCTGATCACCCCCGGCGGCGGCGATACGGACGTGGATCCGATGACCACCATTCGCGTGGAATTCACCGAGCCTGTCCAGCCTTACAGCGTTGGCGAGATCCTCGGTGCGTCGCCTGCAAACCTGTCTTCGGCTCTGAAGGTGGAATTCGGTCCTTCCTCGACGCGCACGGATATGCCTTTCAACGTGCAGCCCCTGAGTCCTTTCGACCTGTCGATCTACGACCTCTACCCCGCCTTCAACTTCCCTGGCGCGGGTCCGGCCTTCGGGTCTTGCGGCACCTTCTCTCGGGTGGATATCACGATCAACCCCGGACAGATCGCGGACCTTGCGAACAATCCCGATCCTGGTGACCCGACGAACTTCATTCCCAACTACAACATCCTGGGTGGGTCGACTTACTTCGTGACGGGTGAAGGCCCGGGCATGGTCAACGCTCCGGTGACGCCGGACGCGGTGTACCTTGCGCGCAGCGGCGCGCTGCCTGGCATCTCCGTTGTGGACCTGAACGGTTTTGGGCAAGGAACGGGTAACCCCTCCTTCATCGAAGGCCAGCCCATCGAGGGCAACACCAACTTCCCGTATAACGCCAACGTGCGTTTCCAGACGGGCTTGCGGCCGCCCTTGGCCGTTGGCACCTGCACACTGGACGGCGGTTCGGCCGGTGCCTTCTTCTTGGCGCGGGACACATCATTGAACGACCAGGTGGTGACGCCGCCCCTCGT
>JAPKBO010000283.1 GCA_028823395.1 Planctomycetota bacterium | reverse complement strand
CCGCGCCCGGCTCAGATACCAGCTGCGGCCCGGGCGATGGCGAGATCCTGGACAGCCACCCCGGTCAGGTCCGCGATCGTCACCTGATCGGCATGCGTGCGCCCACCCCGACCCGCGATCACATCGCCCAACTCCAAGGCGCTAGCGAGGTCGAAGCAGCCCTCGGCAACGGCCCGCGCCGCCTCCCCGCGCAAGGCCGCCTGATCGCGGCTGTCCACGACGACCAAGTCAGCCGAACCCACAAGGCGCGCACTGAGCTCCTGCTTCTCATGGGTATCGGAACCCATCGCCGTGATGTGTGTCCCCGGGCGTACCTCTTCAAGTAGAGGTGAATGACTGGCCGTGGCCGTCACGATCAAGGAGCAGGTCTCGCCGATCTGCGCGGGCTCGTCCGCGGCCTCGACTTCAAAGCCCAGGCCGCCCAGGTCCGTTACCAGAGCCTCGAGCCGGTTCGCGTCACGGCCCCAGGCCAGGACGCTGCGGCAGGCCGTCACGGTGCGCAGGTGGTCGAGCTGCATGCGTGCCTGCACGCCTGTGCCGATCACGCCGATGCGCTGCACGTCCGTGGGCGCCAGGTGCTTGGCCGCGACCGCGCCAGCGGCCGCAGTGCGTAAGTTGGTCAGTCGACCCTCGTCGAGCAGTACGGCCGAGGGCACTCCATTTTCACGATCGAACAGGAGCATCACACCCTGGCCAGGTGGCAAGCCGCGGGCCACGTTGCCCGGGAAGCCCGAGGCAATCTTCACCACGTAGCCCGGCTGACCCTTCACGTAGCCGTACTTGATGTGCACCTCACCCCGCGGCTCGTCCAGGATCAACTCCCCCACCGGCGGAACAACCGCACGCCCCTCCGAGTAAGCCACGAAGGCCTCCTCCATTGCAGCGACGAGGTCCACACCCTCCAGGGCGCTCTCGATCTCGGGCCAAGTAAGGACGCGAGTCACAGCGAAAGCCGGGAATCGCCGGGTACGGAAATAGTTTGATAAGGCCGTTTCATAGGCGGTCAGGGTACCCTAGCGCCCATGAAGATCGAAACCTTTGAGATGGAACGCTGGCAGTCCCTTCACGAACACGACGTGGAGCTCAACCTCTCCGACAGCGGCGCCCACCCTCTGACGTTACGTGAACTACTTGAGTACGCCCCGGGCCTAGACGGCCTCTTGGACCAGGCGCTGGAGTACACGCCGACTCAAGGGACGGCCCTCCTGCGGGAACGGATTGCCGCCCTCTATTCTGAGGCAACCCCAGACAATGTGGAGGTCACCACCGGTGGCGCCGAAGCCAACTGCGTGGCTGCCTGGACCCTGATCGAGCCCGGTGACGAAGTGGTCGCCATGGTGCCCAACTACGGTCAGTTGCCCGGTCTCGTACGCGGGCTCGGTGCCAAGCTCGTGCCCTGGGAGCTAAGCCCCGACTGGGAGGCCGGCTGCTGGCGGGCTGACCTGGAGCACCTCGAATCACTGGTCAACGAGCGCACACGCATGATCATGATCTGCAACCCCAACAACCCCACCGGAGCGGTCTTTGATGGTGCCTGGCTAGATGGTGTCGCGGCCATCGCCGACCGCTACGGGGCCTGGGTACTAGCGGACGAGATCTACCAGGGCTCGGAGTTCGACGCCCCACCGACACCCTCCATCTGGGGCCGAGGCGAACGCGTCATCGTGACCAACAGCCTGTCGAAAGCCTACGGCCTACCAGGCCTGCGCCTGGGTTGGATCGTCTCTTCAGAAGCAGCTATCGAGGACTTCTGGGCGCGCCACGACTACACGACCATCGGCCCCGGCGCCCTCTCCGACCTGTTAGCCCAACGTGTCCTGGAACCGGACGTGCGCGCTCAGATCCTGCAGCGCACTCGCGACATTCTCACCCATAACTGCGCGCGAGTCAGCACCTGGATGGAGCAGGCCGCCGATCGCCTGCAGTGGATCCCGCCGCGTGCCGGAGCCATGGCCTGGATGCACTACGACCATCCCCTGAGCTCCTGCGAGTTGGCCGAGCGCATGCGCACGGAGTACAGCACGCTGCTCGTCCCCGGCCAGCACTTCGGCAGCGAGGGCTGGTTGCGAATCGGATTCGGTTCCCAATCCGATATGCTCGAGCGAGGCTTAGAGCGACTCGGCGCACTGTTAGAAACAGCGACCGTCTAGTCGGGCGGTGGGCGAGGGCCCAGGCGTAACCTCTTCCCATGCAGCGCGAGCCCATTGAGATTCCCATCGACCTCGACCCACCGGGGTCCGTCCGTGGTTGGCTTGACCTACCGGACAAGGACACTGGACGCGCGGTGATCCTCCTGGCCCACGGAGCCGGCGTCGGCATGGAGAGCGCGTTCATGGCCGAAACGGCAGAGGGCTTGTGCGCCGCAGGCTTCCCCGTCCTGCGTTTCCACTACGCCTATGCCCAGCGCATGCTCGACGAGGGCAAGCGGCGTCCTCCGGATCGCCGGCCCGTCCTAGAGGCAGTCCACCGACAAGCGACGGCCATCCTGCGGGCCCGCTTTCCCGGTCGACGACTCCTACTGGCGGGCAAGTCCATGGGCGGCCGTATGTCCAGCCATCTCGTCGCAGCTGGAGAGCCGGCGGACGGCCTCGTCTTCTTCGGCTACCCCTTGCACCCGCCCAAGCGTCCCGACCGCCTGCGCAGCGAACACTTCGGAGACCTCAAGGTTCCCGCTCTGTTCCTCCAGGGAACGCGCGATGCCTTGTGCGACCTGGACCTGCTACGGGATGCCCTCACCCGCTACTCAGGCCACGCCCACCTGCATGTCGTTGAAGCCGCCGACCACGGCTTCGCCGTCCTCAAACGCAGCGGCCGCACGGCCGATGAGATACGACGCGAGTTGGTTTCCGAATTCGTGAACTGGGAAGCGCAGAGCTTCGGACCCTCACCTGATAGCAGGTGAGGCGCGAATTCGTCCCCCCCTACAAGCTGCGCCAGACACAAGGGGGGCAGCGCGATGAGCAAAGAGACTCATTAGATCGCGATGGTGATGGTGGGATGCTCCTAGCTCTTACAAGTCGCCGGAGAGCGAATGCCGAGGACCGTGAGCAGCGTAATACGGTCGCCGGAGGCAACCGCCAGCGTGAAGATTAGCGCGTCCCGATGACACCAATCTCAGCTGCCGAGCCCCACGTTCCACCACCCACCTCGGAGAGGATGCGTATCTTGACGAAGCGGCCCTTCACGGGCTGCGCCAAG
>JAPKBO010000282.1 GCA_028823395.1 Planctomycetota bacterium | reverse complement strand
CCCCCCAGATTCCCCGTCTCAGCTTCACTTCCGGGCTCCCTATAGGTCCGAGGAAGGGGGCCGCAGTCCGCACCTCGGCTCCCCCACTCCTCATTCCCCCGTACTGGAGGTGTCCCCCTCGAGTTCGATCCCCCCCCGAGCCACGGCGAAGAGCAGGCAGGCGGGATTCTCCGGGCCAGACTCCCGAGCTGAATCCCCCAGCGCCACAGGGGCATGGGTCGAGCCCGGCGGATAGCGCAGATAGGTACCCGTGCAGTGCTCTCCAAATTCATCTCTGTACCCACCAGCGAGTATGAGTACATCCTCGAAGTCCAGGTGCTTGTGAGCCGGATATCCAGTGCCCGGTTGCATGCGGATGAGGGCGCTGACTCCCCCCTCCGGCGACTTTCCGGAGACCAACGGCTTCCATTGGACGCCCTCGTAGCGGGTTTCCAGCCACCCCCCTTGGTCTGCCGCAGCGTCCAGGTGGACCTCAAGCCCTAGGGCGGTGATCACCGGCGAGTTTGACCGCGGAGAAGTCATGGATTGCATTCTAGCTCATGCTGCCTAGGGCAACTTCAGAGCTGCAGCGAATCGCTGCACGAAGTGAGAGAACCGTCGCCCCGGGAGTACGAATCGGGGTTTCTGCCTCAATTCAGATCCTCCCCCACTCCCATGTCGTAGGCTTACTGATGGATGGCTTAGGCCGTCCGTGATAGCGAGCATTGGCGGGAGACACTTGGTCTTGCGAGCGACCTTGAGTCAGGGAAGCCTACCGATGCTCCTCTCTCCCTCGGGCCGGTAGAGGTTTCCCCCTCTATCGGCCCCCTTTCATTTCCAGGGCACGCACCCACTTGCGAGCATGGAAGCAAGGACGCTCCGATGTAGCTTTCCGCCTCAACCGTAGAGGAGTTCAAGCGCTACGCCGTGGCGCAACCCGAGGGCACTGATCCGCGCTTCACGCGCGCCGATCCGTTCGAGTCCGGCCGCGATACAAACCAATCCCGCAGGTAGGATCTCGGCGCGCTGTGACTCGATCGGCAGGCGCCCTCGATCTTCGAGGGGCATATCTATCAGTCGTTCGGCCCATGCTCGTGCTGCAGCCACATCAATACGCGTGCCTTCAATCTGCAGGGGATCAAAATGTACCAGGCCCTTTTCGAGGCAGGCCAAATTGGAGGCGCTTCCGCCGAGAAGTACAACGGTCCGCTCGCCCGCGAATCCTTCCTCGAAGCACTCGAACGCGGTGCGTACTTGCTCCCATAGAGCAGGCGCGCCTCCAGTGTCCAGAGGTTCTCGCAACTCCATCCCCAGGAACCGTTCCGTAAGAACTAAAGCGCCCACCGGCGCAGAGATCTGCTCCTCTGGTCGCGCACCAGCCACCTCTGTCGAACCACCGCCCACGTCGAGGGTAACCGACGCCTCCGCACCCGAAGGCCCTAACGCCAACCGTCCGAGTCGAGCCTCTTCAGAGCCCGAGAGAATATCGATACCAAGACCGAGCTCCTCTGCACAGCGTTGGACAAACGCCGTGGCATCACTTGCCCTGCGCAGAACCTCCGTAGCCGTGACTCGCAACCGGTCGGGTGCCACCCCCAGCCTAAGAGCTCTTTGCTTGAAGCTCTCCAGGGCTTTCAGGGTGCGCTCCACGGCCTCGGGGGCGAGGCTATCCGGAGCTCCCCTATCCGCCGCTGATCTTCGCTCACCGAGACGTACGGTCTTACAGTCCTGGGCCAGGACCTCGAGCTCGTGGTCCGGAGCCCTCCGTGCCACAAGCAACAGGGCGGTGTTGGTACCCAGATCGATGGCCGCCACCGGCTCACGCAGGTCGCTCACTGGTCGTTACCGCCTCGGCGTCGAGGCTCTGTGAGGCGCACCTCAAACGAGGTGGAATCAGCCGAAACCCGAATCGTGCTTTTGTGGGAGTTCCACGCGGAGTGCTGCACCACCAGTATCCACTCGTACGTACCCGCTTGAGAGGTGCTGTACTCCCCATTGCTACCTCCGCGTAAACGGATGGTCTTGGGCACCACAACATACTCCGCGATTTCCTGATCCGGCTTCCGCTGGAGCCAGACGTCGGCTCCCGGTAGGTCCCGACCCGACACGTCCTCTACCTTCACTTTCACCGCCCATGTGCGGCGCGTCTCCGCTCGGCCTAGGTCGACCCTGTCCCCCGGGGCGAGGTGCACCATGGGAAAAGTGAGGGTCTCCGCATTGGAGCCCGTCGCAGAGAGCGATAACTTCTTCACCGGGGGGCCTGTAATCTCGAAACGTGTGCCGTCCATGCTGATCGTCTGGTATCGATATCCATGAAAGCGCAAACCCTTGACGGGGTTACCGCTGCCTCTCATGACAATTTCACCGGAGAGGACGCAGGGGGCGGCCTCGATTTGGGGCATGAGCTGCAGCTCGACACGGCCGGCGAAGGGAACCTCCACGTTCACCTTGGAGTCGTCACGGGAGGGGAATCCAGGAGCCGACGCACCCAAGCTCCAGGAACCGGGAGGGAGGCCCTCCAACATGAACCGTCCGTACTCGTCGGCGGTAGCGTAGCGCGAGCGAGAACGCCGGGAAGCAGAGACCCGAGCTCGGACGCGGGCGCCGCTGATGCCCCAACCCTCTGGATCGAGGACGACGCCCTCTAGGAAGTGTGCCGGCTGGACGCGGATCTCCAGCCCCTCGAGGTCCTGCTCAACCTTCTTGTCGAGGGTTGCCGCACTGTAGCCTTCAAGTTCAGCCGTCAGGCGGCAACGGCCCGCCGGAAGGCCATGGATGACGAACTCCCCTTCCGGACCGGTGATCGTGAGGCGTCGATCCAATTCCTGGTCCGACCAGATCGCAGCGGCCAAGACCGTTACCCCCGACAAGGGGAGGTCATCCGAATCACGTACGACCCCACTCAGTTCGAAGCCCTCTCCAAGACGCAGAATCAGGCCCGCCCGGGCCTCACCGGTCTGGAGCCTGATGGTATCCGAGATGGCGAAGCCCCCGCTGGTAGCCTCACCACCGGATCCACTCCTGGAGGAGATGGCTGTCACGGTGAAGGAAGAGCGAGAGGGAACGCTCTCAAATTCGAAGTTCCCAACGGCGTCCGTGAGGGTGGCGCCTGCCTCTCCGCCCTCTCGAGAAGGGTACCGACTCCAACCCCTGCCGGACCACTCGGGGCTTTGGATGCAGCGTACCTCACTCCCTGCGACTCCCTGTCCCTGGGAGTCCACCACGCGACCCGAGAGACGCGCCGGAGGGGAAAACAGAA
>JAPKBO010000281.1 GCA_028823395.1 Planctomycetota bacterium | reverse complement strand
GAGGGTGAGCGAATGATGGCCGACCTGCATCGGCAGTGCGGGCCGAGCCATTGGTCAACCCTTCAGCAAATCGAGGACTGGGACGATTTCGCCTCGGCACTCGAACGCGAAGCCACCTGGCTGCGAGAGATCTTGGACTCCGGTCCCGTCCGCCAACCGGGACGGGTGCTGACGTTCTTGCATGGTCTGTGGCAAGACGATCCCGATCTGCATCAACGTCCGATTGATCGATCCATGGCCACGGCCTGCGCCTTGGCGTTCGGCATGACCAATGTGAAGACCGAGGTCATGAGCGCACGGTTTGAGTACTACCGCGACAGTCACGCGGCTGGCCTGCTGAACTCCTGCTACGCCGGACTTTCTACCTGGGAGAGGAGGTTTCTCGCCCGCGGATGCCAGTGGGGTTTCCTGGCAGATACACAGTCTCTCACCTTCCTGCGCGACACCATCGCCTGGCCTCGCGCCCAGTACACGAACGCCTGTTGGCAGGCGCCTTACCGCTCCTTCAATTGCCTTGGCGACACGGTTCAAGGTCCTGAGTACTACCGGCCCTTTCGGGGGTCCTTTGTCGCCGCGCCCCAAATGGTCATTACCGTGGGCGGTGTCTGCGGCGCCCTCTCTAACCTTGGTGCTTCCGCCGCCATGGCGAACGGGATCCCCGCGGCCACCATGGGCGAACCGGGCCACTGCGCGTACACCGTCAAGATCGACGAGGAAACCTGGCAACCCGCCTACTCCCTCTCGTGGAAGCGCTCTTTGCACACGAGCTTTTACTCGGCTTCATGGCCTGGATTGATGCTTACCGAGGCCTGCTACTCAGACGAAGCGGCCATGGCCAAGTCCAGCGATCTGGCCCGCAGGGCCTACGCAGAGGAAGCCGCCGGAGATCTTGATAGAGCGGGCTGGCTTTGGACACAGGCGCTGAAGGCGCATGGGCTCAATTTCAATCTCTGGGAGGAGTGGGCGGCATACGGTGAACGGACGAGCCAGGGGCCCGAGTGGTGGCACATTTTCCACGACGCACTTCTAGAGGGGCTTGGCGGGCACGAGGAACCAACTTGGTCTCTGCTCTCAAGGCACGTCTACCCAAGACTCCTCAAGGGCCTCGACACTCCCGCACGACACAGACTCTTCATGGATTGGATCCAGGAATTGAACACGTGGGGCGGCGGCCGTTGGAACATCGAAGGTGCATGGGACTGGATGCTCAAAGAACTGGCGACCGATCATCATGCGGAACTGGTACGGAGCATCGGCGATGAGGTTCTAGACTCTTCGGACTTCGGCCCGCCCTACGTCAGTTGGCTCCTAACTCGCTACTCACCCGAGTCGCCGGAGTGGGATTCAATCCTCTCCGGCATCGTGAAGGCCTCGCGCACAGGGGAGGAAGGACATGCCGCCCTACGCCAGCTCGCCCGCAAGACACTGCCTGACGCTGCGGAGCGGGGAGACGTCCGCACCTTTCAAGCCATCGGTAAAGCAGCCGCCCGCCTTAGCCAACCCCAGTCCATGGAGGGTCTTGAACCCTTCGAAGGTGAACTTCTATCCGAAGGGGGGCTCTTGCATGTTTCGGGACGCGGGAATCGCTGGGATTCCCCCGAACATCACTGGGGCGTCCTGGGAGAGTATGGAGGCGCGTGTCACACAGACAATGGCAAGTCGTTCATCGCGGTGCGCCTTGAGCACCACGCCAAGCTCGCGGGTATCGTCATTCAAAACCGCAAGGGCGGCAACATGTGGAGAGCCGGCGGCTCGCGAGTTGAAATCAGCACCGACGGTAAGGACTGGCAGCAGATCGGAACCCTTGAAGGGACGAAGCCGATCTACCGTATCGATCTCACAGACAAGGACCACAGCGCGACCTGGGTGAGGATCATCAAGGACACCAATTGCCTGCATCTGCGTCGCTTCCTGGTCTACGGTCAAAGGCGGAGCTAGCCGATGCTGCACAACCTCGCCATCGTGATGACCCCCCTCTGCCTGGCCGCCTCCATGGCGCCTGGGCTCAAGGACTCCCTGCCCTTCCAGATTGGCCAGCAAGCTGCTGCTGAAAACAAAGAAGTCCTCTTGGTTCTCGCCCATGGATCGGACTGGAACGCACTGGGCGAGCGCGTGCTTGAAGACTTATGGAAAGACTCAGAGTTCGCGTCCGCGACGGGCTGTGTGCTTGCTGACGTGGACATACTCCAGGCTCCGAGCGCGGAGTCCAAGCAAGCCAACGATGCGCGCAACGAGGGCTGGGTCGAGAAGGGCAGCGGACTGCGTACCTATCCTGCAATCCTGGCCTATACCTCCGATGGAACCCTGATCGGCTCACGCCAGGGAGCGAACCTACCGCGCAAGGTGGTCGAAATCCGTGAGGTGGCGCTTCAACTCGCAACCGATTGTCGCAGGTGGGTGGAGTTGACGGATTCGGCAGCCAAAGCCAAGGCCGAGTCCGACTCCGCGAGCGAGCTTGCGTTCCTAATTCAGCGCGACGCACTACCACTGTCTCGCCATCCATCATTCCTGGAGGACCTGCGACGCCTGGACCCCAGTGATGCAGGCGGTCATCTCGCTCGCCTGTCCCTGCCTCACTGGAACACACTCGTGCAGCAGGCCACATCCGAGGCTCAAGCCGGCAAGGGCGAAGAAGCCGAGCAGCGTTTACTCGGACTCTTGTCAAACACGGCCTATACCAGAGAACAACGGGCGGGCTTGCACCTGGCCCTGGGCAGCGTCTATCGCCGCTGGGCCGATCACGACGAGCTCGCCGCAAAGCACATGCGAGCGGCCTCGGCCGTGGCGCCGGATTCTGTCTGCGGTATGGCGGGGATGCGGCTCTACCTGCGATTGTATGGAGGGCCCTCGCTCATCATGGGCTGGGATGAGCGCCACACCACCGACGCCACGGGCAACTGGGTGATCGAGGATCTACCGACAACTCTGGAGCCTGGCATCTACACGCTTAAGCTCAAATGCACGCGCGGGGGCAGTCTGAAGCTGACAGGGGCTGCCCTTTGCGTGGATGGCAAGCCGATCGTCTTGGGCCCGGCCGGGTTGGAACTGTCTGGCAAGGGCGGCACCTTGGAACTCGACTTCACACTCGATAAGCCTCTTACCCAAGCCACCTTGCAGATCGTTCTCGGGGAGAGAGCCAAGTCCCGCGGTGAGCTGACCTGGACCCGAAGCCATCATCCACACGATCAGCTTCCTCACGCACCCGAAAGCCTTGATTCCGGAGCTCGTGTACACCTTCCAACAGCGCCTCG
>JAPKBO010000075.1 GCA_028823395.1 Planctomycetota bacterium | reverse complement strand
GGGCAAAGGCGAGAAGGCCGAGGTCGATGACTTCGCGGTGATCGGTATCGAGTAGTCCTCGTCCGGGAAGACAACTTCGAAGCGCCGCGCATTCTGAAATGCGCGGCGCTTCTTCTTTGGCCGGTCCGCGGGTTGGGTGGATCTGGCTCGGCAGCCCGCCCGAGGCGGCGAGCGCGGTCGGTTCAGGTGCTGCTCACCGGCTGACGGGCGTCCAGGAACGCTCCGAGCCGCTCCAGGGCGCGGCGGATGTTCTCCACGGAGAGGGCGCAGGAGAGGCGCACGTGATCGTCCATGCCGAAGACTTCTCCGGGCACGATGGCCAGGGCCTGCTCTTCCAGCAGGTCGGCGCAAAAACCTTGGGCCCCGCGCTCGTCCAGGTAGGGCAGGACCGAGGGGAAGGCGTAGAACGCGCCCCGCGGTAGGGGGGTGTCGAGACCCAAATCGCGCAGACCTTCCACCATCACTTGGCGTCGTTCGTCGAAGGCGCGCACCATCTGCTCGACCTCCGGCGGTTCCTCACTCAGAGCGGCCAAGAAGGCCTCTTGAGAGATGGCGTTAGGGCTGCCGGATAGTTGGCTTTGCATGCGCGCGACCACCGCGATCAGATTCGCGGGACCGAATAGGAAGCCGATGCGGTAGCCGGTCATGGCGTAGGCCTTGCTGGCTCCGTCCACGATCAGAGTGCGCGCGCGCAGCTCGGGTGAGAGGGTAGCCGGGCTCACGTGCACCGCGTCGCCGAACACCAGCCGTCCATAGATCTCATCCGAGAGGATCCAAAGGTCACGCTCCAGAGCCAGGTCGCCCAGGCGGCGCAACTCTTCCGCGCGCCAGACGTAGCCCGAGGGGTTGCACGGAGTGTTGAGCAGAATGCCCTTGGTGCGGTCCGTGCAAGCCTCTTCGATGGCGTCCAGATTGGGACCCATGTCGGCGCGCGGGCCCACGTGCAGAGGGACACCGCCCGCGAAGCGGATCTCCTCGTCGTAGCTGGACCAGGCAGGCAGGGGCATGAGGACCTCGTCGCCTTCCTCGAGGAGCGCCAGGAAGGCGTGGGACAGGGCGTGCTTGCCGCTGTGGGTGATGACGACCTCTTCCGGGCCCACCTCAATGGAGCGTGTGGCGGACAGATGCCGGGCGACCGTCTCACGCAGGTCAGGTCTGCCGGCGGGAGGGGTGTAGCGCACGTTTCCACCGCCGACCGCCGCCACGGCAGCGGCCTGCACGGCTGCGGGTGCGTCGAAGTCCGGCTCACCACAAGCCATATTGATGACGTCCATCCCTGAGCGGATGAGCTCCTTGGCTCGGGCGTCGAGGGCCAGCGTGGCCGATCCGGCGAGGCTTGAGGCGCGGGGGTTGGGCTGCATAGGGGGCAGTGTACGGCCCGAGCTTGCCCCAAGCTGCCCTAAAGACACTTCCGAACCAATCCCGCCCTGGTAGGAAGAGCCGCCCCGCTCGGTCGTCCGATCCACTCAGGCTCCCGTGCAGCGCCATTTTTAGGGGCTCTCTCTGTCGCCTGCGGGTCCAATCTCCCAACCTCCAAGCAGACCTTCACGCCTCTCCCGTTTTCGTACGCCATGTTTTTCAAGCGCCGCTGGTTCAAGATCCTGACCACACTGCTGGGGCTGTTCGCCTTTGTCGGGTACTTCGCCTTCTCGACCTTTCTGTTCCCGCCCCACGAGGACGACTGGGAGTTTGACGTCTCGGCCCTGGTTCCCCGGGACGTGGACTTCTTCGTGGCCAAAGCGGCGCTCAAGGAGGACTTCGGTGAGTTCCCTCGCCTTGCTGCGGCGAATCGCATCCAGCGCACCGAAGCCTGGATGGAACTCGACACCTCGCCCGCCTACGGGGCATGGTTGGAGAGCAATGGCATTGAACAAATGTTGGCCCAACTGAGAGAGGGGCTTGCGCAGATTCCTCTCGGGTACTCGCCGCTGGACGTCTTCGGCGGCTCGGACTTGGCCCTCGCTGGTCGCTTCAAGGGGCAGTCCATCGAACAAGCGGACTGGGCCATCTACGGCCGACTTAACTGGATGGGTAAAGCCGCGCTAGGTGCGCTGAATTACCCGGGTCTGATCGGGCTTGATGGGTCGGGTTTGGTGGTGACCGAAGAGGAGGGCATCTTGCATCTCGCCGGTGGCCAGCTCAGCCAGGATCTGTATGTCGCGCGCATTTTGGACGTGGGCGTGTTGGGCAGTGAGGCGAGCCTGGTGCGTGCGGCCGTCGAACTCGAACGGGCGAGTGGTGAGAATTCCCTCTACCTCTCCGCAGACTACGGCGACCGCATTGAGACCGTGCGTAGCCGGTCCGCGAAGGGCAACGAAGTGGAAATCCTACTGGACCTGCGCGCTTTGCTGGACAACTTGGGGCATAAGGGCACGTTGCCAGACACCTCCTCGGAGCGCTTCCTCACGGCCTTCATGGGACGGGTGTTTCAAATTCCCGCCTGTCGCAAAGTGATGGGGGTGATCGGGTTCGACGATGGAGTCAACGTGGATTTGCACGGGACGTTCTCCTCCGAGGAGATCACTACCGCTCAGCGCCGCATCTACGGGCGTGACGCCGGCTTCGGCCACGAGAAGGTAATGGAGAAGGTCGCCATCGTCGCTCCCGAGGACGCGGTCCTGTTCGCCTATCTTGAGGGCCCTATCGCGACTCTTCTGGAGGAAGTGCTGGCCTCCGTCGATCCCGCTATGAAGAGCAATCTGGCGGATGCCTTCCGCTCGACGGGTCGCTTTCCCGATCTGGACGCGGTCCGCAATCATCTGGCGGTCTCCCTGCACAATCGCCTGGCCCTTGTCGTGCGAGAGAACGACTACGCGAAGGAATCGAAATTGGACCCGGCAACCGGTCGCATGGAGTATGCGGGCCCACCCAATGACGGCCAGTCCGTGTTCGCCGTGGCTCTCATCACCTGGTATTCCGATGAGGGCAAACTGATTGAGCTGCGAGAGCTGATCGGTCAGTCACCGGCCTACTTCGGTTTAGAGGGGCGTAACGGAGACACGGGCTACTACCAGCACAAGGTCGGCAACTACGACACGCGCGAGTTCTGGTCCCGTTTCGTTCCAGGCACGGGTGTCATCGCGACCATGAACACCCACGACCAGTTCATCATTTCGAACGTGCATGAGATGTTGCGGGACATCTACAAGACCACCACCATTGGAGGTCGGGAATATCCTCGCCTCTCAAGTCGGCCCGAATTCATCGAGCTCATGAGCGATACGGTACCCAGTGCCAACATGCTGGTCTGGATGAATCCACAGTCTGCTCGCAAGACACTGGAGAGCCAGGCTGAAGCTTGGGCGCGGGAGCACGCGGCGACAGGGATTGATTGGGGACGCAAGCGCGCGGAGGAAGAGAACAAGCTGATCCCTCAGTTGTTCCCGGGCCGGGGTCGCGGCCAGTTGACACGCGATCAGCGCGACAAACTCAATGTTGCTGTAGACCCGATCCTGAAGGAGTACCGCACGGACTTTATCAAGCAGCGCATTCCGGATCTGGTTCGCGAGAAGCAGCGCCAGATTGCATACGGCATGAGTTGCACTTCATTCCTCGCTATGATCCAGCTCAGCCCGCGCGCCTTCAGTTTTTCCATGCGCACGGTGATCCCACTTCCTGAGTAGGCCGCAGTACAGAAGAGAGAGGTGGTGCCCGGAACTGGAATCGAACCAGCACCCGTTTGCACGGACAAGATCCTTAGTCTTGCGCGTCTACCAATTCCGCCACCCGGGCACCGAGGTCTCTTGTACTGCGCTGCGTAGCGCGTTGGAATTTGAACTCCTCTGGCAGCTCCCTCGTGCGGTGGCAATGGGCGATTGGCCCGGATAGCACGGCGGAGGGGGCGGCGGAGCTGATCGCCCCGCCGAAGAGTGCGCAGAGCATACCAGCCCCTCCGGTGGCTTCAAGCGCACTCGAGAAGGAGAGCCCAGTGAAAGGTTCCACATTGGGACCGCATACGCGATCATAGGGCCACCCGGCCCCCAGCGCCGCCGGGCCACCGAAACCCCCTGCCCCAGCCCAGTCCCATGCGACCTCCCCGCGGCAATGCCCTGATCGGTCAGTCCGGCGGCCCAACAGCCGTCATTAACCAGAGCCTCGTTGGCCTGGTGGAAGAGTGCCTCGCCAGCGAGGAAATCCAAAACGTCTACGGAGCCTTGAACGGGATCGAGGGGATCATGGACGAGCGGCTCGTGAACCTGGGCCTGGAGGAGCCTCGCGTTCTGCAGCGCGTGGCCGAAACACCCTGTGCCGCCCTGGGTTCCGTGCGCCAAAAGCCCACCCTGGAAGACTGCGAGCGCCTGCTAGAGGTGATGAAGGCACACGACGTGCGCTACTTCTTCTACATCGGGGGCAACGATTCAGCGGAGACAGCTCACCTCCTTAATCAGGTGGCCGGAGATTCCGGCTACGACCTGCGGCTGTTCCATGTGCCCAAGACTATCGATAACGACCTGCGCGAGACGGATCATTGTCCGGGCTACGGTTCGGCGGCCAAGTTCGTGGCCCAAGCCATTGCTGGCGATAATGAGGACAACCGCAGCCTGGGCGGCGTAAAGATTGACGTGATCATGGGCCGCAACGCGGGCTGGTTGACGGCCGCTTCGGCTCTGGCGCGTGCCGGAGAGGGGGAGGGCCCGCATCTGATCTACGTACCCGAAGTCGACTTCGAGTGGGATGCGTTCCTCGGAGACGTCAGCGATATGATGGGGCGGTACGGCCGCTGCGTGGTTGCTGCTTCCGAAGGCATCCACGATAAAGACGGGGGGTTGATCTCCCGTTCTGCGGAAGTTGATGCGTTCGGGAACGCTCAGCTCTCGGGGAGTGGCTCCTTGGGGGACATCCTGAGTGAACGCGTCAAGGCGGATCTTGGCAAAGGCGCGCGTGTGCGCGCGGACACCTTCGGCTATCTGCAGCGTTCGTTCTTCGGGTGTGTCTCCGAGCAGGACGCCACCGAGGCCCGTGCCGTGGGGCATGCCGCGGTGCGCATTGCCGTGTCCGGAGAGCGTCCCCACGGATCGGCCATCATCGAGCGCTGTGACGAGGACGGCTCCTACCGCCCGGCCTACGACTGTGTGGATCTGGAGCGTGTGGCTCGCCATACCAAGGATCTGCCCACGGAGTTCCTGGAGGGTACTCATGACGTGAGCGAGGCCTTCCTGGCCTACGCTCGACCCCTCGTGGGCCCCTTGCCCACTGCGGGCCGCTTGGTGCGTTACCCCGTCCCACGACGCCTGTAGAGCATCCCCTCGGTGGGGGGCCGGAGCAGATCTGGGAAAAGATCCATGGGAGAGCGCACAACTGACCAAAGAGGTCCGTCACTCGTTTACGGGCACCGGCGCCATCCCTATTATGTGTGCGCCAAAAGTCGCTCCCATGGAGTGCAGGTTCTATGAGCGAAGTTCAGATCGAAATCTCCGACCCCGTGGAAGATGAGTCAGAGGGCGGCCAGACGCCCTACGGCAATCTGTGGGTGCCCTTGGTGGTGGTGCCTGCCGCCATCGTGATTGTGATCGTCGTGGTTTTCGCTCTCTTCGGTTCACTAACCGGGGAAGAGAGGAGCCTGTCCGAGAACCTGAGCACGGTTATGGCGGGGGGCAAGAACGAACGCGATCAGGCCCTCTTCGGGCTTATGCGCCAGGTTTCCGAGAACCAGCGCGCTGTCAACGACGGTGAGGAGTTGCCCTGGCCGATGACCGCGGACTTCCCAAAGCGCGTGCGAGATGCCGCGGATCAGGTGGAGGGAGAGGACCATGAGGTGCGCTTGGCCCTGGGTCTCCTGCTGGCCAGTCTCGATCCAAGTGGGGTGGACATGCTGGTGGAGATGTTGGCTCTGGGAGATGCCCAGGATCCTGGCGGTTCCCTGCGCTTCAAGGCCATCCATAATCTGGGCCTGGTGGGGGATAGCCGGGCCACAGGTCCGGTGGCGGCCTTTCTGAGTTCCCCCGACGAGGGCCTGCGTGTCGTGGCGGCTGGCGCCCTGGCCAACCTCCCCGGAGAGGATGCGCGCGAGGCCCTTCGCGAGGCTCTGGGAGACGTTTCCCTGGACGTGCGTGGAACGGCTGCCATGGCCCTCACTCTGTTGGATCCTCCGGATCCCCGCGCCGCTCCGGTTCTGATGGATCTGACCCAGGTGGCGATCTACGAGGCCGTGCGGGGCGATTTTCCAGCTAAATACACGCGCTCCAGAGACGTGTCTCGCTTCCGGATTCAAGCTTTGGGGGCCTTGGCGCGCCTCGATCGCGAGGCTGACTGGGTTCACATTGAGACTCTGCGGGAGGACCCGGATGCCAACGTGGTGGACGCCGTGTTGCGCCTAATAGACCAGCGCTCCCCCCAAAACACTCGACCTGCAACTGGAGGTCAGGAATGATCTCCTCAAGGCCCCGGAGAGGGGGTGAAAGCCCTTGCGCTACCCGCTCTGCTTGGCCATCCTCTGCCCCCTCAAGCCCCACTGATCCGAGTGGTTCCCGGGGCTGAATTTCGAGCCCGACCGACTTCTGCCCCCCAACTCCCGCCTTCCCACCAGATCGAACTTCGCCCCTCCCCCCCGCCGTGTGTGGGACCCGGGGTGCAAACACCTAGCGACTCCCAAGCTGAGGATGCTGTGACCGACTCGAACGAAAAAAAGGACCAAGAGAAGCCGCCCCAGAGCGAAGTTGCACCCCTCGTGCGCTCACCTCTGCGTGGTGAGCACACCCGGCGTGGTGTGCTCTTGGCCGCATGGGGTGCTTTTACTGCTGGCTCTCTCGCCATGCTGGGTGCCTGGGGACGCTTCATGTTCCCCAATGTCCTCTACGAGCCGCCGCAAGAGTTCAAAGCTGGCTTTCCGAATGAGTACGCGGTGGACGCAGTGGACACGCGCTACAAGGCGAGTCACGGAGTCTGGATCGTTCGTGAGAGCACCGGGTTCTACGTACTCTCCACGGTTTGCACGCACCTGGGTTGCACGCCTAACTGGCTGAGCGCGGAAGAGAAGTTCAAGTGCCCGTGCCACGGTTCGGGATTCGTTAAGACGGGCATCAACGTCGAGGGACCTGCGCCGCGCCCTCTCGAGCGTTTCAAGGTTTCCCTGGCAGCTGATGGTCAGCTGCTCATCGACAAGAACACCAAGTTCCAGGAAGAGAAAGGGCAGTGGGCTATGGCCGACGCCTACCTTCCCTATCTGGGCTGATCCGCGGCATTGCACGACACCCCCTCTCCTCTTCATCGCATTCGGCCCCTGCGCCTCTGACACCGCCCTGACCCTCGATGGATAAGCTCTTCCGCTATATCGCAAGCACGCAGATCTGGCGTTCCATCTTTCGCCACGGATATCCGGATACGCCTCGTAACCGGACGTTGGCGGTCCTTTCGAACGTGGTCCTGCACCTGCACCCGGTCAAGGTGCGGCGAAGTGGCATCCGCCTCTCCTACACCTGGTGCATGGGAGGGCTGACCTTCTTCCTGTTTCTGGTAGAGACGATCACGGGCCTCCTGTTGATGTTCTATTACCGGCCAACGGCTGAGTTGGCCTACCAGGATATTTTCGCTCTGCGTGAGCACGTACCCATCGGAGTCATGCGCGAGGTCCACCGCTGGGCGGCGCACCTGATGGTGATTTCGGTTTGGTTGCACATGTACAGGGTGTTCCTCACGGGCTCCTACAAACCGCCGCGGGAGTTCAACTGGAACGTGGGTGTGATCCTGCTTGTGATCACTCTGCTTCTCTCTTTCACCGGGTACCTCCTGCCCTGGGACCAACTGGCCGTATGGGCCATCACCGTGGGTACTAATATGGCCCGCGCCACGCCGTTCCTGGGTCACGAAGGCCCGGGCGCTGCCCTAATCAGTTTCGGAGGGCTCAACTTCATCCATGCGGGTGACGATGTGCGTTTCGGATTGCTTGGTGGGCGTTTTGTAGGCGAGGCAGCGCTCATGCGTTTCTACGTCCTGCATTGCGTCGGTTTTCCACTCCTGGCCGCCGGCCTGATGGCTCTTCACTTCTGGAGAGTTAGAAAGGACGGCGGGATTTCCGGGCCTCTCTAACTACCGACCGTTCTCTCGGAGTTCTCAGCACCTGAACCATGGGCCAACTGATCAAGGACCTTGCCGACTGGCTGGTGGAGCCCACCCGCTATTCGCTTCTCTCGACGGCATTGCTTGCCGCCGTGCTGATTTGGCGTAAGAAGCTCACACACCCCGTCGTGTTTGGCACCTCGATGCTCGGCATCTTGGCATTCTTCCTCTTCGCTTGGGGCGACCCGAACTTCAAGGCTATCGTCACCAAGCCGGACAACGTGCCGATCTTGATCCTGCTGATCTCGATCTTGTTCTTCACTTGGCTTGCCCTGCGGAGGGCCGTGCTGAATGACGAGCGCATCGAGAGGGGAGAGCCGACCCTAGAAGGCGAGCTCTCGAAGCAGAAAGTCTTCACCTGGCCGGACCTGGTCTACGTTGAGCTGATCTGCATGGTGCTCTTCACGGCCATGCTGATGGTCTGGTCCATTTCGATCGAGGCGCCCATCGAAGAGCCGGCATCCCAGGCGCGAACCCCCAACCCCTCGAAGGCTCCGTGGTATTTCCTGGGCCTGCAAGAGATGTTGGTGTACTTCGACCCTTGGATTGCAGGGGTACTGTTGCCCAGCTTCATTGTCGTGGGTCTGATGGCCATCCCCTTCCTGGACACCAACCCCAAGGGCAACGGCTACTACACATTCAACGAGCGTCCTTTCGCGGTCAGCTTCTTCATGATGGGGTTCCTGCTCTTGTGGGTGTCCCTAGTGATCATGGGAACGTTCCTGCGCGGCCCGAACTGGTCATTCTTCGGGGTCTTTGAGTACTGGGACCCACACAAGCTTGAGCCCATGGTGAACGTGGACCTCTCGGTCTACTTCTGGGTGAAGATGTTAGGGATGCCACGTCCGGAGAGTCCATTGATACGCGAAGCGCCGGGCATCTTGTTATTGCTCGGATACTTCGTGGCTATGCCACCTCTCTTGGGCAGAACTCTCTTTAGAAAGATGGCAGCCGAAATGGGGCCTGTGCGCTTCAACGTGATGATGCACCTGTTCCTGTGGACGGCGCTGGTGCCCATCAAGATGGTCCTGCGATGGACCCTGAGCCTGAAGTACTTCATTGGCATCCCCGAGTGGTTCTTTAACGTCTGACCTCCTTGGTCATTCGCACCCGGACCTTTTATCTCGAATCACGATCCCGAACGTCTGAACTCTGACTGAACTCTGACTGACCATGGCTGATCGCGGCGACACACACTACAGCGTCCCCTCCCTGAACCTCTGGTTCCTGGTATCTAGCGTCTTGTTCCTCGGCACGATGGTCTGGGCCGTCGTCGATGACTGGAATGCGGAATGGAAACAGTACCAGCGGGACTTCCGGTCACTTGAATTGGCTAAGGCGCAGTCCGCCCGTGTGGCCTTGGAGGCCGAAGGCGCCATGGGCCTCAGGGACGACCTGAGCCGTGCCGTTTACGACGCCGAGATGGCTCTCGCGAGCCAGGGTTCAGCTCTGCAAGACGCAGAGCGTAGGGCCTATGAGTTGAAGGAAGAGCGCTTCAGGATTGAGGAGGACTTCAAGAAGTCCAAATCGCTACTCAACTGGCAGGTGTACGGGGGCGAGAAGGCGGTTCTCGAAGGGGACAAGGACATTCCTCAGCTGGAAGCTGCGGAGCTTGCGGCCTATCGCAACGATGTTGCGGCCAAGGGACTCTTGTTCGAGGAGGCGACGATTGAGTGGGAGGCTGAGAAGCAAGTTGTTGCGGACATGCGAAGCGCGATGGCCAAAGCCGAGAAGGATCTGGCAACGGGAACCAAGGCTCTGACCCAGGTCGAGGATCGCATCGAGACCCTCGCGCCCGGAGACGTGGCCACGCAGGTGGCGAATTTTGTCCGCGACGACTTTCCCGGCTTGGAGTTCATCGGTCCCAACCTGAAGGTCCAGAAGTTCATTCCCGCAGGGATCACCTTCGAGCTGAACTTCACCAAGAAGGGTCGCATCGACATGTGCTCGACCTGTCACATGGGCATCGAGGACGAGGCCTTTGTGGGTGAAGCTCAACCCCAAGCTGCGCACCCGCGGCTTGATCTGTTCCTCTCCTCCAAGTCCCCTCACCCTGTCAAGGAATTCGGCTGCACCATCTGCCACCGTGGCGCTGGCGAAGGGCTCTCATTCCAGCACTCCGACCACCGCCCCTCGAACGAGGAGGAGGCGCGCATCTGGGATGACTCCCGCCATTGGCACAAGCAGCACCACTGGGATTACCCAATGCTGCGCGAGCAGGACGTGGAAGCGAGCTGTATTCAGTGTCACAAGACGTCCATGGAACTTATCGCGGACTCGGCCCCGCGTGTGACTGAGGGTTATCGGCTGTTCGAAGAGAAGGGCTGCTACGCCTGTCACAAGGTGGACTGGTTCCCGACCGACCGTCGACCGGGACCGAGCCTGACCAACTTGGCGGCCAAGCTCACTCCGGAGTTTACCAATGCATGGATTGCGGACCCACGTGGCTTCCGTCCGACGACCGACATGCCGCACTTCTTCAACTTGGAGAACTGGCCGGAAAACGAAGTCGTCGTTACGAGTGATTACGGCGCGGGACGCGAGATCTTTGGCGGGGAATGGAATCGAGCCGCCGTGGCCGCCATTACGACCTTCCTGTACGACCGGCACCTGCTCGACGCGGTTGACGCGATTCCCGCTGACGTGCGTGCGGCAGCTGATGCCGAACGTGGGCGCGAGGTGATGAACCTTTCCGGTTGTTTCGCTTGCCACAACACGGCCCCGTTCATGGGAGAGATCGACGTATTGCCGGCCCTTTCAAACAACGTGACGGAGCGCAACCAGATGGGTCCCAATCTGCGTGGCGTGGCTACCAAGCTCAACGCGGACTGGCTCTACCGCTGGATCCTCGACCCGAATTCCTACTGGCCACACACGCGCATGCCTGACCTGCGCCTGTCCGAGGCCGACGCCATGGACATCACGGCCTACGTGTTTGAGGATCCCGACGGGATCTTCACGGACACCCCTCATGGCTGGGATGCAGATCCCGAGTATCAATCTAGTCTCGACCCTGAGGTGCTTCGCGAGCAAGCGCGGTGGTACTTCCAGAAGGACGGCCGCACGATTCTAGAGAGCCGACTCGAGTCCGAATGGGGCGAAACCGCCGTCTTGGCGAGCCGTCTCGGCGAGCGTCTCGTGATGACCTACGGATGCTTCTCTTGCCACGAGATCTCCGGGATGGAGACCATGATGCCCATCGGCACGGAACTCAGTAGTTGGGGATCCAAGACCGTGGATAAATTGGACTTCGGCCAGCACTACCTGAAGGAAGTGGCTGGCTTACCGAAGCTGGACCACCACTACCGTGAGGGCTGGTTAGAGCGCAAGCTGTTGCGGCCTCGCGTATACGACGTGGATAAGGTCAAGGTGCCCAAGGACCGCGCACGCATGCCTTCCTTTGGCTTCTCGAAGGATGAGGCGCAAGCCGTGGCGACGTTTGTCTTGGGACTTGTCAACGACGAGGTGCCGGGCAAGAAAATGGCGCCTAATGCTGAGCAGGCGACCAGCGATGCGGGCATGCGCGCCGTGCGACAAAACAACTGCATGTCGTGCCACTTGGTGGATAACTCGCTCGTCACTTTCCGGGACGAGAGTGGAAGCCTCCAGACAGTACGAGGGATGCTTCAGCCTCTACTGGACGAAGTTATGCCGCCCAGCATGAACTCCATGGAAGCGTTTGCGGCTGATCGCGAAGTGGCGGAGTTCAACGCCGACGAGGAGATCGAAGAGGTCATTATCAAGTTGCTCGAGGCCGAGCCGGATTACGGCGGACCGGGTGAATTGCACTTCCTGGAGGTGGATGACCTTGTGGATGTGACCCCGTCGCGCGGGGGCTCTTTCGTAGGCCAAGTGCTTGAGTACTACATGTTCGGCACTGCCGTTGCCGGCGAGAATGGTGAGGCCGTGGCTTGGACCCATGGGGGTGTCGACGGTCAGGGCGTGTTGCAGATTGAAGATGTGGACGGCCAGGTGCGCCCCTACTCGGCCACCGAGTTGGACAAGCTTCGCTGGACTTTCGCTCCTCCTGTTCTGCTCAACGAAGGACACAAGCTTCAGCCCGATTGGTTCTACAATTTCCTCGCCAGCCCCTCCGAGATTCGCAAGCAAGTGCGGGTCAAGATGCCGACCTTCACCTTTGATCCCGGGGAGGCCGAGGCCATCGTGGGCTACTTTGGGAACAAGGCGCGCTGGGAGTGGCACAGCCGCTACGCGCGCACTCTGCGTCTAGCCATGGGCCGCGAACTGCTCACCGGCCTTAGTGATCCCGACACCCATGGTTGGGACATGCCGGCCGACGCTCGGAACTGGCCCATCTTCCCTCTGGCCAATATCACGGAGCCCGGTCCGGGGCTGAGTGCCGAAGACATGGAGCAGCGCATGGCTGCAACGCCGGCTTTCATCTTGGATGCAGCGACGATCCGTTCCATTGAGGCCGGCTACAAGACGGACGTGCTCGCCAGTTTCGGCAAACTCAAGGCTTGGGGCGACTCGGAAGGATTCTCCATGGTCGGCCCGCTCAAGCGCGGCACGGAGACCTCGAAGCGTCAGACTCGGGCCTACCTAGATGCGCGCCACGCATTCCTGGAGGTCGGTGAGTCCGTGGCTGTTGAGGGAGTCAACTGCTACCAGTGCCACCCCAACGGCTCGACCTATGTAGAGACGCCGATTTCCTGGGCCCCCTCCCTGGATGGTGTGGCTACGCGACTCCGTCCAGCATGGGTCCAAGAGTGGCTTTGGAATCCCCCGGCTACTTACGTGGGTACGGCTATGGCGGTGAACTTTGGCTCAGACGAGCCTCAGTACCAGGCCCAGTATCCTTCCTCCACGAATGCCGAGCAGATCGACGCTGTGATGGACTGGCTGTACAACAAGGATCTGCGCGAGGTGGACATTCAGTCAGCCACCATTGCTGAGCAAGCGGGTAGGATCGAAGAACTCGAAGCCCAGCAGGAGTGACCCCCCGCCAGAGGAGGGTCTTCGATGGCTATGGGATACACACCATGAAACGAACTTTCTCCCTATCGGCCTTTTTGGGGCTAGCGGTCCTCTCATCGATTGCGATTGGTGTTGGTCAGGATGCGCCGCCCACTTCAAAAGGCTCTGCTCTCGCAGGCAAGATCGCCGGCCGAATCCTCTTCGAGGGAGAAAAGCCCAAGGTCAAGCCCCTGACGGTGGGAGCTGCACAGTCCGTAGGTTGTTGCGCAGCAAGCGAAAACGTGGACGATCAGGATCGGTCGCTGCTGATCGGTGAAGGACTCGGAATAGCGAACGTTGTAGTGTCCCTGACGGTCAAGGATGCGAAGGTTCAGGTCTCCGAAAAGCCGGTCGTCTATAACCAGAAATCCTGCCGCTTTGAGCCGCACGTTCTGGTTGTTCCCGTGGGCACTACGGTGAGCTTCACGAACTCAGACAAGTGTGTGCACAATGTCCACCTGTATGCTTTCCATAACACTGGGTTCAACCGTGCGGTTCCTGAAGGCAAGGATGCCAAGGGCACCTTCAAGCGCGCTGAAGCCATCAAGGTGAGCTGTGACATTCATCCTTGGATGGCGGGCTATGTTGTCGTTACGGACGCTACCCATTGGGCGTTGACCGACGCCAAGGGCGGCTTCAGCTTGGAGGGCATTCCTGCCGGAACCTACGAGCTGAAGGTTTGGCACGAAAAACTGGGTAAGGCCAAGGCTGAGGTCACGGTAAAGGCCGACGGCATTGCCGAGCCCATCGAACTCAAGATGGCTCCCAAGAAGCCCCGCACCCGCCGTCGCAAGTAGCCTCAGGCGCGGGCATAGAGGTATGCCAGGGGTTTGGAGTTGTCCAGATTGAGTCATCCTGAGGGCGCCAGGATGCACTTGGCACCCCGGACCGGATCCCGCGGGCAATCTAGACAGGGGAATTACCCAAGCCGTTATTTGACCCGATACGGTATGCCGTCCGTAAGACCTGGATGTGGGCCAACTTTCATCTAGTCGGCACTCTTCATGAGCCAGGCACCTCGTACAACGTTAATTAGATTCCCTCGTATTCCGCTTACAGGCTAACTCCCATGCAGATCAGGCATTTGTTCCTCACCAGTCTCATTATCAGTGGGTCGGCACTGGCTTCCACTTCCCTCCAGCATCAGGAAGCGCCGTCTCAAGAGATGATCGAACTGGTCGGGCAGGCGCAAGCCGGTCTGGCCGGAGTTGAAGTGGACTTGCTATTGGAGCAGCTTGAAGCTGCTCAAGAGGGGATGGAGGCCAAGCAACGCGAGGCGACGGCCCCTAAGGGCCAAGGCCCTGACCGCGGCTACCTCGGAATTCAGATGACTCTCGAGGACGGCGTGATGCTTGTGGGCAGTGTGATGCCTGACAGCGGAGCTGACAAAGCAGGCCTGAAGTCGGGCGATCGCATCCTGAGCGTAAACAAGATCAGGCTGGACCAAGAAGGAGCTGAGGAGAAACTGGCCAACCTCAAGGCAGGGAAGAAAGCCAAAGTGACCTTTGTGCGGGACGGAGAAGAAGCGCGGGTTACCGTGTCTTTAACCCCGCTCTCCGACCTCGGTCAAGCCGGAGAGTCCCGCCTTCAAGTCAATCGGTTGCGACGGGTCAATGAAGCGGAAGATGGTGACGGTGAGGAACGACCCATGCGGCGGGTTCGTGTCCGCGCGCCAGCCGACGTCGACGTTCAGTTGGACCGCAGGGCTCGCTCGAGTGAGGATATGCGCGGCGGCACTGTCATTCACTTTGGGCCTGGAGAAGGACCTGGAAGCAAGGTCGCTGATCACGACGAAGATTCTGAGACCATCGAAGTACACATGATGGCTGTCCCGGACGGCAAGCGTCTTGGATTGCGGGGCGTTCGGAACGTGGATCTCCACGTCGAGGGTGACCACCACGAGTCCGACTCGACGCACTCGCGCGGGCGAGCCATGGTCAAGGTTCTGTCGGAAGACGGCCAAGAGCACGTCATAGATCTCAGCCTCGACGGCCAGGATCTTGAAGATCTCCCCGAGAACATTCGTGAGCACATTCACTCTCTAATGGGTGATCACGAGGGCGAGGGCGAGCACCAGATTCGCGTCCGAATGGAGCGTGATCACGAAGGGGATGGGGAGGAGCACGGTGTGCGTGTCATTCACCTTGGAGATGGTGGCGGATCCTGGGTCGTAAAGGGCGGGGACAGCGCCCCTAAGGGTCAGCGTAGGGCTAGGGTGGAAGTTTTCTCAGGCGAAGGCGACGGCCGCCACATGAACCTGAAAATCGGCGATGACCTGATCGGTGTTGACGTGAAAGGGTTTCCCGAGCACATCCACGAGTTAATTAGGGCGCATGGAGGTGTTAGCGGCGAAGGCACCCACGGCATCTTCATTCTCGACGATGAGAACGGTGAGCGGCATGAAGGGCACGACGACCACGACGGGCACGACGACCACGACGGGCATGACGACCACGACGGGCATGACGACCACGACGGGCATGATGACCACGACGGGCATGATGACCACGATGGGCATGATGACCACGATGGCGAAGAGCACGAAGTCCGTGTCTTTCACATCGGAGAAGACGGCGGCCGGGACCGGCGCTTCGGCGGCAATGGCGAATTCCACGTTGACATTGATGTCGAGCATGGCAGCCACCGGGAAGGTGACGGTCCCGAATTCAACGGCAAGGCCTTCCTCAAGATGCTGACAGGGAATCGAGAGCGCACCATAGAGTTTGATCTTGGCGGTGCGGACTTGCGCGAGATCGGCGGGCGCATTCGGGAATTGATGGGTGATCGTGACATTGACTTGCGGGACATCATGGCCAGGATTCGTGGCGACCGCTCAGAGCGTGACTCTCGCGGTTTGCATCGCGAAGAAGATCACGAAG
>JAPKBO010000074.1 GCA_028823395.1 Planctomycetota bacterium | reverse complement strand
ACCAAATTGACGGCACGAGCCTGTTCTGCAACCCGGCCAACACCCACTCGGGGGGTGGCTCTGCGACCTTGGGAAGTTCGAATTTCAGCGGGTCTGGCCTGTTCCACCTGGACGCCCAATACGGCCCCGTGAACCAGTTCGGCTACTTCCTGGTGTCGGCTGGATCGATGGATCCGGGCATAGCGGTCAGCAGTGGTGAGTTTTGCCTCATTGGTCCGATCGGTCGTTACAACCCGGCCGCGGGTGGCAGCATGAATTCAATCGGTGTTTTTGATGGGGCCGGCGTCTTCCAGAACCTGGCCGGCACTTCGGCGACTGGCTCTGGCTTTGATGTCCCTCTCAATCTCCCGAATCCCCCGGGCGGCACGATCAACCCTGGCGCCACCTGGCACTTCCAACTGTGGTACCGCGACGGGGCCGGGTCTAACTTCTCGGATGGCGCTTCGGTCACCTTTTAATTGAAGGTGTCCTGGGCTGTGGGCCCAAGTCGGCCCCCTTATGACCACATTCCCGGCGTGAGTCGTACCGTTGCCTCGCCCTCCCTAGGCGTCAAAACATCCTTTTTTGCCAATGAAAGCCCCACCGATGCTGGGTTCCCCGCAGAAGTCGAGAGCGGCCTAAAATTGCTTATTGACAGTGCCTTTCCTTCCCCTGTGGTGAGGGCATGTCCGAAAATCACTCAAACAAATCGCGTCTCGTTTGCCTTCTGCTCTGTTGGTTCCTGGGCTTTCTTGGCATTCACCGCTTCTACGTTGGCAAGACCGGCACGGGTATCCTAATGATTCTCACCGGGGGCGGATTATGCATCTGGTGGCTGATCGACCTGATCATGGTCGCAATCGGCTCTTTCACGGACAGCGAAGGCCGTGTTGTCTTCCAGTGGACGGAACCCGGCTCCTGATTCTGGCCTTTACTTGCTCGCGAGCAATCGAATTTCCAATCCGATTGCTTTGGGTCAAATAAAGAGCAGGGAACTAAGGAAACTGGTATCTTGAGCGAGTGATGAACACACGTCGAGAGATCCTGAAAGGCGCGGCAACGGGCGTCTGTGTCCTCAGCTTTTGCCCACCGGCCAAGGCCGCTGAGGGCTTGAAAGAGTTGCGCTTCGGTATGTGCGCAGATGTACATAAGGACATCATGCACGACGCCGATGAGCGCCTCGGCGCATACCTCCAAAGCATGGTCAAGAAGCGCGCGCACTTCGTCGTGCAGATGGGTGATTTCTGTCAGCCCAAAGAAGCGAATGATTCGTTCCGTGAGGTTTGGCAGAGCTGGGAGGGAGACCAATACAATGTGGTGGGAAACCACGACATGGACGGAGGTGCCAGCCGTGAAGAGTTTCGCGAGTACGTTGGCATGGAGAAGGGACATTACACCTACCTCCAACAGGGCTATCGATTCATAGTCCTCGACGGCAACGACCGCCACAAGGACGCGCCCGGTGGCTACGCCCGACACATTGGCGAAGAGCAGCGCGCCTGGCTTCAGACCACCCTCGCCTCCACCACCGAACCCGTGGTCGTCCTGGTGCACCAGAGCATTCAAAACGCCAGGGGTGTCGACAATGGCGCAGAGGTGCGTACCATTCTTGAAGCCGCCAACAAGGCTGCTGGTTGGGGCCGCGTACTCGCCTGCTTCAGCGGACACCACCACCAAGACGATCTTATCGAGGTCAATGGCATCCCCTACATTCAGGTGAACTCCATGTCCTACAAATGGGTAGGCGGCTCGAAGAAACACGAGAGCTATCCAGCAGAGATCCACGCCGATCACCCCTGGATTCAATACACCTGCCCCTACGAAGATCCGCTCTGGTCCTTCGTCACGATTGATCCCAAGGGCGAGCTCCGGATCGAAGGCATTCGCTCAAAATGGGTCGGACCATCTCCAGAAGAGCTCGGCTACGAAGAGGGCTACGACAAGCGAGGCGTCACACCCAATGTTACAGCGCGCGCGGTCAACTTGAAGATGAAAGAAGGCAAGTAGGATTCAGCTGGGGATTGCCCCGCCCGCTTGCCATTGCCAGCCGGCGCCTTCAGTGCCGAAGGTGGAGTCGAGCGGCTCTCCACTGACGAGCACATCGAGTTCCCGCGAAGAAGGGGAGGCTGCTCCCCAATGGAGAGAGAGGCCGGCTGCGAGGGCGAGGAGCATGCCGTTATCCCACACGGCTGCCATAGAGCACTTGGACAGGTTAGGCTGCTTTCTCCAGCGAGCTGCTCACCCACCACTAAATAGACCTATGACACCGCTCTTCACTCTCCTCCTCCTCGCTGCACAGAACGCTGAGGCCCCCAAGTTCCAAGATCTCATGGCCCCTGAGGCCGCAGTTGAGAAGCTCGCCGGAGAGATGGGCTTCATAGAAGGGCCGGTCTGGTTGCCCAAGGAGAAGAAGCTGGTCTTCAGCGACATCCCGGGCGCGAAGCTCATGCAGTGGAGCCAAAAGGAAGGCCTCAAGCTCTTCAGGGAGAGCCCGAACCCGAACGGGAACCTGCTCGACAGAGAGGGGAGGCTGCTCACCTGTCGGCACGGCGCGCGGGACATCGTGCGGACAGAGAAAGACGGAGAGCTCACGGTCCTCTGTGACAGCTTTGAAGAGAAGCGCCTCAACTCACCGAATGATGTCGCCGTGAAGTCTGATGGCACGCTCTGGTTCACGGATCCGCCGTGGGGCTTGCCGGGCGGGCGCGAGGGTAAGGAGCAGGCCGGGCACTATGTCTTTCGCCTGGATCCGAAGACGAAGAAGGTCACAGCCCTCTTGAAAGATCTCTGCATGCCGAACGGCATCGCCTTCTCGCCCGATGAGCGACACATCTACATCGCGGATACGGGCGGAAACTGGCACCCGGATGAGTCGAAGCGCGATTTGCCGGCGACGCTCGCTGCCTACGAAGTGAAGGCTGATGGAACATTGAACCTGGAACCCGTCTGGGAGACGGAGACTCGTTGCGACGGGATGTGCGTGGACGTTAAGGGAAACATTTACACGACTTCTGCGGCAGGCGTCGTCGTGCTCTCCCCCAAAGGCAAGATCCTCGGGACGATCAAGACTCCGGAGTCACCGGCCAACTGCTGCTTCGGTGGCGATGACTTCAAGACCCTCTTCATCACGGCGCGCACCTCGCTCTACTCGATTGAGCTCGCGAACCCCGGAGTGAAGCTCGGAAAGGGTGGATGACAGACGAGGATGAGCAGTACACGGAGTGGTGGGGCTATGTGCTCCTCTCCGAAGCGAACGGTCAGACCTATGCCGGTGTCATTGGCGACCGAACCCTGTCTTTCATCAGGCCTTGGTGTTCCAATAGTGTTACTCAAGAAGACGCCGCTTGCATCATGCCCCTCCCCTCTTCATCCTGACTCCCCATGAATACAACTCTCAGACGACTCGGCCATGCTTTCATCTTGACCCTCCTTGGCGCTTGCTGCGCTGCACCCAGCAGCTCCGAGCGCATGATCGTGGAGTTTCCAGTGAACCCTGAAACCCGTGCCGAGTTCATCGATGCTCTCAATGTAATCCTCGTGGATACACGAGCCTACGACGGCTGTCTTGGCGTGACCGTATGGACCCATGAGGCGGACACTGATTTCGTCTGGCTGCACGAGGACTGGGCATCGCGAGCCCACCAGGAGGCCTACCTTAAGTGGAGGACGGACACTGGCAACACCAGTCACCTCGGTCCTTTCATCACGGGCGCTCCACGCTTCTTGTGGCTGAATGAGCACTAGCCCCGAACTTCGTTCCATGCCCCAGTTGAGCACTCTTAGCCTCCCCAACTGATCCTCACCGACAATGAAATACCTCATCAGTGGCGCAACCGGCTTCGTAGGCAAGCACCTCCTCAACCACTTGCGTGGAGAAGGACAGGAAGTGGAAATCATCAGCCGGCAGCCAGGCATAGGTCGTGACTGGACAATGGAGAGCCTCTTACCAGCTGCGCTGGAAGCGGATGTGGTCGTGCACTTGGCCGGAGCGGGCGTCATGGATGCGGCATGGAGTCCTGCACGAAAGCTAGAGCTCGAAAGTAGTCGGGTTGAGACCACGACTATGCTGGCGCGCGCGTGTGCCGACGCATGGAAGCAAGGACACAAACTACAGCTCATCTCGGCTTCGGCTGTGGGCTATTACGGCCCGCATCCCTTTGAGGAGGTGCAGGAGGAGTCGAGCCCAGCAGGTGAGGATTTCCTTGCGCAGCTCTGCGCGAAGTGGGAAGCCGCCCTTGGCGCGGCGAAGGAAGCAGGAGTCCCCGTCTCGGTCGTGCGAATCGGCGTGGTCTTGGGAGCAGAGGGTGGCGCCCTCAAGCGCATGCTGCTGCCGTTCAAGTTGGGCCTGGGCGGGCCCCTTGGCCATGGTCGTCAGGGCTTCCCGTGGATTCACGTCCAAGACCTCGCGCGCCTTTTCGAGTTCATCGGCCAGGATCGCGGACGGGCGGGAATCTACAATGGCGTAGCTCCGGAGTGCGTGGATCAACGCACCTTCGCCCGTGCCCTGGGCCGCGCGGTGCACAGGCCCGCGCTGCTTCCGGCCCCGGCTCTGGCTCTACGCCTGATCCTGGGAGAACGATCCACCCTCCTGTTGACGGGCCAACAGGTTCAGCCCAAGGCCGCCCTCGCCGCGGGCTTTGCATTTGAATACCCGCTCATGGACCAAGCCCTCGCCAACATTTGCTAGATCTACAGCCGTCCCGCGACGCGTGGGCGTAGATCCCAAGACAAGGGGATTTGGTCCCCGTCAAGATGCTGCCCGGCCCGCGGGCTCTGAGCGCCACTTGGGCCTAGTCCCTGCTGGCGCTCTCGCTTGGGTCGGTGAGTTCCACCATCCCCTGCCCGAGTGCTTGGCCAATGAGCAGGTAGCTCTCTGCGTTTCCGAACCAGTGGTGTCCGTGCCCTGAGTTGGGTGAGTCCTCGGGCTTGCGCAAGAATAAGCGCGTGGGCACATAGCCAGCCCGACCTAAAAATGCAGGCCACAATGTGGCCTCTTCTTGCGCTGCCCAGAGCTCCTCGTTGTCCGCGTTCCCCGTCTGGCCCACGATGAAAGGCAACTGGGGCTCGGATAAATGCTCGCTCAGGTCGCCGACCAAGTTCACCAGGTTCTCTGAGTAGGCCTTCAGGCCCCCTTCAGTGAACATGTCGTTCCAGCCCTGGAACCAAATGAAACCCGACAGCTGTGCCTCGCACCCCGCCAGCTCGGGAAAGCGTTCCCCAAAGCCCGCGATCGCTGCCGCGTACTCCGTGAGCATTTGATGGTAATAGGGGCCGACCTCCCCACCTGAACTCGGCGGCCGGAAGTCATTCATCAAACTCTTCCCCCCCCAGGCTGTCTTGATCAAGAGTACGGGCTCATCAAAGTGTTCACCCAATTCCCAGCCCAGCGCTAGCTCGGGCCCAAAATGGTGGAGGCCCTCATACCCCGCGTAGCCAATGGACAGAGGGCCTGCTTTGAGAGGTCCCCTCGCGGGCTGGTACCACACGAAAACGTCGTCGCGTTTTGTCCAATTCCCATCGTCCCCGCGCAAGTGGCCGAACTCCCGGGCGATGTCCGGATCCTCAAGCACGCGGGTGAGAATCCCCCGGCCGCCGTTGTAGTGCTCCGCATGGTCGAGATCGACGACGCCCTGGCCCTCCATATTGGATTGCCCAGCGAGCAGGAAGACTTTGAGCACGGGCTTGTCGTGATCCCCAACCTGGCGGAACGGGGAACAGCCAAACAACAAGGTGAGAGCGATGAGGTTCATTTTCATCCTGTCATGCTAAGCGACCGGCTGCGGCGCTGAGGAGGCATTCTCTTCACGCGAATCCCAATGGCCAAGGGCAAGCCAAGGTTGCTGCCTGTATTGATTACCCTTGGACCGTATACTCTGCCCAGAGAGCCGCACCGTCTCCCTTCGACCTCCACACCGCCCCTCCCCACAACTCCCCCATGTCCATCCAAAAGGTCCTCATCGCCGGCGCCTGGCGCGCCTCCGACGCACTCGGCACCTTCCAGGCAAAAAATCCGGTCAGCGGAGAAGTCCTGGAGGACCACTACCCCACCAGTAGCTGGGCTGACTGCGAGGCTGCCTTGGACTCCGCCCGCCAGGCCTTCAAGGACCTGCAGCAAGTGGACCGAGAAGTCCTAGCAGGCTTTCTTCACGACTACGCAAATCGCATCGAAGCCCAGGCCGACAAGATCATCGCGCTTGCCAACCTGGAAACCGGCCTGCCCCTAGAACCGCGTCTGGCCTCCATCGAACTCCCGCGCACAACCAACCAAATGCGCCAGGCGGCCGAGGCCTGCCGTGCCGGGCACTGGACCCATCCGGTCATCGACACTGCCGCCGGCATCCGCACTCAGTTTGGCCCGATCGGCCCCGTGTGTGTCTTTGGTCCGAACAACTTCCCCCTAGCCTTTGGCAGCGTCTCCGGGGGTGACTTCATCGCAGCCATCGCCAGTGGCAATCCGGTGATTGCAAAAGCACACCCCTTGCACCCGGGCACCACCCGCCTGCTGGCCGAAGAAGCCCAATCAGCCGCTGCTGCCGCTGGCCTGCCCGCGGGCATGGTACAGCTGCTCTACAACATGCCTCTTGAGGACGGGGAAAAACTGGCCCAGGATCCGCGCCTGGCCGCAATCGCCTTCACCGGCTCGCGCAGGGGCGGACTCAAGCTCAAGGCCGCCGCCGACGCGGTGGGCAAGCCCATCTTCCTGGAGCTCGGCTCCATCAACCCGGTTCTGGTCCTGCCTGGCGCACTGGCCGAAAAAGGCCCAGCCTTGTCCGAGGAATTCACCGCCAGCTGCCTGATGGCCACCGGCCAGTTCTGCACCAGCCCCGGGATGCTGCTGTTGCAGGCAGACGCTCACGCCGAAGCCTTCGTGGACAAAACCGTGAATGCTTTTGCCGCAGCTCCGAACGGCCTGCTGTTTTCGGAGGCGGGCTGTCAGGGTTTGGCGCATGCGGTCAAGCACCTGAGTCAGGCCGGCGCCCAAGTCCTTACGGGCGGAACGCCCGTAGCCGACGACGAGCGGCGCTACACCAACACGGTCCTGCGTGTTTCCGGCGCCGAGTTCCTTGCGAACAGCCTAGCCCTGCAAAGTGAAGCCTTTGGCAACGCGACCTTGATCGTGGTTGCATCGGACCAGGCCGAGACGCTGAAGGTGCTCGACGCGCTTGAGGGAAACCTCACCGGTTGCATTTACTCCGCCTCGGACGGGAGTGACGACGATGCCTACGATGCTCTGGCCCCGGCTCTGCGCCAACGGGTGGGTCGACTGCTCAATGACAAGATGCCCACCGGCGTCGCGGTTTCCCCGGCCATGAACCACGGGGGCCCCTTCCCCGCCACAGCCCAAGCCGGCTTCAGCGCCGTGGGCATGCCCGGGGCACTGCTGCGCTTTGCCATGCTGCAGTGCTACGACAATGTGCGCCCCGACCGACTGCCCCCCAGCCTGCGCGACGAAAACCCTA
This sequence comes from Planctomycetota bacterium, assembly GCA_028823395.1. GTDB lineage: Bacteria > Planctomycetota > UBA1135 > UBA1135. The sequence goes on along the minus strand of JAPKBO010000074.1, from coordinate 8,614 downwards.
GTGCACTTTGGCGCCAGATAGATGGGCATTGGACCAAGGACAGCCTGTAGACATCAGCCCTAGCCCCCAGGGCAACGCACACTTGTTCCCATGACCCTTTCATCATCCTCCCCCTCGATTGCAGGCAAAGCCTGAAGCTCCCGATGGACACAAGCATCTGTCACGGCTGTCTTCCGGCCCTCATGACCCCCTGCACTGCCGACCGAAGCCCTGACTTCGCGGCCCTTGTTCGTAAGGGCCAAGAACTCATGGATGCTGGAATGAGCGGCGTCGTCTACTGCGGATCCATGGGCGACTGGCCCCTGCTGACCGATGAACAGCGCCAACAAGGTGTGGCCGACTTGTGCGCGGCGGGCATTCCCACCATGGTCGGGACCGGCGCCGTCAATACGCGCTCGGCCACGGCCCACGCCGCCCATGCGGATTCCGTAGGGGCCAAGGGCTTGATGCTCATTCCTCGACTCCTGTCCCGTGGCACATCCCTGGACGCCCAGCGGGCTCACTTCGCATCCATCTTGGCCGCGGCTCCCAATGTGCCGGCGGTGATCTACAACAGCCCCTACTACGGATTTGAGACCCGCGCGGATCTCTTCTTCGAGTTGCGCAAGGAGTTCAAGAATCTGGTCGGCTTCAAAGAATTCGGCGGGGCGACCTCATTGACCTACGCAGCCGAGCACATCATTGAAGTAGACCCTGAAGTGATCTTGATGGTCGGAGTGGACACGCAAGTTTTCCACGGCTATGTGAACTGCGGTGCCAGCGGAGCCATCACGGGAATCGGCAATGCCTTGCCCCGGGAAGTGCTGCGACTGATCGAACTCTGCACCAGCGCCCATCAGGGCGACAAGGAAGCGCGCCGTCTTGCCCGAGAGCTGGAACAAGCCCTTACGGTGCTCTCGACCTTTGACGAGGGACCCGATCTAGTGCTCTTTTACAAGCACCTTCTGGTTCTAGGCGGTGACGAGCAGTACCGCCTGCAATTCAACGAGAGCGATGCCCTCAGCCCCAGCCAAAAGAGCTACGCCGAGGAACACTACCGGACCTTCAAGGCTTGGTGGGCAGATTGGCCCGGCAGCAAGTGATGCACCCGAGCCGAGGCTGAGACAGCCGCGGTGGTACAGCCGAGGTTGACAAGCACGGGGCATTGCGCGAAATCCACTGGCCGCAGCTTGGTCCAAGAGAGGGAAGGACCCCCCTACCGACTAACCGCAGCTGCCGCAGCCTTCGTCCGTTCCACACAAGCGGGCCTCGATGGCCTTCGACGTCGGCGTGACCGACAAGCCGCCGAGGGCGGTGCAGCGCAACTCGCGGGGCATGTTCTCACTGATTGCCCGGTGTGCATCCAGCACTTCGTCCAGGGGGATCAAGTGGTCATAGCCAGCCAGAGCCATATTGGCGCAGGCAAGTGCGTTGGCCGCTCCAGCCACATTGCGGCCCAGGCACGGAGCCTCGACACGGTTGGCAATCGGATCGCAGACCAGTCCCAGGACATTTTGCAAGGCCTGGCTGGCTGCCCCCAATCCTTGGGCGGCGGTTCCACCGGCCAACTCGACCAACGCGGCTGCCGCCATGGCTGCGCCTGCGCCGGTCTCGGCCTGACAGCCGCCGACCTCCGCCGCGAAACTCGATCGAGTGCTGGTAAAGACTCCGATCAGGCCGGCCGCCATCATCGCTCGCAGAATCTCATCTTCTGAGGAGCCCTGAATTTCGGCCGCAGCCAAGCAAGTGGCCGGGAATGTGGCACACGAACCAGCTGTGGGCGCGGCGACAATCACCCCCATGGAACTCTTCACTTCCATCAATGCGGTGACGTAGAGAATCGCGCGGTTCAGAATGCCGCCATCCAACAGCTTGCCGCTCTCAAGCATGGCTGCGAATCCATTGCTTTGCCGTGGCAAAATCCGGTCGGCGTACTCTGTACCAGCCAGACCCTCTTGGACTCCCCCACGCACGATGACGAGGATTTTGCGCATTTGCTCCAGCACTGCTTCCGAGGCCATGCCTCCCCGGGCACATTCATATTCCAAAGCAAAATCCGAAAGCTTGTGCTGCGTGGGATCCCCACTGGCCACCATTTCGCTGGCATGCAAGAACGGAACCGTAAGCCCTCTTCGGGATAAAACCGGCAAGACCGCATCGAGACGCCTGACACGGTTGACAGCCGGCATGCCCGTCAAGTCTTCGTCGCAAACAAACTGCTGCCCCTTGCAGATGACCCGCACCGGAGCAGTTCCTGCGATCTGCACCTCGTCCATATCATCGCGGGCGTTCAGGATCGCCGCAGTCGACTCCCCATTGTCGGCAACATCCAGCAGGGTCACCGCATAGTCCCCGTGCAAGGCAACTGGGGTGCCATCGATCTCGATGACCTCGATCATGCCGCCGCCCGTAGACAATGCGATCAGGCTGTGGTCCAACGATCCCTTCCGCATGGTCAGGCGATAGGTGTTCGGGTGCGGATCGTTCAGTTTGGCAGTCCGGATCTCTAACTCAATGCCAGCGGCCTTGAGCGCCGCCGCTGAGTCCGGCAAGCGAGCGTCATCCGCTTCCCAGCCGAGCAGGCCAGCAAACAAACCGATGTCGGACCCCTGACTCGTATGGGTCATGGCCAGGGACCCTTCGGTGTCAAAATCGATCAGGACCGAATCAGGAGCACCACCACAAAGATCACGCGCCAAACGTCCAATACGCACTGAGGCTGCGGAGTGCGAACTGGAAGGTCCGCGCATGACGGGTCCAACCACGTCATTGAAAATGCTCGGGGGCAGGGTCGAAGGCATGGCTCTAGTCTATCACCAAAATCTCCCAGTCCACCAGGAGACTCGCAACGAGCGAGATTCGACCATAACGGCTGCTGCGGCCCACAGGTTGCACTTGCCCACAAGGTTCCCCCGGTGGATGACTGCAAAATCTGCTCAGACCTTTAGGGGCTCGAAGGTCATCGAGCACGGCTCCCAGTTGATACGATAAGTGCATGGCAGGAGTTCAAGATAAGATCGCACTGGTGACCGGCGCAAGCCGTGGAATTGGACGCGTGGCAGCCGAGCTCCTGAGGGCGCGCGGCGCCCGGGTGATGGCGGTATCGCGCAGTGAAGAGGACCTGGCTTCCCTGGACATGGAGTCCGTTGCGGCGGATCTGGGCACCCTTGAGGGTTGCACCCTCGCGGTTGAAACGACCGTCGAGCGCCTCGGCCCCGTGGACATACTTGTTTGCAACCACGGCATCGGATCTGCGCACGAAAAAGTCATCTGGAAGCAGGACACCGCCACATGGGCCGAGACCATGCGCGTGAACCTCGATGGTCCGTTCTATTTGTCGCGCCTGGTGATGCCCCAAATGGTCGAGCGTCAAAGTGGACGCCTCGTATTCACGAGCTCGACGGCGGGACAGATCGCCGAGGAAGCTGGCAGCGCCTACACCAGTTCCAAGCACGGCCTGCTGGGCTTGATGCGCTCGGCCGCCCTGGAAGGCGGCCCCTACAACATCACTTCCAATGCGGTTCTACCCGGTTGGGTGCGCACCAGCATGGCCGAACGATCCGCCCAAAGCGAAGCGCAAGAGCGCGGGCTCACTGTGGATGAGATCTGGCAAGAGCGCGCTGCGCTCTACCCGGCGGGCCGTGTTCCAACCGCCGATGAGGTCGCTCAACTGATTGCGTTCCTAGCATCGGATGAAGCCAGCGGAATCAGCGGCCAGGCCATCAAGGTCGCGCTCGGTGACTTGGCCTAAATTTGCGAGCACCGGACGGGCTCAACGATAGGCTTTGATGGCCTCGGCCCCTGGAAATTTTGGAACACCACCAAAGTAGGGATATTCATCAAAGGCCTGGGCCCCACCGATCTCACGGGGGTCACCGCTCGCTTTTAGCTCAGCCACAAGCTGGGCCGCGAGTTTGGTTTTCACTTCCGAGTACTCTGGGTTGGCCGCAAGGTTCACGAGCTGGTGCGGATCAGCCTTCAGGTCATAGAGTTCCTCCCCAGGGCGCTTGGCAAAACAAAGCCTGTAGCTTTCCCAATAGACCGGATCCTTGGGCGCCCTTGCGGCGATCACCAGCTTGGTGGGACCATTGTCGCAATCCCCCAGCCACCCGTTCTTCATGTAGGCACGCTCGTGGTATGGAGTGCCGGCCGGCCAACGATCCGGCTCATAGTTCCGCACATAGAGAAACTCCCGGTTCCGCAGGGCGCGCACGGGATAGCCACCGCTCGAGGGCTTCTCCTGCGCTTGGGTATGACGCTCGCGTCCGATCAGGACAAAAGAGCGGGACGCTTTGTCTCCGCCCTGCAATCGAGCCAGTAGATCATTCCCTGTCATCGAGCTGGGGATCTCTAGGCCCGCGGCGGAGAGAAAACTCGGCGCAAGGTCCGTCAAGCTCACAAAGTCCTCCAAGACCTGCCCACCCTTCACCCGATCCCCCCACCTGACAGCGAGGGGCACCCGGGCTCCTGAATCGTAGACATTGCCCTTGCAGCGCGGGAACGGCATGCCGTGATCCCCTGTCATGACGATCAGGGTGTTGTCGAGTTCTCCGGACTTTTCCAAAAGAGCGATCGCCCGGGCAACATCTTGATCAAAGCGGCCGACCTCGAAGTAGTAATCCGCCACGTCACCGCGCACCTCTTCACAATCAGGGAAGAAGGGAAAGAGGTCGATCTCTTCGCAAACCAAACCACTCTCAGCGCCGGAGCCGAGTTGATAGGGCCGGTGAGGGTCGGACGCCCCTAGCCAAAAACAAAAAGGTGCGCCTTCGGGTCTTGCTTCCAGGAACTCTTTGAATCCCTTCTTGTAGTTCGGCCCAGCCGGGTGACCGTCCCAACCCTTCAGACGGCCAGGACCCCAGCTTTTCCTCCAGTGGCCCACATGATATCCGGCCGCTCCCAAGAGTTTTGGGTAGACGTTGGTCTCTGGCGCAAGAATGCTCCAGAGGTTCGCGCCTTCCTTGAGGCGCCAGTGCCACTGCCCGGTCAGGATCGCGTTCCTCGATGGAGTGCATGAGGGAGAGGAGACATAGGCATGGGGAAAGAGCACACCCTCTCGGGCCAAGCGATCAAAGGCAGGGGTCTGGACCACAGAGTCACCGAGGGCTCCGGCGTGGGGCCAACCCCAGTCATCCGCGATGCAAAACAGAATGTTGGGCCGCCGCTCGACCTGGTCCTGCCCATCGGCCTCGGAGGACTGCAAGCGGATAGGAGCACTGTGCCCAGCACCCATCATGGTCGCCAAGCAGATGAATCGAATGAGGTGAATCTTCATGGTGTGATTTCCGGGTATCGGCTGAGTCGCTTACTTTCCTTCCGCGTTCGACAGGCTGGAGATTCCAAGGGCAAAGGCACTCAGCCCATGGGTCACTACGACCAGGGTCTGGCTCGCCGAGTGTGCTGCGAGATCCACCACGGGGCAGGTGGGCAGCCCCCCGCCCAGCACATCCCATCGGACGCCCCCGTCGGTGGAGACAAAGACCCCCAGGTCGGTTCCCAAGTAAAGGACATTGGGATTGGAGGGGTCCTCGATCAGGGCGGTGACAGGCTCGTTGGGCAGATTGCCGGCGAGGCTCTTCCAGGTCACGCCAAAATCCTCCGAGCGGAACACATAGGAACGCCGGTCGCCAGCGGAAGATCCCGAGAGGGCAACATAGACCCGCTCGGGGTTGTGTACAGAGGTGACGACCTTGGTGACGCGCTTCGACGGCAGCCCGTCCCCGGCGCGCTCCCACGTGGCCCCAGCATCCCGTGTCAACTGCACCCGGCCACCGCCCGCGCCCGTCATCAGACGATCGGGATCCAGCAACGACTCTGAAAGCGAGAGAATCGACCCGCCCCACGGCTTCGGACCGATCGCCTCCCAACTCTCACCACGATCGGTGGAACGGTGCACGCCCTCGGCGGCGCAGTAGAGCACGCCCTCTGTGTGCGGCGAGGCCATATAGGGAGTGTCCCAGGCAAAGCGCAGCCCCGAACCTTTGGGGCGCACATGCTTCGAGCGTCGGAGCTCGCCGCTCTGGCCACGCCTGAGATCTCCCTGCTGTTGGGTCCAGTAAACGATCGAGGGATCGAAGGGATCGGGGAAGCTCGAGAAGCCGTCACCCCCCGACCAGTGGTCCAGGAAGATCTGCTCCCAGGCGTCGGGGCCGCCCGCGGTGAAGGTCACGTTGGACGGAGCGACCAGTGACGCGTTGTCCTGGGTTCCGCCCCAGATCTGAAAGGGATCGGCACCGTCCAGGTGCACCTTGTAAAACTCGGCGATGGGCAGGTTGTTGAGGTGCAGCCAGCTCGCCGCTCGGTCCCAGGAAACATACAAGCCCCCATCCGTACCCAGCAGCACGCGCTCGGGACGTTCGGGATCGATCCAAACATCGTGCATGTCCAAATGCATGCCGCTGCCCTGATGGTCGTGGAGGCGCTGAACGTCCTCGCCACCCCGTTCGAAGGTCTTGCCTCCATCGGAAGAGATCAGCAGGCGCAGACCACACAGGTAGACTTGATTCGCATCGTCCGGCGCCACACGCACGTCGCAAAAATCCCAACCCACATAGGTGGGCACGGCATCCTGATGGGTCTGACTCCAGGTGTCTCCCCCATCGCCCGAGCGAAACAACAGTCCTTGCACGCCGCCGCGACCGCCGCCCTTAGGCGAGTGATCCACCACGAGGGCATAAACCACGCCGGGATCGGAAACCGAAACATCCACGGCCACGCGACCTACCCGTTTCCCCTCGGGAAGCCCACCCCCAAGCTTGACCCAAGTCTCACCCCCATCCGTGCTGCGATGGACGCCGCTTCTCGGGCCACCGCCTCTCTGCCAAGAGGCCGCCCAAAGACGCGCGGGATTGCTGGGGTCCATGACCAAATCAATGATGCCCACCCGCTCGCCAACATGGAGCACGCGCTCCCAGGTCACACCGCCATCCTTGCTGCGGTAAACACCGCGTTCCCCCGCGGGATTGTGCCGCGCGCCAATGGCCGCCACATACACAATGTCAGGGTCGCTGGGGTGAGCCACGACCTTGCCGATGTGGGCACTGTCGTGCAGGCCCATGTTGTTCCAGGAGGCACCACCGTCCGTGGATTTGAACACGCCGGTTCCCTCATAGGACGTGCCGCTCAAGTGCGCCTCGCCCGTTCCCACCCAGACCAGTTCCGGCCTTGCACGGGAAACCTCCACATCGCCCACGGCATAGGTGGACTCCCGGTGGAAGATCGGCTTCCAGCTGAGACCGCCGTTGGTCGTCTTGAATACACCTCCCGCACCAACGCCCGCGTAGATCGTGCCCGCGGTCCCTGGCGGACAGTCCACCGCTTCGATGCGGCCGCCGCAGAACTTGGGACCCAGAGGCCGCCATTGCAGGTCCTTGAAGGGGGAAGAGTTTTGGAGCTCTGCGCGTTTTCCCCATGCCTCCAGCCGGGCAGCGCCACCCGTGACGGGGTCATCCACCGGTAGAACGGCGCAAAAGAGCAGGGACAGGATTCCAAGAGATCTCGTGAGCATGCAAGGAGGTTACGGTACCAGGGCTCTGGAACCCACCAGAACCCGCTGAGCCGCGCCCCATCAAAACTCACAGCCAACAGATGAAACTTCCGCTTCTCTCCCTCTTCCTGCTGCTTTGCGCCTGCGTTCGCGCCCCATCCACCGAGACACAAGCCCTTCCCGTGTGCACGGTCCTGTCCACCGCCGACGCACGTCTCCTGTTGACCCCCTCCCAGCGGAAAGCGCTCTTGGAGGCCAACATGACCCAATGTGCCCAACCCTTTGGTGTGCTGCTGGCCGCGGACCAGCGCATTCCCGCGGAAACCCTCGCTTTGGCAGCCCGAGTTCTGGCCGAGCTTTTGGACCAGGACATGGACGGTATCCCCGATGATCTAGCGGTAGCAGCAGCCATCCGCAATCCGAAAACCGCCTGGCTGGCCATGCCCCACGATGAAGACGACTGGGAGGAATGGCAGCTCCCTGGCCTGCAACGCAAGCTGGGCTACGACATCATCATCCCAACCTGGTGGATGATCGGTGACGAGGAGCCCGATCCCGTCCGAGTGAAGGCGGTGATCGTCGAGGAGATCGTGCACTTCCTCACACAGTTCGGCTACAGCACGGTCTACCCCGCCGAATTCGGTGTGGAAGACTGGACGTCCATCATTGCCCGCGAGACCCAACGGGCCCAGTGCAACTTCTGGCAGCACCCAGAGAACGACTGCCCCGGTAGCCCCGCTGAATACCGTGGTGATTGCTCGGACCCCAACTGTGACGTGGTCGAGTTCTACCAGCAGGTGCTCGTCATGAACGCCGGCATGGAACCCGGCTGGCGCGGCATCGGCTTCCCCGAAACCCGGGAAGAGCTAGAAGCCCTCCTCAGTGAAAGGATGAAAGGCATCATGAAGGATCCCACTTTTCATCAACTGCAGAAACCCCTGCGATTCACCTATCCGAACCCTTGAAGCGTCTGAAGAATCCATTCTTCTCGCGCACCTTGGTGTCCAACAGCTCACCCAGCAGCACGATTTCGCGCCACCCGTTTCATCTAGTCATCACCCCTCGCTGCCGAAACAAGAAAATGAAAGACTGACCCGCCACAAATGTACAGGGCCCACCTTTTTTCGAAGGAGTGCATGATCCCCCAAG
>JAPKBO010000280.1 GCA_028823395.1 Planctomycetota bacterium | reverse complement strand
AGGGTGCCTGTGGGCTCGCCTACATACTCTTCGAGTTCCTCGTCGTACTTCTCGTCGAAGGTAAGCGTCGTTCCACCGGGGCGCAGGTCCGCCGGGTTCTGGATCGACATATACACCTGCATCACAGACGGGCTCCCGCCCATCAACTCGGCACGGGCCTGCTCCTCCGCGTCGGACTCGTCACCAAACCACCCCACGTCGTTCCAAATCTCCTCAGTCCGCAGCTCCACACGGCTTGTGAGATCCGGCGATGTCTCCGGGTCGGCATAGTTGTGGCTGGCGTCCCACGGGTCGGTGGTGGCGTAGAACCCACGCCCCAGGTAGTTCTCCACGTTGCCGCGCTCGTCGTTGTACTTGGTGTAGGCGTGCGTGGTGCCGTGGTAGAGCGGCAGCGGCTTGCCGTCCGGCAGCGCGGCCGCCGACTCGTCGAACCACCGCTTGAACTCGGGCGACTTCAGCGGCATCGCCTTGGCGAAGCGGAACTTGCCCGTCTCCGAGCTGAACTCCCCAGAGTTCTCTGTGGACTTGAACTGACTCGAGCCGAATGGGATCCACGTAGTGCTCCCAGGGTTCTCTACGGCGTTCTCGTACTTGATGCCGTCATACCCCTGCTCTTTCAGCAAAGCAACGGCGGCATCCACGTCGTACTGGACCTCAAAGAACTCCTCCTGGTCAATATGGTCGTTTATGTAGAGCCACTCCGAGAAGTCCGTCTCGTCCTCCCAAGCCATAGGGCGCGGCGTCTCGGTGTCAAACTCGTCGATACGTTCATCCACCTCGTCCGCGTCGATTAGCTCACCACTTGACGTCTGGTACACGCCCGCTAGGTCTGGCATTTCTAGCGCATTTTGGATGCTCAAGTATCCAGTGATTGTGCGGAATGTCCCAGCATCCCTACCTACAGCCCTCTCACTGAACTCGGTTAGTTGCTTCTGGCGTGCGGCTGCCGCCCCGGCATCACCGAAGTGTGCGCCTAGGCCGGCGGTGCGGAACTCCTCGAAGTCGTCCTTCGCGTTGGTGGCGTGGGCGACGACCAGCGGCTTGCCGTCCGGCTGCACAGCCTCGGACTTCTTGAACCACCGCTTGAACTCGGGGGACTTCGGCGGCATCGCCTTGGCGTGGCGGGTGTCGGGTTTGGTCTCGTCCCAGGCGCCGGAGTTGCCTGTGGCGGACTTGACGCGGCCGATGCCGCCGAGCGCGCCCCACGTGTCGTTGCCGAGCTCGCGGTGGTAGATGCCGTCGAAGCCGGCCTTCTCCATCGCAGCGAACAGGGTATCCGCACCCTCGGCACCGAGCACAGCCTCCGGGTTGTGCCAGAACTGAAACACCTTGTACTGCATCACCGGCTCGGGCTGCCGCTGCATCAGCTCCGACATGTGGGAGCGGTCCCACTTGGGCGCTAGTCGATCCGCTCCATCGAGGACGATGTCGCGGTAATCCTTGAGCTCCTCGGCCGTGGCGATGCCCTGCTTGACCATCTCGTCGAAGAACTCGTCCACGCTGACGTTCTCACGGAGTGCGTCCGAGTAGAACGGCGCCTGGATGGACATGTAGACGGGGCTGATGCCCTCGCCCGCCTGGTGGACCTCTTTGCGGCTCGTGCCGCGCGGCGCACGCGCGTAGGCCCATGCGTGGTGCTCGTTGCGGCTGCCCCACAGGACCCGATCAGGGTCCGGGTAGGTGCCGGGGTCGGGGCTGCCGTGGTACAGGACCAGCGGCTTCCCCTTCTCGTCCACTACCGCTGAGTCTTTGAACCACCGCCGGAACTTCGGCGACTTCAGCGGCATCGCCTTCGCGAAGCGCGGCTTTACTCGGCTGCTCTTCCCTCGAGTATCAGATCGTGCAGCGTTGTCCCCTCGGGCAGGCTTAGCACCAGCGCCGCTAGATCGCTTCCCAGACTTGCGAGCACGTCCGGGTCCGGGGCTCCCCACATCTCCGGCGGCAGCTCCTCCTCCAGATGTTCCCAGACCATCCGTGTGCCACTTAGGGGCAGTGATACCGTCCGCAAGGCGATAGACCTTAGCTCGGGCTTGGGCGAGAGTGAGTTTTCCATCTTGGTACTGTTTCCACACAGGGCGGATCAGGGAACTTCCCTTCTTCGCCTTCTCCATCTTAGTCTCTTCGGCTTTGAAGTCTGCCGAAAACAAGCCCCGGATTGCTTCCCAGGTGATGCTCTGCATCTCCCGGGGCTGGATGCCCACACGCTTGGCGGCCGTGCGGTAGGCGTCGGCCATGATCGGATAGAGCCCAATCATGCCGTGGGGCTTGGTCGCGCCAGGGCCACCGCCACCGGCCACGCTGCCGGTCAGGTTGGCCGAGACTTCCTTACTGGAGCCACTGAAGGGCGCCCAGAAGCCAGCGGCCACAGCGTGGGTGTCCATCGTCACGTCGCCCCAGGGGGCGTCAGGGTGAGCGATGTTGTTGTAGAAGCTGCGCACCTTGTGCGCGTCGCCCAGGTTCTTGGACAGGGACTGGTCGGACCCGTCTTGGAACATGCGGATGGCCTTCTTGATGTCGCCATAGCCGCCCCAGGCCAGGGTGCCGTACTCGCCCTTGTCCGTCTTGACGCTTGCCATGCGGGCGCCTGACGGCTTCCAGCCAGTGTACCTGCGGTTGGTGTAGACCTCTGCGTAGGAGCGCACAGCGCGAGCCGCCATGCTGATCTCGCCAGCCTTGAGGAGCTGCTTGAGTGACTGGCCTTTGATCTTCCGCAGCATCTTGGGGAGGATGCGCGCCTCGTAGTACTTGACCCCGTCCTTCTTCTTCTCGATGACTACCTTGCCCCACGCCACCTGCGCGGCGTCGAACTTGTGATTGAGGATCTTCTTGTCGCTCATGGCCCGGCCCAGGAACTCGGCCCGGCCCAGGTTGGTGAACCACTCAGTCTGTGGTGAGAAGGCTGCGATGATGCCGGCGATCTGGAAGCGGCTGACCTTGAAGCGGCGGGCCCACGTGCGGGATACCTTGTTGCCGCCGTCGTACCAGAGCTTGGCTTCCTCGCGCCACTCGTGGACGTCGCCGTGCTTGTAGAGCGCCAGCAGGTTGCTGACGATGTTCTTCTTGAACTCCTTGAACACGGCCTCGTCGTCGGCCTCTTTGTTCTTGATCAGGTCCAGGGTGCGGATGTACTTCGCGACCTTCGCACGCCACGCGATGTAGTAGCGGTTCTCGAGCTGCTCCTTCGTCGGGTCCATCGTGACCATCAGATGGAACTCATCCGGGTCATGGAGGATGTTGGGCCCCATCGGCAGCGACGTGGACATGACCCCTGTGGCGCGCTTGCCTAGGTTGTGGCGCA
>JAPKBO010000073.1 GCA_028823395.1 Planctomycetota bacterium | reverse complement strand
TGCCCCTGCCCGCCTACAGCAAGCGACGACGACGCTTCTGACTGGCGCTTCCGGCGGGTAGCATGCCCCCATGGCGAACACGATCTTCGCAGTGATCATGGCGGGGGGATCCGGCACGCGCTTTTGGCCTGCGAGCCGTGAGAGTCTGCCCAAGCAGTTTCTGAAAATCGAGGGAGGGCATTCTCTCCTACGCGGGACATGGTCGCGCCTAGATGGGCTCGTCGAGCCTGAAAATATCCTGGTGGTGTGCGGGCAAAGGCACGCAGATCTAGTACGCAATGAGCTCCCCGAATTGCCCGCGGAAAATCTGATACTAGAAGCGGTGGGCCGCAACACGCTGCCCTGCCTAGCCCTGGCCCAGATCTTCATACGGGGGATCGATCCCGATGCCATTCAAATCGTTCTGCCCGCCGACCACGTCATCCCGTCCCGGGAAGCATTCCAGCAAAGCGTGCGGTCCGCCATCTACGCTGCCGAAGCTGGGGGCCTGATCACTCTCGGCATTCCCGCCACCATGCCGGCCACCGAGTATGGCTACATTCAACCAGGCGAGCCCATCGAGACTCCAAACGAGGGCAAGGCCTGGACCGTGCAGCAGTTCATCGAAAAGCCGGACACAGCCAGGGCCCAAGAACTCCTGGCCAGCGGTGAGTACTTTTGGAACAGCGGAATCTTCGTCTGGTCGACCGCCGCATTTGAGGCGGCTCTCGAGCGACATGCTCCAGAGTTATGGCACGGAATCCGGGATTGTCCGGATGGAGGGCTTGAAGCACTCATGGAAGGAATCACCCCGATCTCAGTGGACGTGGGCATTCTTGAGAAGGAGGACGGCTGCAAGATCGTGCGCGCGGACTTTCATTGGAGCGACGTGGGCTCCTGGCCTGCGCTTAGTGATGTGCTACCCGATGCCGGCGCGGGTAACCGCAGTAGTGGCGGCGGTGCACTGATCGCACTCAACGCTGCGAACAACGTGGTCCACGGGCCAGATGGACACGTCACAGCGTTGGTCGGAGTGCATGACCTAGTCGTGGTGCACACTGAAGGTGCCAGTCTCGTGTGTTCCAAGGAACATGCTCAGGACGTACGTGGGATTGTCGACCAAGTGCGCAAGCAGGCGCCTGATCGCGCCTAACCTCATGGCTGCACCCGGAGCAGTTCTGGCCATCGACCACGGTACCCGACGCACGGGCTTTGCCGTAGCGGATGCCCTGCGGATCACCTCCGAACCCCTGACAACGTTCCACGGCGCGGGGGACGGCAGCGACCTGATCGACTTCATCGCCGGCCTGATGGCCGACCGCCAGGTGACCGTCTTCGTCGTAGGGCAACCCCTGAACATGGATGGAAGCGTGGGCCCTAGGGCCAAGGATGTTGGGGAGTTCTGCGCGCGGCTGAGCGCCCGCTTCCCCGGGCCCGAGCTCGCTCTTGTAGACGAGCGCCTGTCCACCAAGGAGGCAGAATCCAGGCTGGTGGAAGCCGGTCACACAGGGCAGGACCGCAAGGACCGCCGCGATTCATGGTCGGCCATGATCCTGCTCGAAGACTGGTTACGCGCGGAGTAGCAGCGCCTCAGGTTCCTCGGGAGAGAGGATGGGAGGCGATGAGGAATCCCCGGTTTCGGCCGAGTGCCCTAAGGGGGGTGGCCCCGTTCATGTCCGCCTCACGCAGAAGAATATGCTAAAATTAAGGGTCATGCGTTTCTTCAGTAAATATGCCCCCATGCTGATTTTGGCCCTCGTCGCCGCCACGGATCTGGGTACCTCGGCTCGAGCTCAAGCTCCTTCAGTAGATCAACGCACCGAGGTGGTCTTACGCGAGATGGAGACGCTGATCTATCCGGGCGTTCAGCCCACGAACGGCAAGCGGGTTTTTGTCCGCATGTTCGACACGCACTCCAGCATCCATGCCCACTGGGCCGCATACCGCATCGCACGCAGTGTGCCTTCGCTCCAAGCCATCGCCCTCGCCTCCGAAGACGCTCTGCGCTACGACAAGCTGCGCTACGAGATCGCTAACTGGGTCACGTACACCTACGCACAGGCCTGGTTTCTCCGCCTGGCCACCGAGTACGAGAAGTGGGCCAACGAGAGCGGACGGCCCGAGCCCCTACGCATGCGACCCGTGGCGGATGAAGTGGCCCAGGCCCTGCTGGATGCATTCTCGAATACCAAGATCAACCCTCTCACCTCCAACTACAACAGCACCGCTTGGGCATTCACCCAACTGCACCAGTACCTCGGGTACGTGGGAAACCTCTCGGACCTGAGCACTCTGGACGGGTGGATTCAGCAGTACTTCCTGGTGGACATCGCAGGCACCAGCTTCAAGAACGATCTCGATCCTTCCCTGAGCTTCTTCTCTACGTTTGGCAACTGGCACCACCTGGTCAGCGAAACCCAGCCCCTGGCGGTGGCGCAGGGTTTCTGGCAGATCCAGGATCCGATCATGGATAAGCATCTGGCCGTCAATGGCATCGGTACCGCCCATTCCTACGGCATGGGTTGGTCGCGCCTTTGGTGCCTTCGCAGCATGGCCAGCACAACGCCGAGCGGCGCCGACCGCAGGCGCTTCCTACGTTCCGCAAACGCGCACCTGGCCCTGGGGATGCAACGCCACTACCAACTCAAGGGCGACTTCATGAACTACGATCACTGGGTCGGTCAGTTCGCCGTGTACGCCGTCACGGCCGACTCGGGTTTCTAGGGACCCCCAAGGCTCGCAAGCCTAGGAGGTCCCTGATGTCGCCTGTTAGCCCTAGCGACCCAGCACTTCCACCTGATCCACACGTCCATTCTCTTTGGCCTCGTCGCCGCCGAAGGACTTGAACATGATCATGAAGTTAGCGTTGTTGCCAGCGGAACCAGGCATCGCGTACTCCACGTAGCCCCAGGAAATCGCGTCGGAGGCTCCCGCCGTTGTCCAGCTGGATCCACCGTTGGTGGAGTAGCGCAGGCGCAGCTCCTCGCCCGCATCGTAGTTCTTGGTCTTCCGCCAATAGCGCACGGCAACCTCTCCAAAGCCCGAGGTGTCCACGGTGCGCATGATGCTACCGGACTTGCGAACCTTGGCTCCCTTGTTGCCTTCGTGGGCCGAATCCGATTTTCGGCGAGCGTTAGTCTTGGTCCAGCCGTTGGCTCCCAATCCCCCCACTTCGAAGTCGTCATAGAACACGGTCGCGAAACTATTCGAGTTCCAGTTGGGAATGCAACTGGAGACGGCCCCCGAGCGCATCGTCGACACAACGGTCGGATGGAAATAGGTCGTAATGTTGTTCATTCCACCACTGCATCCGTGGCAGTAGGACATGATCGTGCCTTGGTTAGTGCACTGCGTACTGCCCGTACAGTTGGGGGCGCACTTGTCCAAGGGCGGGCAGTAGTCGTGGGTATGAGGCGTACCAAAATTGTGACCTGTCTCATGGGCCACCACCATGAAGTCCCAAGTGTTGGAACCCTGGGTCACCGGGAACGTCACACCGCCATTGATGTTGCCGCTTACGGCAAATCCAAAGCTCTGGTTGCAGAGCACGCCGAGCCAAGCCACGCCACCACCTAGGTTGGCGCCGGAAACAAAGTGAGCCAGATGAGCAGCGTTGGGGATATTCCCCGCCCACGCACCCTTGAACTCATTGAGGAGATCAGACGCACTGCCACCCGAATCCTGACTGCTCCACGGATCGCTCGACGTAGTCCAGAACTGCACGTAAGGGAAAGTCAGCACGGTGTCGATTTGCGTGTCATACCGGTCGCTGATCGCAGACAGCAGGGCGAAGACGTAGTTCTCGCAAGCGGCCAAGTTGCCCCACTTCTGAAAGAGCTGGTTGTCCGTCTCGATCGCCATCCGGCACTCGAGCTTCTGGGCAGCACCGGAGGTGGGAGGCGACAAATCGGCGGGATTCAGCGGCGGCGGAGGCTGAGTGCCGCTTCGCAGTTGATCGCTAAGGCACTTACCCATCCCGCGAGTCCCAAGACCTTGACCGGCTGAGTTCAGGGCCTTGTCCGAATAGAGGCGCATGCGAGCGCCTTCCCACTCACCGTCGGCGTTAGTCATAGCGCTCAGGTGCGTGTAGTCCACGCCATCGTGGATCCAGCCGTAGCTGCCCAGGGAAGAGAAGGAGAGGAAAACATCACTACCCTCCACCCCGGCAACCTCGCCCTTCCAACAGCTGAAGTCCCCGGGCTCGTAGTCGGCGCGCACACCGTCCACGTAGACACCCAGTGAGCCCCATTGAAATTCAACGCGCTCGAGATCGAGGTCGAGGTTCTGTCCGGTGGGCATGGGAACACCCCGCAGACTGACCTGGTCCAGACCCGCTAGGGCATCGACCACGGCCAGATCCGTTTCGAATTCCAAGACCTCGGCGACCTCGCCCGGGCCAATCAAGACCCCAGGAAAGGGCAGGGGCTCAGAGGTCTGGGAGGAGGCTGCGGCCAGGAGGGTGCTACCAAGGATGGTGGCAAATAGAGGCGTTCTCATAGTAAGTAGGTGTCGCATGTAGTTAAGGCCGGTCGGAGGTCAGGTGTTCGAGGGCACGGCAGATGTAAAAACCTGCAGTTGCGCCTCCTACAAGACGCACCCCGTCGACACGATGGATGTAAATATTGCGTAACGGAGGTAGCCCTAGCCCCCGAGAACGAAATTGTAACCGACTCAGCCTAGCTGAGAGCCCAAATCGAGCGGCCGGCCTCATCCTGCACGGACACACCTACCTCAGCCAGTTTGTCTCGAATGCCATCGCCCGTCGCGTAGTCCCCGCGCCCCCGGGCGGCCTCCCGCAGGTCCATGGCCCCATTCAGCAAACCCTCAAGATCCGGTGCTCCTCCTAGCCCCACCGACCACCCCACACCGTCAGCTGAGTCGCTCACCTCTACGCCTTGGGCCACCAGCAGGTCGCGAACGCCGTCAGCGGTGGCGAACTCGCCCCCACTCCGCGCCGCCTCGCGAACGCTGAGGAGTGCGCCCAGTACTTTGCCCAAGAGAGCTTGGTCTTCGCCTTCTCCTTGCCCCTCTCCGAGCCCCGTGTCCCCGGGCTGAAACAGGCCCAGAATGCGACCTAGATCCCTGAGCACTTCCAGTCCAGAGGATCGCGTCTCCAACGGCACCTCCCGCAGGTCCCGTGCCATGGTGAAGAGTTGGGCAATGGCCTCCCCCGTGTTGAAGTCATCATCCATCGCAGCGCAGAAGGACGCACGCGCACGGTCGAGATTCTCGTCCAGCGGCACGACACAGATAGCTTCCAGGTCGCGATCCGATTCCTGATCCAAGACCGGGGCGAGAAGCTTCAAGACCCGGATCAATCCCTTCTGAGCTCCATCCAGAACCTTCGGGCCAAAATCCACGGGCCGGCCGTAGGGCGTGCGCAAAAGGAAGAACCGAACAGCCGAAGGCCCAAAGCGGTCCAATAGCCAGCGCGCCTGAAATTGTTCGGAGAAGGACTCCTCCTGCATGCGCGGATCACTCTTGGAGATCTTGCGGCCCTCGTATTGGATCAGACCGTTGTGCATCCAATAGTGTGCATAGTCATCGCCGTGGGCTTCAGACTGCGCAATCTCATTCTCATGATGTGGAAACTTCAGGTCGTCTCCGCCGCCGTGGATGTCGAAAGTGCCCCCAAGCAATTGGGATGACATGACTGAACACTCGATGTGCCACCCCGGGCGCCCCGGACCCCAGGGGCTCTCCCAACTGGGCTCCCCGGGCTTGACGTTCTTCCAGAGGGCAAAATCAGCCGGATGGCGCAGACCCTCGCTGGCCTGAATACGGGCTCCCGCGAGCATGTCGTCCAGCTTGCGCCCAGACAGCTTCCCATAGCCCTCGTGGCGCGAGACGTCAAAGTAGACGCCGTCGGAGGCTTGGTAGGCCATGTCATCAGCGACCAGATCGGCAATGAAGTCCACCATGGCCGGCACGTATTCCGAGCAGCGTGGGTGATCGGTCACGGTGACCACGGAGAGTTCCTTCAAGAAGCCTAAGTACTGCGCCGTGTAGCGCTCGGCGATCACCGACCACTCTTCACCACTCTCAATGGCGCGGTTGATGATCTTGTCATCGATGTCGGTGATGTTGTTTACGAACCGCACCTCATACCCGCGCGCCATGAGCCAGCGCGCCACGGTGTCGAACACCGCAGGCCCCATTAAATGGCCCACGTGGCAATCGTCGTAAACGGTTGGGCCGCAGACGTACATGCCAACCTTGCCGGGCTCCAGGGGATCCAGGGGCCGCTTGCTACGGGAGACGGAGTCGTACAGTTGAATGGTCATGAGCTCGTGTGGATCCACTCGGAGGCAGGGGTGGAGAATAGCAACGCACCGTGCCCACTCCCCCCCCACACCGAGAATAGGCCGGCAAGCCACAAGTGGAGACGGCCTCAGTCCTTGGCGGAATCTGCTAGAATCCCGCTAGAGACTCCAATGCCCCGCCCTACCACCACCGCCCCGATGGCCAGCCAGAACACCCGCCCCACCAAGGAGGCCGCTGAAGAAGCGGTCCGCACGCTAATCGCCTATACCGGGGATGACCCCCAGCGAGAGGGTCTGCTGGAGACGCCCTCCAGAGTGGTGCGCTCCTACGCTCAATTCTTCGGTGGCTATGAGGAGGACCCGGAACTGGCCCTGTCGAAGACATTCGAGGAGGTCGAGGGCTACGACGAAATGGTGACCGTGCGTGACATCTGCCTACACTCACACTGTGAGCACCACATGGTGCCTTTCATCGGAGTGGCCCACGTGGCCTACCTGCCCAACAGCCGCATCGTTGGCCTGAGCAAGCTGGCACGGGTGGTCGAGGTTTACGCACGCCGGCTGCAAATCCAAGAAAAGCTGACGGTACAAATCGCCGATACCATCGACCGGGTGCTTGAGCCCCGAGGCGTGGCGGTTGTTATCGAAGCCCGACACCAGTGCATGACTACACGCGGTGTAATGAAGCCCAGCTCCGTCACGGTCACCAGTCGCATGACCGGCGCCTTCAGGCAAAACGATGCCACGCGACGGGAATTCCTGACGATGATCCGCGGCGGCTAGGACGGGCGCGTCAGTTCTTGACCGGAACGTTTCGATCGAGCCAATCAGCCAGAGCGGAATGTGCCACATCACTACCGTCCCCTTGTAGCGGGTGATGCAAGAGGCCTTCGAGTACTTGGACCTCGACCCCTTCCGCGGCCAGACTGCGGCTGCGTTCGACGTCGGACAGGGCATCATCCGCGCCGTGCAGAATCAGCACGGGCGCATCCACCTCGCTTAGACGCGGCAGGAAATCCCTAGCGGCCTCCTTAGCCTGCTCCTGCGCCCGAGCAGTGATCACCGTGTGAGTGAGCGGATCGCTTTCCCAAGCCGTGGCCCCCGCCCCGCGTACCAACTGATCTCCCGTCCAGGGGATGGACCCGGGTGAGGTGCCGGTCAACTTCTTGCCCATCAAACGGCTCAACATCCCACCGGGTGCCTCGGGAGCCTCGAATCGGGGTTCGTGCAGAGGTGCGACCAGCACGAGACCCGCTAGAGTCCCGGGCTTTGAAATGGCGTAGGAGAGCGCATGCAGGGCACCCAGCCCCTGCCCCACCAACACCTTGGGCTCATCGGGCATGCGATAGGCCAGGTGATTTTGGATCTCGTCCAGGTCCCTCCCGATTTCCATCAGACCAGCACTGTGCCCCCGTTCCCCCTCAGTGCGACCGTGGCCACGCAGGTCGGGCAGGGCCACCGCCCATCCTCGGCTGGCAAGCACGGCGGCCACATCCCTATAGCGATCTCCCGTGTCGCCTGCGTCGTGGACAACCGTCACGGCCCCCCGCGGCTCACCTCGGGGAGCAAGTTCCAAGACGGTCAGTAGCAGCATGCCTTTCATGGAGGCGTGGGACAGGCCGGCAGCCTCCTCCCCCGTCTCCGTGGATTCGCGCAGTTCGAGGTTGGTGAGAGTGAAGTCGTCCATGGTTTCAGCGTGCGGAGTAGGTGCCACCGTTTTGGGCGGCCAGTTCGCTCAACAGGTAAGCATCCTGAGCCCCCGAGAGTCCAATCGTATGAATCACAATTCCGCCGGAGCGGTTCTTATCTCGCACATAGGCCAGAATCTCATCTGGTTGCGTGGTCAGGCCCACGGATGGGCGCCCATCGGTCAAGAGGAACAGAGTATCGATGCGCGGAGAATCCCACTCCTCCCCGCCCTTCACTCCCGCAATTTCCAGGGCCGTGCGGAGGGCGCCGTAGATGTTCGTGCCCCCGGAGGCACGCAGGTCGTCCACATATTCCTGCACCTCCACGCGTTGAGCGCCTTCCATCTCCACCAGCTCGTCCTGCCAGGTCCACACGTCGGAGGCGTAGAGCACCAGGTTAAATAGCGCACCCTCACGCAGGCCGCCCAGTGCTCGCACCAAGTCCACCTTGGCTGCCTGCAAGCGCGACTGCTCCTTGCCGCGCGGCAGATCCGGTGGGCCTCCAGGAGAATCGGTGGGGTTGTCCCGCGCGATCATGGAGTAGTTCATAGATCCTGACAGATCGAGCAGAAACAGAACGCGTTGGCTCTCGGTACTGATCCCAAAAAAGGTCATGCCCACCGAGTCTTTTGCGGGCAGAGCGGCGCCCAGGGCACGGCCGGTTTCGGGCACATCGAACTGCTCACCGTCCGACTCCCACCAGGTTTCCCAAAGGGTGGAGTTCGTTTGATAATCCAATCCGGTGAGGGCCACCAAGCCCCCGCGCAGGTCTGTGCGAAGGCGTCCGCTGGCCCCAGCGAGTGCGGTTATCATGGCGCCGACCCCCTCTCGCTGCCCCAGAATCACGAGGGCCTCGATAGCGGCGCGCTGGACCATCCACGATTCGTGGGCCAAGTGCTCGATCACAGTGGCCGTGGGCAGAGCCTCTGGGCCGAAGGGTGCCAACTCGCGCAGAATCGTAGCCGTGGCGAGCGGCTCATCCTCCCCCTCAAGGCACCCGAGGAGAGCCGTCTGAGCGGGCTCACATTCCACCGCGCTCAGGATCTGCAATGTCCGTAAACGCGCTCCCGTAGGAGCTTTCCGCTGAGCCTTGAGCAGAGCCGCTAGGGCCTTGGCCTGAGCCTCTGGCTGCATGCGGGACAAGGACAGACCAGCGGACAGCACGCACTCATCGCACACCAGTCCCATGGCGGTGATCAGCCGCCGGTCACCGGCTGCTTCGCGCTTGATTTTCTCGTACTGAGCGGCACTGGCGGCCGACAGCCCACCCCCACTCTGGTCGCTCTCTTTCTGCAGGCGCGCCTCCATCTTGCGCACCTCCGCCTCCTTCCTTGGAAGGCCTCGTTCTAATCGGACGCAATCGAACGCAAGATCGGCCAGCACCGCCTGCAAACGCTTGGTCGTATCCTCCCTGCCGACCTCACCGAGGAAGGCAACCGCGGCAATGCGCGTGTTCCAATCTTCCTCCTTCTCCGCCTGCTTCCAAATTTCCTTCAGGGCGCTCCGCTTGCGGGAGTCACTCAGCTGCGTCAGAAGGCGGCCGGCTCCACCGGCCACGGCCCTCTTCCAGGGTCGTAGAACTTCGCCCTTCTCCTCCAACTCACCCAATCGACGAGTGAGCCCCTCGGTTGCTCGCGCCTGGCCCTTTAGCACCTCTGCCAAGCTCTCATCCCGCTCCGCCCGCAGGCTCAATCCATCGACGACGCGCTGGCTCTGTGCCAACCGGGCGCGGACTCGCCGTTGCTCGGACTCCACATCTCCAATCAGCTGGGCGCATTGGGCAAACTCCAGGCCCAGGACCTCGCAAGCCGCGGGATCTCCCAGGGCCACCAGCGCATCCATCGCGGACTGGGCCTCGCCCTGGCTTTCGGCATTGGAGCGCCTGGCGGCAGCTCGCCGAAAGGTCCGCACACACTGCTCCAGATCGTCTCCCACAGCCGCAGGAGCCTCATGGCCCTCGCCCCCTAAAAGGGCGGCCAGGAGGCAGAGCAGGGGCAAGGCGGGGGTTGTGGCCATGGGGTCACCCCATCCTACCACCGTCCCGGAGAGACTCGGCAGGTCGGGTACCCCACTCCCGTGAGACCCGGCTACAATCCGCCCGGAAGTGAGAGGTCTAGACGGCCGCTCTTCAGGACCGTGAGGCACAGGCAACTGAGCCGAGCGAGATGGGAGGGAGGAAAGTCCGGGCTCCTCGGGTCAGTGTGGTTGCTAACGGCAACCGGCCGTGAGGCCAGGGAAAGTGCAACAGAGAGTAGACCGCCAACCCCACGCTTCGGCGTGGGCGGCAAGGCTGAAAGGGTGCGGTAAGAGCGCACCGCGGTTCCTGGTGACAGGACCGGCAAGGTAAACCCCACGCGGAGAAAGACCAAATAGGGAAGGTCAACGGGCGATGACCCGCGCTCACACCTTCCGGGTAGGTCGTTCGAGGCCGGAGGCAACTCCGGTCCCAGAGAAATGGTCGTCACCTCCCCTCACGGGGAGGAACAGAACCCGGCTTATCGGGCCTCTCACTTCCATCCCCATTTCTCCATTCCCTTGAACAGCAAGAGTTGGCGCAACTGAGGTTTTAGACGGCAGCACATTGGGCAGTGCGTTTGCCCGATCCAACTCGGAACCAACGGGTGCAGCGAAGGACAAGTTGCAAAGCAAATCCCTCACCGAGCAAGCCGTTGACGAAACACGAAGAGTGGTTTAGGGTGTCCCTTCGTGACGCGGACGCAAGTCGCCCGCACACACTCCGGTTCAACCGGGTTGATCCTTCTCCCTTTATCGGATTCTTCGTCGCCCGAAAGCGAAGGCCTCACCAGCCAAACCATTCGCCGCACGGGGATCCCCACTCGCCGCCGACCGCACTCGGCCTCAAGTAGCACACCGCAACTTCGCGCTACTCATTCATGGAATTCGTCTTCGTCATCCCGCGACCCAACCTCTTTCCGGAGAGTTACCCCCACGGGGTTCAATTCTTCGACGAGGGGAAATCCAAGGACGCAGTCGAAACAGGGACAACGGCAGAGGCCTTCGCCACATGCGTACGTGAGCATGGCTTCTTTGTGGAGCGCGAGTACGCTGAGCGCACGCCGGCGCTGAAGCAGGTCATTCCTTATTCGCTAGTGGTTCGGCAGGGGGACGCTGAGGGCCCAGAAGTGCTCTGCCTGCGTCGCACCAAGGCCGGGGGGGAAGCCCGCCTGCACGACAAGCTCTCCATCGGAGTCGGAGGTCATATCAACCCGGTGGACATGCAGAATGAATCCCCTGGGGCCAGTTCAGATTCGCCAAATGAGGGTTACACACAGAGGCGGGATGGCTCTGACCCCATAGCTGCAGCTACCCGACGGGAGGTAGCTGAGGAGGAACTCTCCATCGAGGGGCCGTACACGGTCCATCGCGTGGGTTTACTTAACGACGACTCCAATTCCGTTGGAGCCGTCCATGTCGGGTTAGTCCAAGTGATCGCGGTCAACGGACCGGTAGCGATTCGCGAAGTGGACCAACTCGAAGGTAGTTTCGTTTCGGTTGCCGAGCTGCGAAGGCTCGATGCTACCGGAGCCAACTTCGAAACCTGGTCCAGCCTGTTGCTTTCAGAGCTGGATCATCTGGTCTCCATCCCTGCCAATACTACCGCCCATTTGGGCCACAACTCCGAAGGCGAGGTTCTCACCGCATGTCATTGACCAACCCAACTCAACAGGCGAAGAATTCCGAAGGATCACCCCGCAGATCCCAGAAAGAAACGAAGCAGATGGCTCCTGAGAGAATCTACGACGCTCTGCTCGCCGCCGCGACTGCAGACACGGCGACGATCACCTTCAAGAATGGTCGCGTGGTTACCGGGGCGTTGATCTTCAACCCCTTCAAGGGAACGGGAAGGGTGATCGATCCCATCAAGGAAGCCTCCATCAACTTCGACGTCAAGGACATCCGCGACCTCAAGTTTTAGGTCCGAGTGATCCACGGACGCTTGCCAGAGGTCGGGCGATCCCACGCCTTGGGAAATATTCCCTGGGCACACGCGCTCTGTCATTCCTGGCGGAGCGCGTTGCGTTGACCGAGAGGAAAAGACAAGTGCGCACCCTCCCCATCACTCTCCTTGCCCTGGCCTTCTGTGCCGGCTGCTCGCCTCGCCAGACCCGGTCAGAAGGCAGCCACCAACCTGGCCTGTGGGTGCTCAACACACCTGAGTCCGAGCTCCTAGGCCCCCTGGGAGAGGGTCGCCAGCTGCTACTAGCTCCCCTTGTGAGCCGTTCTGAGGGGGTCGTCCGGGCTGAGCGCACCCGTAAGGGCCTGGGCTTACGCCTTCAAGGATCACAGCAGTGGCAGGTCCTGGATTTGGCCGTGCGAGCCATTCAGCACCCGGTGGACCACCAAATTCTCGTCGGATCCGAAGGAGCCCTGGTGGTGGGACCCAGCCAGCTGGCCCATGAGACGTTGCCCAAAATGAGCGACCTTCCCTGGCTCGCGCGCCAGGATGATCAGCACCTCATCACAGAGGCCGTCACCCTTGTGCCGCCCGACTGGGGCATCCTGCCGCACTCCTTGGTTCTGATTGCCGGAGATAGAGCGGGCAAGACCCACACCGTGACGATTGATGGAGTCTCGCACACCTTGGGCGACGGCCTGCGGGACGCACTCGTTCTCCCCGCCCATGCCGGACAGAATCTACGGATTGAGCCGGGCGCGGCTCCCTTGGACCAAGCGTTCTTCGCGCGTGTCGAAAAGGTTGAAGACACCGCCGGTGTTCCTCTGCTCATGCGCAACTGGGAGCGCAACGGCGGCGCGAACGATCAGGAGGGAAGCGAGCCTGGGCCATGGAAAGCACCTCTCACCGCGCACGAGACTCTAGATCTGTGGTTCGAACCGCCCCACCGTGCCCAGCCGGGTCGCACATGGACCCTCCTGATCGAAGTCGAGTGCGCCGAAATCAAAACGCAGGGCATGCCGCGTACTGAATCCGCGCTCGCCCCTGGTTGGCTCTGTGACGTGACTGCGGAATTGGGTCTCGCCAACCTGCACCTAGAGGGCCCTGCCGAACAACTATCCATCGCCCCAACCATGGGACCGGGCCTTGCCTGGGGCGACGTGGATGGAGATGGGTGGGTCGACCTGTATCTGGTACAGGGTTCGGGCCGACCGGAGACAGGCCCCTTGCCCAATCGCCTTCTACGGAACATAAACGGCGAACGCTTCGAGGACATCACGCTGGGTTCGGGCGCAGAGGCACCCGGCGCAGGCATGGGTGCCCTTTTCTTCGACGCTGATAATGATGGCGATCTCGACCTGTACGTGGCCAATCGTGGTCCGGACGTATTGCTGGCAGGAGACGGAAGGGGCCACTTCAGTTCCGTCCCACTCCCCGCAGCCCTCACCTCAGAGCAGTGGAGCGCGGGCATCGCTGCCGCGGACTACGACAAGGACGGAGATCTTGATCTTTATGTCACGCGCTACCTGGACTTCGATCTGACGAAGATGGAGCACGGCCCCGACATGCAGTCCTACCAGCGCGAGGATCCTCTCCCCATGCTTCCCTTCGCGTTCCCTGCGGCCGAGAACGTATTTTTGCGCAACGACGGCGGGCTCGTCTTTCAGGACGTCACAGCAGAGCTGGAACTGGCAGACCCCAACGGTCGTGGCATGCAGCCGATCTTCTGGGATTTCGACCGGGATGCCGACCCGGACCTGTACGTGGCCAATGACGTGAGCTTCAACGTGCTCTACCGCAATGAGGGCGACGGCACTTTCCAGGACATCTCCTACCGGACCGGGGTGGACGACCCGCGCGGGGGTATGGGACTCGCCATCGGAGACGTAGACGGGGACCTAGACGAGGACCTGTTCCTCACCAATTGGCAGTTGGAAGCCAATGCCCTGTACCTCTCGAACCTCTACTCGCCCTACGAGGCCAAGCACCGACGCGCGAGCTTTCACGACGGCACCGTGGCCGCGGGCCTCGTGGGCAGCATCGGCTACACATCCTGGGGCGCCGTACTCTTCGATCTTGAGTGTGATGGCGACCTGGACCTCTTCGTGGCCAACGGCTACACGAGCCCCGACTACGAGAGTACGGGCATCTGCGTGGGCCAGCCCAACCACCTGCTGACCAATGATGGTAACGGGCACTTCACGGACGTGAGCGCATCTGCAGGGAGTGCTCTCTCGCGTGCACTCCCCTCCCGGGCGGCCGCAGCCTGCGACTTCGACAGGGATGGCGACCTGGACTTGGCCGTGACGGCCAACAACTCAGTGCTGCAATTCCTGCGCAACGACGCGCCGCGTGCAGGTCGCTGGCTGGGGCTACGCCTGCTGAACGCCGGCACAGGCTCGCCCGCCATCGGGGCCGAGGTCACTTTGCGCTGTGGAAACCAATCCTGGCGCAGGAGTCTGGGGGCAGGTACGAGCTACCTTGCCGGCAACCCTCCCGAATTGCACTTTGGGTTGGGAACGGGACCGGATCGGGTCCAAGCCGAGATTCGCTGGCCCTCGGGAGCAACCTCGAACCTGGAATTGCAGGTGGACGGTTGGCGTACGGTCCGCGAGGAAGACTAGCTTTCGGGGTAGGGCGGCATGCCCTGATCCAGATCCACGTGCGTCGCATCCGCCACGCGATTGATGTAATTGAAGTAGCTGATGACCTGCACGGCGTCGTGGATGGCCTCATCATTGAACCCCGCAGTACGCAGGACCTCCACGTCCTCCTGGCTCATCGCAGCCGGGTCCCTTGTCAGCTTCTCCGCATAGACGCACAGGGCCTGGTCTTCGGGGGATAGGTCAGCGGAACCCCAACCGCGTAGTACAGCGTCCACCAAGCTCTGAACGGCTTCGGGCTCGGCGTCGGTTTGCAGGAGCTCAGCACGGAGGTCCCCAGCATGGGAATGCACTCAGTAGTGGCAGTCGTTCGTCTGGCTGACCACCGTAGCCAAGAGCTCACGCTGCACCCGGCTCAGGCCCTCTGGCGCAAACATGATTCGCTGGTAGAGCCCCATGGAGGCATCCAGCACCGGGGGTGACAGGCTCATGGCGCGCACGATCCCCGCGACGGATCCAGCGCGCTGCACGGCTGCGTCGTAAGAGCGCTTCAGGCGCCCAGTGGCATCCTCCAAGGAAACGGTACGTATCCAGGACATGGACTGATGGTAGCCCATGGGCGGGGAGGAAGTGGTACCTGTAGCGTCGCAAGCCACAACGTACCCAGGCCAAGACAGCTTCCCCCCAAGAGCCTATCCTGTCGCCCCGCTCCCACTGGAGCCCCTCCACATGGACTTTCTCCTGGAATGCATCGGTTTCCCACCGGATCTAGATCACGAGGCCCTAGTAGAGCGGGTCGTGCAGCAAGGCGACCCAGCCCCCTGGCGTGGTGATTCCACGGAGCATCGGATCCTGGCCTTGGGTGCAGGCCTTGAGATCCGCCTCGACAGAGAGGTGGGCAAGGATTTCTGGACTCTCCTGCCCCACTACCACTCTCCCCATCGGCTGCGCGTGGGGATCGAGACCCTGAACCATGTACCCGACTCACCTTTCGATGCCCTGCTTACGGGTTGGGCCTGCCCGCCCAACCCCCGTGACCCCGGCCCTCTCCTCGAGCCCGGTGAACCCGGTGCCTATCGCTTGGCAACTTGGCTGATCGATGCCCAGCGACTCCCTTCACAAATGCCGACGAACCACGTGCTGGCCGTGAGCATCGCAGGCTTCGCTCTGCACGTGGACTACGTGGGACCCAATGAGGGTGTCCGCGATCCGAGCATCCTGGAGCAGCGTCGAGGTGCGGCCGTGGCACCCCTGGGCGCTCCCGATGCACCCGGCGGTTGCTCCGAGGTTTCCCTGCGCGTTCAGTCCATCCAGCACTTGCGAAACCCCATCACCGGGCAAGCTATCGACCTGCTGGTAACCGACGCTCCCGAGCGCCCCCTCCTGCTCTTCGTCAATCCATGGCAGTTGAAAGAGCACGGCCTACCAGCCCCGCGGCCCGGTTGGCGTATCGAGGGAACGTTTCTCTTCTCGGGTACGGTGGCGGGAGGAATCCCCGTAAGTCGCCGGCGAACGGATACGGCTTTCGGCTAGCCAATCCAAACCGGCTGACGCGGTGAGCTAGTCGTAGACCTTGATCAGGCAGGTGCCTACGCTACGGATAGGTCTTGAAC
>JAPKBO010000072.1 GCA_028823395.1 Planctomycetota bacterium | reverse complement strand
GGCGAGCGCACAATACCCGTCACGACCCCCGTGCGCGGTACGACGAAGCGCAACTCATCAGCACCGGGGAGGCTCACCTTTTGACGGTCGGAATCTCCATAGCCCGTTGCGGTCACGCGCACCTCCCAGCGGCCAACCTGCACACCCTGGAGGGCGAACTCGCCGTCGTCACCCTTGAACTTCTCGCGCACCGGCTTCATGGAACCCGCGCTCAGGAATCCACTGGCCTCGGGCGTCGCCGTGACCCGGAAGGCCTTAACCGGCTCTCCAGCATCGTCCACCACCTTTCCGGCGATCACGTTGCCGGAGGTGAGGGTGAGAGAGATTTTCTGACTGCCGGGGGCGACATCCTCCACGCGCGCCATCCAGCGCGGAATACGACGCGCCTTAAGCCGCGACAGTTTACTGCCTGAAGCCGGACGATCATCGGGGTGCAGGGAACTGGCGGTCACCTCACAGGTTCCATCCCCAAGGGCAGGAAACTTGAAACTCCCATCGGGGCCCGCTTGGGTCTCGCCCATGATGCGACCCACCTCCATACCCATCATGTCGCTCTTCTGTGCCAGGCGCACGTCGGCGCCTACGGCGGGCGCCCCGTCCGGCCAGAACACAACCCCCTCCACGCTGCGACCCGCATTCAAGCGCACATCCACGGCCAGTCGCCGCTCACCGTCGCGCAGGTTGCCGAGTTCTTCGGTCGCCTCCAGATATCCCTCCGCTTCCACGACAAGCACGCGCTCACCGGGAGGAACCCCGGTCAACTCAAAGCGACCGGCATGGGTCAGTCTCTCAAATTCGGGGTTGGCCTTGAGGAAGGGGATACGCTGGCCAGCTTGCTCGGCGCTAATGTGATACACGCGGGCGCCTTCGAGGAGCGCACCATTAGCGTCGCTCACAGTGCCCGCCACAGTGGCACCGAGGGCAAGGGGGACATCAACGGTCAGAGTGTCGCCCGCCTCGACGCTGATACCGGGCACCTCGCCATTGGCGTAAACCTCCGATTGGGCGACCACCCGGTGAGCCACGCCAGAGGCGAGCCCCCCGATCTCAAATTCCCCTTCCGCCCGACTCCATCCCTTGATTTTAGTTTGTGCCGGAAAACGGCCGCGTACCGCTTCGACACTCACGCCATCGAGCACACCGTCCCCAAAAGCCACGATCTTGGGCGGCAGCACCTTGACGAGCAGCCGGCCGCCCAACTTGGGCTTCAAGACCACCTCCTCTTCGAGATCTTCGAGTTGCACCCAAAGAGGTTCGTCCATGTAGCAGTAACGTCCGCGCACCCACAACTGCCCCTTCGAGTGAGTGCGGCCCGAGAAGGCCACTCGGAAGGACCCGTCGGGTTCGGCGATCACCGTGTGCGTGTCTCGGGAATCCTGGTTCTCTGAAAAGCGGGACCCCTGGGCCGTAACCCAAAGCGTCTCGTCGGATGGGGTTCCCTCTGGCCGCTCCACGCGACCCACCGCCCAGGTGGAGTTCTTGGGAGCACGCCACCAACCCGCTCGAGCGGCCCGGATTCCACCCACCTCGAGTGCAGCTTGAGGCGCAGCCTGGTCGCGCACGGCCTCAGGCTCAGCTTCCTCCCGACTGACGGCAACCAAATCCGCAGCCGGACCCACACCGCCAGCCTGAACCTCTCCGCCCTGAATGACCACCACCCGATCTCGGCCCTCTGGTGCGCGACCCGTGGTGACATACCAGATCCCCATCACCGCCAAAAGGAGGGTCGCAAGGGGGAATTCGAGGGTGCGTTTCTTCACGCGCAGAGAGTCAGGTACAGAGGGAGGAGTGGGAGATGCTGATGCGCCAACGATACCCAATCAGCACGCCTAGGCCCATCGTACGTGCTGGCGAGCAACCCTTCGCAGTATTCGGCAATCACAGCCCCTAGAACCTCCTCCAAGGCCTAATCCCCTATCAGTCCCCGCCCACATAACCGAACTCTTTCAATGACTCCAAGACCTCAGGGGCCAGATCCAGAGTCTGCCCCCTGTGCAAAGCCTCCAGCGCAAGCTGAACACGGTCTAGACCGAGTCTCAATTCGGTCACCCTGTCGGGCATTTCCTGCGCAAGGTCCCTCTTCTGGAGAGGATCGGACTCCAGATCGAAGAGTTCCTGCCGTCCCCCCGCGCCCACGATCAACTCAAACCGACCTTGGCGCCAGGAGGTGAGGGGCTCACCCCACATGTTGCCATGAGCCAGAATTGGACGAGGCTCCGCATCGGGGGCCTCCGGGCTCCCCAGCAGACTTCGCCCAAGGAACTGTTCAGGAGGCGCAATGTCCGCCAGCTCGCACAGTGTGGGCGCTAGGTCCACGTGGGCAACGCACGTGGTGTTCACGCCCGGGCTAACGCGCCCGGGGAAACGCAGAATGAGCGGGACGTGGGTCAGCTCCCGGTAGAGAGTGTGGCCATGCTCGTAGCCGCCGTGGTCCAGGAATTCCTCACCGTGATCGGACGTCATCAGGACAACGGTATTCTCATCCAGGCCGCGCGCATCAAGCCCATCGAGCAGGCGTCCGATCTCTGCATCCATGTACGCCACCTCTCCGTTGTAGAGGCGCTCGGCTCGGCGAATCACGCCATCCGGCACGTTGAGCCGCCCATTCCTAAGGTCCATCATCTGCTGGCGCGTCCCGAAGACGAAGGACTCGTCCACGCCCGGAGCAAACCGCTCCCGGAAGGGACTAGGCGGCGCATAGACCGCGTGAGGATCAAAGTAGTGCAGGAACAGAAAGAAGGGACGCTCTCCGCGTTTGTCGAGCCAGTCCAGAGCGGCCTGGGTCGTGGCGCCCGCCGCCCGCATCTCAAGGTTGCTCTTAGGCGCGATGATATCGGTGCTCTCAAAGTCCCGAGTCACCCCGAACGCTTCGCTCAAGAAAGCCACGTTGGCGATGGCGTGGGTGCGCCACCCACGATCCTTGAACACCGCGGGCAGGGTAGTCACCCCCGGATCCATCAGCTTGAAGCTGCCTAAGCTCCCACCTGCGCCGTGCTCAGCCGGATGTAAGGACGTCAGCATCGAGGCAATGGAGGGCAGAGTCCACGGCGCGTGGGAAGAGGCGTCGGAAAAGCGCAGCCCCTCGGCCGCAAGCTGGTCTAGGAAGGGCGTCAATCCGGCTTCAGAGCCGTAGCAACCGAGGCGGTCGGCGCGCAGCGTATCGGTGACGATGAAGAGAATATTGGGCGCAGCTTCAGTGCCGCCTCCGCAAGCGCCCAACAGCAGCGAGCCGACTAAGATGGATTGCAGGGAAGTTCGCATGGATCAGCGCGGCGCCCGCAGGCGTTGGAGAAGGCCTTCAAGAGGAGCGACGTTGAGACCCGCCTGGCGCGCCTCGGGCAAGGCCTGCCCCAGGATACGCTGCGCTTCCTGAAGCAAGCGCAGGGCGGGGAGATCCAACTGTATCGCGCGCTCCAGGCAACGGGCGGCCTTTTGCATGCGGCCTGCACTGAGATGTAAGAGGCCTTGGTTGAAGGGAGCGGGTGCGAACATAGGTGAAGCGGCCTCTGCCTCCTCAAAACGCGACAGGGCCCCGGCCAGATCACCGGCTTCCCTTTGCAGGGTCGCCACGTTGAACAGAGCTAAGTGGTGAGTGGGATTGTTACGCAGTACGCGCTCGTAGAGTTGGCGCGCCTTAGCCTTGCGTCCCTCAGCGTGTTCCAGCAAGGCCAGCTCATAGAGCGCGCGCGAGCTGGCCGGATTGGCTTCCAGGGCCAGTTCCAGCTCGATACGCGCGGCTGCGGGATGCCCGGCAAGCGACTGGGCAATGGCGCGCTCCACGTGCCATTTCTCCCCACTCTGAGAAACCTGCGGCGCTCCCCAAGTACAGAACACCACCAGCGCGCACGCCCCACCTAGGGCCATCATGCAACGGGAGCGCTGCAGGCGGAGCATGGGCACCGAGAGAGAAGCGAGCAGGGCCAGCCAGGGCAGAGCCGGAACCCGGTAGCGCGCCGCTGCAAAGAACGGAAGAAGTGACACCAGATAGGCAACTAACAAGCTCAGGGCCAGCCCAGCTAGCTCATGCCTTTTCCTCTCAGTCTCTTCACGGACTTCACCGGGCACCGCCCCTCGGCGGCCGAGCAAGTGCAGCAGACAACCCAGGCCTGCCAGACCCAGCATCCAAGGGAACGGCATGGGCAGGAAGCGCAAGACCGGTGAGGCGCGGCGCTCCAGCGCGACCTCCTTGTTGTGCCCCACTTCCATGGGCCCCAAGGTCCAGCGTAACTTGCGCCATGTGAGAGCCACAAACTCGGCCGGGTGTTCCCAGATCCACGCCCAAGCCTGATCGCTAAACCAGTCGGACACGTCCCCATGGGTGGCTTCAGGCCCTAGACGCGTCTCCAGGCGCGCCATGAGCGAGGGGTAGTCGTAGCAGGTCTTGAACGTGGCGATGCCCGCGGGGTCATCGCCAATCAGCCCATCGGCGCCTGCGTGGTTCCCCAGGTATAGGTTGATTCCGAAGTTGGTGGTCACCGGCACCCATTGACCACTCGCTGCTTTATTTCGGATGGTAGCCGGTAGCACGGCGAGCGCGACGCCGGCGCATAGGCACAGAGCATCTTTACGCCACGGCCGTGCACTACGCTTCCCTAGCCACGCCAACCACAGACAAGCGGCCGGCAGGTAGAGCAGGACATTGGGACGGGTGAGCACGGCCAGACCGAGCGCGAGAGCAGCCCCGGCTAGCCAACTTCGCTTGCGCGCTTCGCGGAAGCGCAGGAGGCAGGAGGCAAAGGCGAGCTCTAGTGCAATCAGAAGAGCCGGCGCATGCAGCTCGCCCTCGAAGTAGATGGGCGCCCAATGGCACCC
Organism: Planctomycetota bacterium; assembly: GCA_028823395.1. GTDB lineage: Bacteria > Planctomycetota > UBA1135 > UBA1135. The sequence goes on along the minus strand of JAPKBO010000072.1, from coordinate 11,252 downwards.
TAGGAGCAGCGCCGCCACCAATCCCGCCCCGGGGCCGAGCGCCCGGCACACCATGGAAAACAGGAGCCAAACCGAGAGACAGCCCAGAATCATCTGCACCGCCACCGCAGCCAGGTGGCTTCCGCCACTCACCCGGTAGATGCCTGCGAGTAGATAGGGGAAGCCCGGAGGCCGCAGGTAGGGCGAGGAGTCGAAGTGTGGGTCGGCGTAGTGCGCCGGACGCCAGTCACTCGCACCCTCTGCGCCAAAGGCCAGACTGCGAGCCCAGTCGTCGTGGAAGCCAGCGTCCACCGTCGGTTGGCGCAGATCCACGGACGAATCGCGTTCGAAAAAATAGGGCACGCGCAAGAATGCCGCCACGAGCAGTGCCAGCACCAAGAAGGCCTTGGGCGTTCTTCCAACACGTTCCTTTGCAGGCGCGCCCTCCACACGATCTGTGCTCACTTGGCCTCCCCCTCTCCTGTGGGAGCCGGAGGTAGGGTCAGCTTGAGCTCCACGCTCACCATGATCCCGTCTCCATCGTGGGCGGGAACATACTCATGTGGCCGAGCCGCCAGCATGTCCGCCCCGCTGGAGGGCAAACCTGAGCTTCTATCCACTAGGCGCAGATGGAGTTCGCTTTCCGTGGTGGGTTCCGAGGGCATGTCACGCGCCTGCTCTTCTTGATCATCGGGTGCGCCAACCTCGATCCAAATCTCTACGGGCATCCCCGCCTCAGGAACGTCCAGAAGGGTGAAGTGCTTGCGCGTCCCTAATGAAGTGCCTGTGGCCACCAGGCGCACGGGGTAGGGGGCCTTCAAGATTGACAGTTGGGTGCGGGCGCTGCCCTCATCAGCTGAACCCCGTCCCGAGTGCAGCGTGCCACGGATCCTCCATGAAAGGTCTCGACCATCCCCCACCCATTCACCGGGCTCAAGCTCAAGACGCGGAGGTGTCAAGCCAAGGTGCGGGGCAGGTGAGACATACACGCGCCCGCCAGCCCAGCCGGGTGGTCTGGGTGAATCCTCTGACTCTAAGGGTTTGAACTCCTCGAAATTCCAGGCCTCAGCGAACGCATCCGGCAACGGAACTCCATCCGTGCGGGCTTGCCATTGAGCCTGTCCGACTACGGGCAGGTCCTGGCTGTAGACGAGGTTGAGCTTGGCCGGGCGCTCAGCGCTCTGGGCAGGGACCCACAGCGTCCCAACGGTCGAAACGCACAAGGCAAGGACACCGAGCCCCCCCAGGCTGCGCCGCATCCAGGTCGGGACCCCGATCATGAGAGGCATGAAACAGGTCCCCAGCAGCAGGATGGGCAGGATCAGAGCCAGCCCGACCCCGGGTCCCGCAGCGGCTACTAGACCGCGGTGCGCGGGAATCCAGATCAAGGCGGCCATCGGAAGGACACCGGCCAGTCCCCGAGCCAGCCGATTCCGCAGGTAGACGTCCCAGGGAGTCAGGTAAATGGTGACGGTGAGGATCAGGGCAACCGGCGTAAACAAGAAGCTAATCCCGGGCAGGAACAGGGCCGTGGCCAGAGCCCCAAGGCCCCAGCCCAGCGCGGCGCCCAATACCGCTCCCACACGACCGACCTGGTTCCCCCAGCGACCCACGACACCCCACCACAGGCAGAGGGCCAAGCCCACCTCGATCCCGAGCAACCACAGGGGCTGAGCCAACCAGGGCTGAGGGGTGCCCGCCAGCCAGCGGATGCCACTCGACAGAAGTACTGAAGCCAGTGAGCCGAACAGGACGCAGAGAGCCGCGAGGCCTAGGCCTCCGGCAATTTCGCCCCAACCTGCCCGGCCCCGGGCCACGCACACCTGTGCGGCCCACACCAAAGCCAAAAGACACAGAAGCGAGACAAGCCGCGCGGTGCCCTCGCTATAGAGAAGCATCCAGCCACCGGGCAATGATCCGTGGACCAGATCTCCCACTCCTTCACCCGAACGAGGGGGCACCTGGTTCAGCCAGCGCTCCATCAACTGCGCTGCCTGCTCGCCCTCATGCTGCAGGCTCGCTAAAGACAGGTGGTCGAAGTCGTCGAGGGGCGTGTGATACACGTGCTGATCCTCGATGAAGGCGAAGTTGAAGCCCGCAAAGCCCGCATCTCGGAAGAACGAGAAGTCCGTGTCGTTGGACAAATGCTTGTAGATCTCGGTGGTCAGCGATGCCGCCGACGGGTGCGAGACGCAATCGGCATACATACGCATCAGATCCGCGTTACCGCGACCCGTTTCAAACATGTAGGCCACACCCGACCCGCCCCGGGCTTCGAAGTTCATGACCAAGCCCACATCCTCGCACATGGGATGGTCCAAAAATCCAGCTGCGCCTACGAGCCCCTGCTCCTCTGCATCTGTAAAGAGAAAGACGACCGGTTGCCGCGACCGACGGCTCTCGATCTGAATCCGCGCGAGTTCCAGCAGTACGCCGACTCCGGAGAGATCGTCGGACACTCCGGGGCCCGCCCAGACGGAGTCGTAGTGAGCCACGCACAGCAGAGCTGGACCTGACTCGCGGCCATTACGTCTAGCAATCACATTGTGAATGTTCCCAGCCATGCCCCCTTTCCCGACCGCAAACTGGATCTGCTCTTCAGGCTGGTATCCGAGCAGGCGCAGATGGTCCGCAATACGGGTACGCATCTGTTCTGCCTCTGGACTGCCGGCGGGGTGCGCCCCCATGCCCTGCAGCAAGCCGGCCATGGCCTCGCCCGCCCGTTGGGCCGAGAACTGATTCCCGGAAGCCGTTGCGGCCAGGGGTGCCGGGGGGTCCAGCGCGAAGAATCCCAGGACGCTCGCCAGCACCCACCCAAGGAGGCCCAGAAGGCAACGCCGCCCGTGGGCCCGCGGGCCAGCGGGGGGAGCTTGGAATGTGCGTGGATCAGCCATGGGTCTCGCGGGACGGCGCCCAGACGATGCCGGGGGCAGGGTCGATAGTGGACACCCGGGTTCAGGGATGCAATTGCCCTCTGGAACCTACGGGCGTGGAGACGATTCGTGAGCCAACACAACGCGCAAGTCAGCCGTACGGCGAGTTCCCCCGCTGGAGTCGGCCAAGATGGAACGCTAGGTTGGGTCCTCCACGCCGCTCCTCTCCCCACCCCCTTGCCCGACGGCCCCGCTCTCCATGTCCACCCCCACACATGTGCCCCCGCACACGGCCCTCTCCCGCACTTGCTTGGTGATTGCAATGAGCGTGGCGCTTCTGGCCTGTGGTCCCAATCCCGAGCCCAAGCCCGGTGAACCCGCCTCCAAGGCGAGCGTCGAGGACACAGTTGCTCGGGATCGCGTGGCAGCCATGGTGGCAGCCACCCGCTACGACCAGGCCCGCTCGGTCCTCGCGCCACTAGTATCCCGCGACAACGCGGAGGCAGAGGATCTCCTGCGCGCAACGGTGATCGAGCTCAAGGACGGCAACCTGGAAGCAGCGCGCGCCTTCTTGATGCGCGCCGCGCAAGCGCAGGAGAGCGCGGCGGTGCACTTCCTCCGGGGACGCATGGAACAACTCGAGGGCAAACCGGAAGCCGCCGACCACTATCGCAAGGCCTTGGCCCTTGCCCCCGGCGACCGCGCCACCCAGTACGCACTCGCCCAGGTTCTCGAGCAGCAGGACCAGTACGAGGAAGCCATGGAGTTGTGCGAGCAACTCAAGGGCGCGGGCATCGAAGACGGCGGCCCCTGGTATGTCTCCTCCGTCTACCTGCTGTTCCGAATCCACAACTGGCTCAACGAAGACGAAGAGGCGCTGCGCAAGTACACCGACCTATGGACAGCCTTGCAGCAGCGAGGCCTCCGAGCCGTCAAGGAATCAGAGATCAACGAGGGAACCTTGGCACGCATCCTCCCTCCACCCGCGATCGGCAATCAGCCCGAGGCACAGATATCGACCCCCGTCTATGAATCGACTGAGGTCATCGCGCCGGAACTGGGCGGCGGTAGTGAACTGCTAGCCGACGACCTGAATGGCGATCGGCGGACAGACCTCATCAGCACTGGGGCGGCGGGCGTACGCGTGGCCTTGCAAGGCAGCGACGGCTCGTTCCACACGACCGCCGTCTGGACTGAAGCCGCCCATACACTGCGCACTATCGACCTACACAAGGACGGAACCTTGGATCTGGTGTTCATGGGCACCGAAGGCCTTGTGGTACTTGAGGCCAGTGGCGAGGGCGCGCAGGTGAGCTGGTCACCGTCTCCGTTAGTCATGCCAGCTGTTGGCGCAAGGGCGCGGGACATGCAGGCCGTCGACGCGGATCACGATGGCGACCTGGACCTCTTGGTCGTAGGCGCGAACGGCATTCAGTTGTTGCGCAACGATGGCGCAGGGCGAACTCCAGAAGATAAGGACGAGGCCGAGCCCCTCCCCCGGGGGACCTTCACTGACGTGAGTGCTGAGACCGGCCTGCCCGGTGCCGGCGACTGGCGCTGGTGCTCCATCGAGGACATGGATGGAGATCAGGACGTCGACCTTTTGTGCGGTGGACCAGAACTGTTGTGGGTCGGCACCTCCCTGCGCGGCGGGAGCTTTGAGGACGTAAGCGAGCAAATGTTCGGCGGAGCGAACCTCCCAAGCCAACCACTCTTCGCTGATGTGGATGGAGACGCGCGCATGGATGCTGTATGTCCCTCTTCCACCGACGATCCGGGCGCGGGCCGCCTGTACCTGCAGCAACCTGATCAAGCCATGGAGCCCGGCGTGCGCTCCATCCCCAGCGGCGCACAGTTGGTCGAGGTCGACCTGGACCTGAACGGTACTGTGGATGTGCTCTGGCCCGGCACGGACTGTGCCCTCGCAGGACTCTTGGACGTCGGTCTCCCCAGTGAGCGAGCCGTCCGCATCGGGGCGGGCTCCGCCCCGGGGCAAGCCCTCGGCCCCCTGGTCGTCACAGATCTTGAATCCGGCTACGGAGAGGCTCTGGCCTGGGAAATCCTGCACCTGCAGGCTGACGGCGTTCACGTGCAGCGCAGCACGGGCCCCATGGGTGAGGCGATACGCATCCGCTTCAAGGGCAAGAAAGACAACTCCCAGGGCATCGGCGCCGTGGTGGAGTTACGCGCCGGGAGCCTCTACCGCCGACATTTCTGGCGCGGGACAACCACTCTCTATGGGCTGGGATCGCGGGAGTTCGTCGAAGTCCTGCGGGTGACCTGGCCGAACGGGGTCGTCTCCAGCGACCTGGACGTCGAAGCAGGCAACCAGATCCTGGAGGGCGTCAGCGGCCTCGGCATTCAGACCGAGGGCCTGGTGGGCTCCTGTCCTTTCCTCTACACATGGAATGGCGAGACCTTCGAGTTCGTCTCCGACGTACTGGGCATCACCCCCCTCGGCTTGCCCATGGCGCCGGGCATGTTGGTGCCCCCGGATCACGACGAGTACGTCCTTGTCCGTGGCGAACAACTGGTGGAGCAAGAGGGCGAGTTCCGCCTGCAATTCACTGAGGAGCTGCGTGAGGTCACCTACCTGGACCACGTTCGCCTCGATGTGGTGGACCACCCTGCGGGCACGGAGGTGCAGCCCAACGAGCGCTTCACGTTCCCACCCTTCCCGGAAGCCCACACCTACGTGATGGAAACATTGCACAGTCCGCAGCGCGCCACGGGCAGCGATGGTGAAGATTGGACCGCCGCCTTGGAAAAAATCGACAACGATCACGCTGCGCCCTTCGAGCGTCTGGCAGATGGACAGTTCTACGGGCTGTCAGATCCCCACTGGCTTGAATTGGAGTTCGACCCACAGGCCTTGGCCCAGGCGGAAGCCGACGCGCCCCTGAGGTTAGTGTGCACCGGTTGGTTCCTGTGGACGGATGCCAGTGTGAACATGGCCAGCGCACGCACGCCCGGCGTGGAATTCGTGCCGCCCATAATTTTGGTTCCCGATGGAGATGGATGGTCACCGACCGGGCCGCCCGTGGGCTTCCCCGCAGGTAAGACCAAGACCATGGTCTTAGACGTGAGCTCCATCGTGAACCGCGACGACCCCAGGCTGCGTATTGCTTCCACCTTGTGCCTTTACTGGGATTCCATCCGGCTGGCGGTGGGCGATGACGCCGCGCAAGTGACCACGGGACTCCCGGTCCACGGCTCACACCTGTGGGCCCGGGGCTTCAGCGCCCCGCTGCCCTCCGAGTCCGACACATCCCCTGAGATGTTTGATTGGGATGCCCCCGCGGATCAGCCACGCTGGAATCAGCACCCCGGTGCGTATACCCGCTACGGAGACGTACTGGAGCTGCTCGAGACTGTGGATGATCAGTTCGTCATCATGGGTGCTGGGGACGCGCTCGAGCTCCGGTTTGATGCCAGCGACCTGCCGCCGCTGCCCGAGGGTTGGACGCGGGACTATCTCGTCTACCTCGACGGTTGGGCAAAGGACCGTGACCCCAACACACTCTCCGCCCTGGAGGTCGAACCCTTGCCCCACCACGCCATGGGCATCTACCCGCCGCCGCCAGGCATGGAATACCCCGACGACGCGGAGCACCGTGCCTGGAGGCGCAAATGGAACACGCGTCAGGCCTACCCGCACGTCATCCCCCTCTCACCACGCCGTGAGAGGGAGTGGTCCGAGTAGTCCTCCAAACCCAAACGTGCACATCCCCCTGCCAGAGCGCTAGACTTCGTCCATGGCCGCTCACGAGACCCAGCGCAGTTCGAACCGACGCATCTGCGACGTGCTTGAGGCGATGCCTGAGCTGGATTCAAGCGCTTGCGTCCAGCTGGCATCTCTCTCGATCCACACGACAGGCGAGCTCCTGTTCTACTGCGCGACAAGCTCGGGACGTACACGCATCGCCACGGCCGCCGACCTACGCGTCGAGCAGGTGGAGGACTGTCGCATCTCCGCCGAGCTGCTACTCGTACCTGAAATGGATGCGTACTGGGTACCACTGCTGCGCGCCGCGGGTATCGACAGCCTGCGGGACCTGGCCTGCCGCCACCCCACCACGCTGACCGAGCTGCTATCACGACTGCATCGCGAGCCACGTATCGGAAAGCTGTTGATGACCGAACATGAAGAGGCCGGCTCAGGAACCTTGGGGTTTTTTGACGTCGCCGCCTGGGTGGCCTGGGCCGCTGCGGCCCTGGCTGGCGACGAACAATCGTGAGAGACGGGTGGTTCACACTCGGCGGGTTGATCCTTGTCCTCAGTTCCTGCGTGGCCCCACAACCACCGGAGCTGCGGGTGCTCACCTACAACATCCATCACGGCCGGGGCGCCGACGGTCAGGTTGACCTCGAGCGCATCGCGGAGGTCATTCTCTCCACGCGACCGGATCTGGTCGCCCTGCAGGAGGTGGACCGTCGTACGGCCCGAGCCAACAACGCCGATCAAGCACAGGTTCTCGCCCTCCTGACGGGCATGGAAGCGCACTTCGGACGCGCCATTGATTTTGATGGAGGGGAATACGGAGAGGCCGTGTTGTTGGGGCTGCAGGGGGGAGCCCCCCGCACACACCCGCTGCCCGCATCTCCCGCACACGAAAAACGCGCCGCCCTGGCGGTACCGGTGAGGCTCCCGAGTGGCGAGGAGTTGTTGTTCGTCGGGACACACCTCGACCACACGAAAGACCCGGCGGACCGACTGGCCCAGGCCATTACCCTCAGAGAGTCGTTCTCTGATCAGACCGCTATTATCCTCGTGGGTGATCTGAATGCCGAGGTGGGCTCTCCGCCCATGGAGCGACTGCTCAAGGTCTTCGACCGTGCGGGTGGCCGAAAACCTCTCCTGACCTTTCCCTCAGACGCACCTCACAAGAGTATCGATCACGTTCTGTTTCGCCTTCCGGGCTGGAGCGTGAAGTCGATCCGCATCGTGGACGCCCCCGACGCCTCGGACCATGCGCCGCTGCTGGTGGTCTTTCAGCGCCTGACGCCGATCCGCTAGCTCCAATTAGGCGAGGCCCTCGTGCGCCTTAACCGCCTCGCGAAAGTGGGAGTCCATGGGTGTCGACGACCCGCTTTCGGGGTCGACGACCACCAGAACGGCCTCGCCTTCACACCAGAGCGTGCCATCGGTGTCGGTGACCCGGTAGGCCTGCTGGATCGAACTCCGCCCCAGGTGGGTCGTACCGATTTCCACCTTCACATCCTGTCCCCCGCGACCCGGGTGGATAAAGCGGATATTGGTCTGCAACAGGAGAAAGGGGAACTTCCCATCCTCCAAGAGACCCAGAGCGGAAAAGTACCCGTGGCGAGCCTCCTCGAAGAGGGTCATGTAGACGGCGTTATTGAGGACGTCCTGATTGTCCTCATCGGACCAACGGGTGCGAAGGGTCAGATGGGTGCCGAGCTGGTCGGGAATGTCGGGCGGCTGCATGACGAACAGGATAGGGGTTCTGTTGGCACCCCGGCTCTCGGATCTGCCCAAAGGAGGATGGCCTACGAAAGACAACCGGCCCCATTCCAGAATCCTCCCTTGCCTGCCCCCCCTCGCCTCGTCACGATCCCAGCGTGACTGCGTCCATCCCCATCGCTCCCCTTCGCTGGGGAATCCTCGGCACCGGGACCATCGCAGGGGTTTTTGCCCGCGACCTGCCGCTCTCGGAGGGTGCCAAACTAGTCGCCATCGGATCCCGCAACTCGTCCACAGCCAACGCATTTGCGGCCACGCACAAGGTGCCCCAAGCCCATGGCGCCTACGCGGACCTCGTCAACGATGATGAAGTCGATGCCATCTACGTGGCTACTCCCGCCCACCTCCACGCGGAGCACGTGGCCCTGGCCTTGAACGCGGACAAGCATGTCCTGTGCGAGAAACCCTTCACCCTCAACGGAGCGCAGGCACGTGAGCTCGTCTCTGTAGCCCGCTCCAAGAACTTATTCCTCATGGAGGCGATGTGGACGCGCTTTCTCCCGGCCATGCACCAGCTGCGCACCCTTCTCGCAGAGGGCGCCATCGGCGAAGTCCTACAGGTCCACGCGGATCTGGGGCTGGCCGTTGCCCTCGGTCCAAAGGCGCGCATCTACTCACGGGAGTTTGGCGGCGGGAGCTGGATGGATCTGGGGACCTATGGCGTGTCCCTGGCCCACATGATCCTCGGGGAGCCAGAGAGCGTGCAGGGCGCCGGACATCTAGTGGAGACCGGGGTCGACGGCCACGCCGCGGCCCTCTTGAAATACGCCTCGGGCGCTGTGGCTCTGCTCAGCTCGTCCATCCAGAGCGCAGGATCTCAGGAGGCCGCGATCGTCGGTACGAAGGGGCGGATCCATCTCCCCGCCCCATGGTGGTGTCCGGTGGAATTGCACGTCTACCCACTCGACGACAGACCGAGCCTCAGCGGCCACATCGGGCGGCGAGTCGCGGGATCGGTCAGCAGCGCTCTTGCTGGGGGCGGCATGGCTCGTACCACGGCTGGCTGGGGTGGCTCCATGAGCCGCTGGATGGCGCGGCGAGCCGCACGGCCCCAGCGCCTGCACCGGCCCTTCAGCGGCATCGGCCTACACTTAGAGGCAAGCGAGGTGGCGCGCTGTGTCGCAGCTCGCGACCTCGAGAGTCCGCTCATGCCCTTGAACGAGAGCATCGCCATCATGGACACCCTCGACCAGGTCCGGGCTCAGATGGGCCTGAAGTTTCCGGGAGAGTAGAGCTCGGCGATCGGCATCGCCCCTACTCCCTGAATTCCCCCAATCCACCGTGAGTCAACGCATCCTCATCATCGGCGGCGGCATGGCCGGCACATCACTGGCCTGGTGGCTGGGTGAATCGGGAGTGGGACGGCACACCGTCCTTCTGGAACGCGAAAAGCTTTTGGGTCAGCACGCCACCGGCCAAAACGCCGCCATCCTGCGCAGCGCCGTAACGCCCTGGGCCACCCGGGCTCTAGCCCACGAAACCGGCCGGTTTCTACGGCACCCACCCAAAGACTTCTCCGACGCCCCGCTCCTGAAGGAACGCGGACTCGTGCTCGCCGAAGGCGCCGAAGGCGACCCACTGCCCGCGTGGCTCGAAGATCATCTCGAGTGGAACGCAGTGGAGTCCATCACGCCCACGCGGCAGCGCCAGCTTGCGCCCCATTTCAATCCGGAGGGCGAACGCTGCTGGTGGATCCCGAGTGCGGGAGAGATCGAGGTAGCCCGCTTGCTGGAGCGCTTCGCATTTGGAGCACGGCGGGCAGGGGTACGCATTGAAACCGGACGGGAGGTTGTGGACTGGATAACTTCCAGTGGTCCTGAACGAAGGCTGACGGGTGTACGCCTAGCGGATGGTGAGGAGCTGGAAGCGGACGTCGTCGTCGTCGCGGCCGGAGCGTGGGCCCCCTCCCTGTCCGCACGACTCTCCATAGCGACCCCCATGCGCGTCACCCGCCGTCACCTGATGGTCAGTGCGCCAGCCCAGGACGTGTGCTCTGAGTGGCCCGTGGTCTGGGATGACCGTGCGGGGCTGTATGCCCGGCCGGAAAGCTCAGGGCTCCTGGTCTCCGCCTGTGACATCAGCGAGGTTCAACCCGAGCCCCTGATAGCCGACCCTGACGTTCGTCAGCTCTTGGCCGAGAAGGCCCTGCGCATTCTTCCTAGCTGCGGCGACTTGAGCATGGCCCACTTCTGGCCCGGCCTGCGCACTCTGACCGACGACGACGTCCCGTGGCTCGGGCAGGACGCAGAGGTCGCGGGCCTGTTCTGGCTAGCCGGATTCGGCGGCCATGGAATGTCTGTATGCGCGGCCGCGGGCCAGCTAGCGGCGGACATGCTCTGCGGTCACTCCACAAACGAAGAACTGCAAGCCGCACTGGCCCCCAGCCGTCAGGTGGCCGTAGCGGCACCTCTCTAGGCCTGGGAATCGTCGGCGTCACTGCGGCCGTCGATAATCAGGAAGCCGCCCCGGTCGATATGGGCCAGGTCTCCCGTGGAGAGCCATCCATCCGCGCCGGCGCCCCCGACCCTATCTGCGCCTCCCACGTAACCGAGCATCACGTTCGGCCCCTTGACCTGTAATTCACCGCTCTCGTCCTGGGGTAAGACCGCACCGCTTTCGCGATCCACAACGCGCACCGCAATGCCGGGTAGAGGCCGGCCGATACTCCCCGGGCGGTGAGCCATCTGGCGCCCTTGATGGTGCTCCCCGCCGGGTACATTGAAGGAGACCACGGGACCGCACTCCGTCAGGCCGTAGCCTTCACAGGGCTGGATGCCAAAGCGTTCCTCGAAAGCGGCTCCCGTTTCCTCGTCCAAGGCGGCGGCCGCGCAGGCCGCAACCCACAGGTTGGCGAAGGCGGCGGGCTCCACCTTCTTGGTAAACGCAGCAAAGGCAGCTGGGCTCCCGTAGATCAC
>JAPKBO010000279.1 GCA_028823395.1 Planctomycetota bacterium | reverse complement strand
ACGAGCAACTCGAACGTATGCTCGGCCAGCTGCGGCAGGAGCACAGGGAAGACACGAACCGTGGACTTCCCGCTGGCATCAGCCACAGCGTAGCCATGTCTGGCCCGCGGCAACCGTGGGTACAGATGCAGCCAACTCCCCCGGCCATGCCACCGCCTGTCCAAGCAGCCGTTGCCCCATCGTCATCCCAACAGCGCCGACCCAAGCACGAAGCACCCGGACCGCGTCCGCCAACGGTTCAGCAGTTGGATCCATCTCAACCGTTGGAGTCCGCCGAGGAGCTTGTGGCGCGACTACAAGCCGGCGGCGAAGACGCCGAGACTGCGCTCGTGAATGTGCTGGAGGTGGGGTTGGAGGTTCTGGAGGCCGTGCTCGTGTCGACGCCACGCAAGCAGCGGAAAGTGGTGAAGCAGCAGTGCGAACGTGTCGAAGCGATGCTGGAGGAAGTCGACGAGCACCTGCTGGAGCGGCTGGTGGCGTACGACGGGGCTGACCTTGCCCAACTGGGCGCGTATCTGGCGGCCATGCAGGCGCTCCGTCTGAACGCTGACGTCGGCGTGGAGTGCGTGACGGTAGTCGCGGACGCCCTCGATGAGCTGGGCCGATGTGGCGACGTAGTAGCTGGGGCAAGCCGGCAGCTGACATCCGCCGACGTGCGCATGCGGCTGCGTGGCGCTGATGCGCTCCGGAACCTGCCACGAGTGCATCTGCCGGAGCCATCCATGGCGGAGGTGGCGGCGGCGTCGCTGGTGGTGGCGATTGCCCAGGACGAGGGCAAGACGGATGGGGAGCGGACGGCGGCGTACTGGTCTCTGTTTGCGCTGGGTCTGCGGAACGGAGCTGCGGCAGTGGATGCATTGGCAACGCTCTTTGCAAAGGGTCCTGACGCAGAAGTGGGCGACGGGCGGCTGCAGGGCCGGGAAGGAGTAGCGGTGTGGGTTGGTGCGACAGCGTGCGCGCACCTCGCTATGGAGGTGGCATGCCAGTGCCCGAGCGTGCGCGGACAGCTTGAGCAAGCACAGTTGGCTACAGCAGGGAACTGGGTCAATATCATGTGCCCCAAAGCGCGCTATCAGGAGCTGCTGCCGCTACTGCTCACAGCGACGGCGGCAGACGACGTGGTCGAGGCGTCGGCGGCCGCCGTGGCGCTCAGTGCGCCCCTGTACTGGAAGACGGCCCCGGAGTGCAGGGGCGTTTTTCTGCAGTGCGACCCGGCCCGTGTGGGGTGGGAGCTCCGGCGGCGCGTGATCGAGCCGGGGCTTCCTGCGACGCGTTGGCGTGAGCTGGCGCAGTCACTGAGCGTGGACACGGTGTGCCTTCAACTGCTTTCGATCTTGATCGGCAATGTGGCTGGGCTTGGCTTGCTGGATTCTGTCCCGCACGACGGGGTGTGGCCCGAGATTATCAGCGAAGCGGTGCACCTAGCCAACGTGAACCGCGACGCGAAGCTCTCGGCCCAGGAACAGTTTTCATTCTTTAACTTTTATGGTTGTTTTTCGATTATCAGTTCTGCGGCCAAAGATCCGAAGCATCACCCCGCCTTGATGCCGTGCGCGGAGGCGCTGCTCTGGGCGATAAGCAACGTTGCCTTTCAGTATCTGGGTATCAACCTGGCCGAGGCGTCGGCGAACGCCTGCGTAAGCTTACTTGGCAAGAATGAGGGCGGCCTGACCCTGGACAAGGCCGCGGTGGCCATCGTGCTGCAGACTGTGCACCGCTACTTCGACACGTCGCCGACGGCAGACTGGCTGACGAAGATGAGTGCTCGCGAGAAGAGTGGCAAGGCAGTGGCGGGGGCGGTCCAGCTGGTCGTCGACATGGTGATCGCCGACGCCAGTGAGTTGTGTCCTCCTCCATCTGTTTCCCCCTCCATTGTACCCGCCCCGTGCTGAGCTTATCGTGCTTGCCGCTTGCCCGATGCGATCTGGTAGACAAGCCGCTGGTGCTGGAAAACCCGCACGTGCTGGACGATCTTGTCGCGGGACTGCTGCTCGACGAAGCCAACCCCCGACGCGGCACCGAAGGCGACGACACGCTGCAAGCGACATGTGTGGATGCATTGCAGAATCTCGCTCTGAGCGAGGATGGGAAGCCTGCGCTACGTGCGCACAAGGGGGTGATGGAAGGCCTGCGGGCGGTGCAGGAGAAAGAGGCGCTGTCCGAGGTGGCACGGCGGAGCGCAGCAACGGCACTGTTCGAGCTGGACGGGGCGGCTCGGCAGAAGACAAAGGAGGCGGCGAAACGGCTACTGAAGGAAAGGCTTGCAGCACGGCGTGAGGCGCGGGCATCGGGAGATGGCGCCAGTAGTGCCGCTGGTGATGACGACGCTGATGATGCCGACGGCGACGACGACGAGCATGTGATGCTCTCGTACAACTGGGGCCACCAAGAAGAGATTAAGCGCATCAACACTTCGCTGAAAAGTCGAGGCTACAACGTCTGGATCGACATCGAGAAGATGCAGGGAAGTACGGTCGAAGCGATGTCGAGCGCGGTGGAGGGTGCGGCGGTGATGTGCTACGCCATCTCGCAGGCGTACAAGGAGTCGGCCAACTGCCGCTTGGAGGCGCAGTACGCGTACCAGCAACAGCTTGACATGGTGCCACTAATGATGGAGGAGGGGTACAGTGCGAAGGGCTGGCTCGGGATGCTGCTTGGGGTGCGTCTATGGTATGGGTTCTATGGCACGGTGTTGGAGAGCGAGGCGGCGTTCGAGGGGAAGGTGGATGAGCTGTGTCGGGAGCTGGGCGAGAAGGGCAAGTCGTGAGTGCACAAACAAGAGGCGCATCAAAACCCAACCAAAATGCTTCCTCATCATGTATTGCTGGGCGGCACGCGTCGCTTTGGTGCGTGTCTTAGTACGGGTGCGTTTCCAGATAATCCGTAATTTAGAAACCATGCATTACTGATATTTTCCTGCATTATAAGTGGGCGCATTACGAATTATCTGGAAACGCACCCGTAGTAAGGGGAATGGCGGTGCCAGCGCACATGACCATTGCGTGATGTATTCGAATATGTATTCAAACAATGCTTTCTGTCCGCTATATCCTATGTTGTTAGGAATAGCAAGTTCAAATTGAAATTGTCAGTAATACGTTCACGTAGAGACACACAGACACAGAGTAGGAGAGGGTAACATAGGATTTAGCGGATTAGCGAATTAGCGAATTAGTAATCCGCTAACCCACTAAGGTGTCTGTTCACATGGAGCCTTAGTGGATTAGCGGATTTGTGCGAAAGACCAATTAATCCTCCATTGACCCCCATGTTACTCGCTACGCGGTGGCTCTCACACAGAGCCACACA
>JAPKBO010000071.1 GCA_028823395.1 Planctomycetota bacterium | reverse complement strand
GGTCCAGGTGGATACGAAGGTGTCGTGGATGTGGCCGCGCACATGGGGGCGTAGATCAAGGAACTCGCCCTTTGTGGCGAATTGCCTAGCAGCATGTTCAGGGCCAGCGGTTGATTCAGGGATCATGCTCGTTCCTTCGCCGTCACGCGGATGCACCTGTACTTAGCTCCTAAAGTTTTGCCCATCTTGGCCACTATCGCTCGTTGGTAGGCGGGGCTCCAGGCTCCCCGTAGTTTACGTGAAAATGTAGATGTTTGGAGTCCTGATAATGGCCGAGGTTTGTCTGCACCCGAGCCGCCCCATGCTCCAGATTTACTTCGGCCGCAACATGGCGCACCACAGCCATGAGCTCCATCAGAAGGCTGGGATCGCAGTCTCCCAAATCCGCAAGTGAGGGCACGTGGACTTTTGGGATCACAACAATGTGCACAGGCCAGAACGGTCGCGTGTGATGGAAGGCGAGCACGGCATCCGTCTCCATGACAACCGCGACCGGTGTCTCGCCGCTCAGGACTTGCTCACAGTAGAAATCGTCCTGCATGAGGAGGGGTTGGGCTTCCTAGCTAACGAAAGAGAAGCCCATGCGCATAGAATCCCAATCGATGATCCTAGTTGCCAGCCTTGCCCTCTCGTTTGTTTCTCAGGAACCTCTCAGCGAGCCCGAAAGCTCACCCCTCTATCGCGAGGGATTCTGGGTCGAAGGAGAGCAGGGCCACCCCCGGGCTCGCCTCAATGGGCGCTGGATGCACGATTGGGGGGACCTTGACTCCAACTGGCGTAACGATCTAAGTGAATCAGACCAGACTCGCCGCCTGCGGTTACTCCTGCAGGGAGAGTTGAGTCCGCAGCTCGCATTCAAAACCCAAGGCGAATTCAAGGGTGGGGATCCAAGGCTGCTGGAGTGGTGGCTCGAGTGGAGAATTCCAGATCAACCAAACGTCCGTGCCGGACACTTTCGCGAACCATTCGGCTTGGACGCACGTACATCATCCGCGCATCTAACATTTGTTGAACGCGCCTCTCCCACGCAGGCGCTTACTTTTGGGCGCAACCGGGGTGTGAGGGTCCACAAGTCGGACGCATGGCTTGGTTGGGAAGCGGGGGTGTTTAGGGAGTCCATCGGAATGGCAGATGAAGGTCTCCTAAACAACAAGGCAATCACCGGGCGCGTGACTTGGTTGCCCCTGGGAAACGTTGAGGGTGAAGACCTCCTACACCTTGGGCTGTCCGCTACCTATCGCGACACCCAAGCAGATGGGGTTCGCCTGGCGGCAGACCCCGAAGTTCATCTGGCACGAAATGGTGTAGACACGGGCTTGATCGCAGCGGACAGCACCTCAGGCCTGGTGCTTGAAACCGCCTGGCAGCGGAAGGCCCTCACCATTCAAGCCGAGTTCTTCTTCGCCAGCCTGAAACAGGATGGCGGAACCCAAGCCGACCTCCACGGCGGCTACCTGCAAGCCAGCACGGTCTTGACCGGGGAGAGACGAAGCTACCGCGACTCCACCCATTCCATGGGCCGACTATCGGTGGCGCATCCGACTCTAGGTGGCGGCGGTCGGGGAGCCTGGGAGCTGGGTGCACGCTATTCCCAAACGGACCTGCAGGATGACTGGGTTGATGGTGGAGTAATGAACAACTTCACCCTCGGCCTGACATGGCATCTCAGTTCCGATACTCGATGGATGGTGAACCACATACGGACGTCCAGCGATGCAGATCGGTCCGGCCTGCTCGTGATCCGGCTGCACTCGGGCTTCTAAGCTCCGAAGAGATTCCCTAGCTGTCGCCGCGGAAACCGTAGAACTCGGGCCGCTCAAGCTCGGGCGTTGCCCCGGGCCGGATCATGAGTGTGCGCACAGCCCATAGATCCCTGAAGATCCGATAGCGCAGTGCGGTCTCGTCGAGGTACTTAACGCCCTCGCTGCCACCGGTCCCCGTCCGGGAGCCGATAACCCTCTCTACCATCCGCGCGTGACGTTGGCGGTAGATAAGGAAGCGCTGTTCGAGCTTGATCAACTCGTTGAGCACCTCTCTGGGCCAAGCCAGCAGTGGCAACTCGCGGTAGGTCTCAATAAAAATCATGGCGGCACGGATGCGTGCGAGACGGGCCCCCCCTGCGGCCTCATCGGGCCGCAAGAATTCTTCTGCCGACTGAGCTTCCCATTGGTAGCGTGACTCCAAGTCCTCATGGGCCACACCGCCAGCCATAATGGACTTCGCGTACTCCATGTTTTCCTCGACCTCGCTGCGGTGAGCAACGAGGTAACGCGTGATGAATCGCTCAAGAGCCGCTTCAGCATCAGGATCGTCGTGCGCGACACCATCAATCGGGGTGCGCAGCAACCATTGCTCGATGGTCTCCCTTAGGCTCGGACCTGCGGCCATTTGCTCTGTGACCCGCTTGTAGGCTTTACCCTCTGAACCATCGGGCTCCCGCAAGATATTCATGTGCCAGTCTTTCTCGCCGAGGAGGACTCGGTCCCTCTCATCGAGACCGAACAAGACCTCAATCTGTCGCATCTGAGCGCTCTGACCACCGCTAGCCGGCATGAGTTTCTTGCGGAACTCGAGATACTCCCGCGTGGGCAAGGTCTCCACCACCTTGAAGTGATCTGAGGCCACCGAGAAGATTGTGCTAATCCGGCGCAAGCTTGATACGGCACCAGAGAGCTCTTGCTCCTGGACTGTGTCTTTCCCGAACAAATCCCGTGCGGATTGGAGTTCTCGCAGGATGAGTTGGAACCACAACTCGTAGATCTGATGGACCGTGATGAAGAGGACTTCATCATTGCTAGGGGGCGCCGTCTCGCCGGGAAGTCCTCCCTGCAAAGACAGGAGATCCTCGACGTGGATGTAATCCCAGTAGGTGGTGGGTCGGGGGCTTGTCATGGTTGCTGTTATCGCGGACCGAATGGCCACGCCCAGCATAGAAGAGCCCCTCCCGCGCGCCTACCGCAACCCGGCCCAAGCCACTCGGCCTGGGAGTGAGGCGCTACTTGTCCAGACCCCTCTGCAGCTCAATGGAGGCCGGTGAAACGTCAAATCCGTGGGGGTGGGGCTGCATGGACAGGGGGTAATCTCCCCAGCCCTCACCTGCAGCCCACCAGGCAACCGGCACCTCGGCCCCGTCGAGGGCGTCCAGGAAGCCAGGCAGCAAATGTGACCACTGTTCGGACTGAACCGGGAGACCGAACTCGCCCAAGAAGCCCTTAGCCCGGTTTTCACTTAGCCAGGTCAGGAAAGGCTCCAGCCGCGCCGTGGGCCGGGAGGGGAGTGTTGGGTCGCGCTCAAGCTCCTCCTCGTAGGAGAGCTCGTACTCGCCCGAACCGTCATGATCAAAGTAGCAGTGCGCTTCGTAAATGACCGGCCCCTTGCGTTCGCTTATCCACGGCCGGCTCGGATTGACTTGGTTCCAATGCATGGAACTCGCCCAGCGATCTCCCGAAACGTACAAGGGCGTGTCATCGCCACAACCTCGGATCGCCTCCGCGGCAGCAGTCGATGCCTCCACCCAAACACCAGGGCCCAGGTCGTGGGGCTCGTTCATCAGTCCGTAGCCCGCAATTTCTGGAAGACCACAGAGGGCATAAGATATGCGTGCCCAGAGGTCCGCAAAGTCGTCCTTGGTCAGGGGCACCCAACCATTGTGATCTTGCCCGATCTGGCACTCGACAGGGCCGCTATCCAGCGCACGTACATAGCGCCCATAGTTATGCAAATCCAAGATGATCTTGCCCTCAACGCGGGCCGCGAGATTGGCCTGAAAGCGCAGTTGCTGAACCGCATCAGGGTCCAACGGACCGCCAAGGACAGGCTGAATACGCTCCCAGCGGAACGGGATTCTGAATGTCTTGAACCCCTGATCTGCTAGCAGGTCATATGTGCGGGCACGGGTCTGAACATAGTCCCGGCCGATCTTGCCCGGGTGCTCAGCGCAGAACCCGGGCAGCAGGGTCCCAAATTCCAGGCCCGCGATGTTCATCGCCCTCGGCTGGGGCTCCACCGTTTTCGGTGCAGACGTCGCCCTGGGCTGAAGGCGAGGCTCCTGCCGTGAAACGGAGGGGCGACGGCTTCTTAGGCCGCGTTGGGGGTTGGAGGGGGCGGGGTCCATCTCAGGCCTATCGGCAGATCAAGCTATCAGCTTGAGTCTCCCTACGGGGATGGATCAATAGCGGGTACTGCTGCTTTTCCCCTTCTCTCTGGCTTCAGAAAGGAGAGCCCGATAGTGGTGTTGGGCCTCGGCGTGTTTCCCTGCGGCGCTGAGGGCATCGGCAAGGCGCATTCTAAGGCTCCGATTCTCGGGGTTTGCCGTCACGGCAGTCTGCAGCATGCCCAGCGAGCTCGTGAAGTCGCCGATAATGGTCAAAGCCGTAGCCAAGCGCCCCGCGATGTCCAAGCTCGGCGGCTCGGCGCCTCGGTTGTACAGGCTAACCATCCACATCAAGCGACGGGTGTCACTCTCCGTACGTCGCTCCGCACCCAGGAAGGCATCCAGGAAACCAGCGAGGAGACGCCAGTCGTCATTGCCCTCGTCAATCATGTGTCCGTATTCCACCAGCGACAGGTCTGCTTCCCCAGCCCAAGTCATTGTCTGGGCCAGCGAGATGCGAATGTCTACGTCATAGGGATTTTGCGCCAGGAGTTCGCGGTAGATGCGCTCAGCCTCGTCGTAACGCTTATCCCAAGTAAGCAACTCCGCCAACTTCATCTGGAAGGTGTGGTCGCTTGGGTTCTCCTGCAACATCTCACGAATCAGTTTTTCCGCCGCCTCGAAATCCTCGAGGGCCGAATAGATGGACACCAACTCCATGCGCACGGCCAGGTCCTGTGGGATCGCGGCATATTGCCGGAGTGCCTCATCGGGTAGGCCCACCTGGAGCAAGAGACCGGCATACTCCTTACGCGTCGGAATATCATTCGGGAACAAGGCAAGGGCACGTCGGAACCGGTCAAGGGCAGCAAAGGCATCCCCAGAGGCCAGAGTGTTACGAGCCTGCAATACCTGGAACGTCAGGAGACCTGCGGGATCAGCGCCGTCTTGGCTGATGCGGGACACCCAGAACTGGCAGATGTCCTCGGATTCTCGGTAGCGGCCTGCGAGGGTCAGGGCACTCGCCAAAGCCATTCCCATGTCTCCATCATCGGGGTCTTGTGAGGACAGAATCCGGCAGACACGCACGAGCTCGGGGAAGCGCTTGCCCTCTTCCAGGGCCTCCTTCAGGAGCAACAGCCGCCTTTTGTCGGGAAGGTCATCCGAGAGGGTCTCGGTGAAAATCCGGTCCAGGTCCTCGGCGTTGACCGTCTCCATGCTCAGTGACAGCTCTCCCTTTGATCCAGCCAAGAGCAGGTCGTCATCGTGCACCTGGCGGAATACACCAATCGCCACTGGCGAGAAGATCGCCACGGCCAGCGCGCCGGCCAGGACCGGGCGGGAGAATGGACGGCGCGGACGCTCGTGATCGAGGGTAAGTCCAGATCGCAGGGCAGGCTGGCCGCCCAGGTCGAGGAGCGACTGCAGCAGGCTGCGGCCTTGGTCTTCAAATCCGTCGAAAGTGAAGACGTACTCCGATACCCGGTGCGGAGGCCCGGTGATGACACGCGAAACGGTGGCTCGTGCTTTGACCTTGATCGGCCCAATGGGGCTCACAATCTGGGCATCAAAGACTGTTCCGTCCTCAATGGGCTTGGCCAGAATGCAGCGCATGGCACGGATGCTCAGGTCACGGGTCGTGCAATGCACCTCTTCCTCCCCAATGCGCATGATGACCGGCAGCTTGAATTCTTCACGCGAAACCTCGCGGTCCGAGAGGTGGCCGCGGACGCGGACTCCAGTCTTACGGTTACGCTCAAACACCGAGTACCACGGAGCCACGGCGAATCGCTGTGCTATACGACTGGCGGCATCCAAGGCCTCGGGGGTCGGATCCACGAATTCCAGCCCGTAGCGGTACAGGTTGGGGGCCTGCGCGCCACGGTGCGCTTCACCTTCGCGATGAGCGGCATAGCGAATCACGGCCTCCGTCTTCATGCGGTCACCGTTGACGATCACTTCGACGAGACCACGAACATTCGTGGGCAGGCTCGAGTAGGCCGAAATACCCAGACCCGAATCGCTCAAGTCCGTCGTGACGCCAATTCCCTCAAAGGTCTTACCCTCGTTGTTTTTGAACTCATAGCGCACGGGCAGGTTCAAGCGGTGGCGGTAGATCGCGCGCTTGGAAGCCGGGGCCATGGCGCAGCGCAGGTAGGCCACGGCATAGCGCGAGTGGTGCAAAATCAGGAAGCTGGCGATGCCCAAGCCGATGAGATCAAGCTGAGGGTCGAACAGCAGGTGCCGCACCCACCCATAAACCAAACTGCACCACAGAGCGGAGAGCAGCAGGACCTGGGGAATGATGTGGGGAAGGGTCGAGCCCTGACGGCCACCGCGCTTGTGCGTCACTACGAACTTGGCTTTCTGCTTAGTGAAAACCGCCCTCCACGTCGAACGCATCTGGGTCCAGAAGTTCGCCATGTTGAAGAACTCGATCAGATCGTAGTTCGTGTACCCGCGGTAGATCACCCGCAAGGTCAGCATCATGGTTCCCAGGTAGGTCAGGAATACGACAGCCAGAGTGGGGGTGATCTCGGCCACCGGAGCCACACCGGAAAGAAGCATCAGCACAGGCGTCAGATAGAGGGCCAAGCGCGGCACTCCTCCAGCCCAGTGAATAATCGACGCGAAATAGGTCAGGCGCTGCCCAAAGCTCAGACCACGAATGGTCAGGGGGTTGTCATACCGGAGAATGGAGAGGTTGCCTTCGGCCCACCGCAGACGCTGAGAGTGGTAGGTCGTCACATCGGATGCACCCTGACCTGCGATCAAACGCTCACTCACGTAAACCGTGCGCCAGCCGTGAGCCGACATGCGAATCCCCGTGTGCATGTCCTCGGTGATTGTCTCGGTTGCGATGTAGCCGACTTCCTGGAGAGCCTTACGGCGGAAGATGGCGGCGCTGCCGGCGAAGATGACGGAGTTGGTCGAGTTACGGCCAGGCTGAATGACCTTGTAGAACAGCAGGCCTTCATCCCAGAAGCGGCCTTTCTCGTAGTTGACACGCCCCTGGAACGTGTCGAAGTTCGAGAATGCGTGGGGAGACTGAACCATGCCCACTTCATCATCGCGGAAGTGGCCGATCATCTTCGTAAGGAAGTTAGGTTCCGGAATATGGTCCGCGTCCAGAATGGCCACAAACTCGCCCTCGGTCTGGTCGAGGGCGTTGTTCAGGTTGCCCGCCTTGGCGTGCAGGTTGTTATCCCGGGTGATGTAGTGAATGCCCAGCTCCTCACATAGGAGCTTCATCTCGGCCCGGTTGCCGTCATCCAACAGGAACGTCCTGTGCGGATAGTCCATGGCCAAGCAGGCCTGCAACGTACCCCTCAGAATCGAGATGTCCTCGTTATAAGAGGGCACGAATACGTCCACGTCACCTTCTTCCAGGGGCGGCTGCTCGGGGGGTTCGGTGGGGTCCCAAACCTGCATCAGGAACAGAAGCAACGAGACCGTTCCCCAGATTTCCGACAGATACAGCATCCAGGATGCCGCCGTGGCGTACGCGCTTTCGTGGTTGAGTGTGTACAGGCCCCTATAGACGAGGTACCCGATGCACACCACCGCGCACAGAACCATGAGGGACTGTCGAATCTTGTTGGTCACGGAGTATTCTCGCTAGCAGGCAATATGAGTAGGACTTCAAGCATTCTTACGACTCTGCATAACAGTACCCTAGGATCACGTATAATCGATCCTTAGCTCTAATTCTTTCCTCATGAAGGACTTAGGGCCGTAAGTATGTGCCTTATTGTGACACAGTGGCCACCTATGGGGATCCGAAAAAGGGTCAAGTCCATGGGACCTACGATCCGATCCATTGCCTCGTTCTGATTCATCCCCACCCAGACCTAGCAATGCGTTTCCGACCCACAAACACCCCCGGACTCCCCCTCTTCTTGCTCCTTGCGGCCTGCAGCCCAGGCAAGGATGAACCCACCTTCGTGGAGCCCACCGGTAATCCAGCTGCGATCCAAGAGCGGGACCTCACCCCCCCAACCGGTCCCGCAAACGCCACCCTTCCGTCACGCTTCGGCCTGCAGGATCCCAGTACACCCTCGACGCCGACGTTTTCTCAGGACGATACGCCCCTGCGCACAGACGAGCAGGAGCTGCTTCTCCGCTCTGCACGTAATGCCGTTGCGCTCGAGAGCTGGTCTGAAGGAATCTCCCTGTTCGAGTCCTACCTCCTGCAAGTCCCCGATGACTACGGCGTCCGCATGGAGTATGCCGGCCTGCTGGTACATGAGGGGCAGCTCTCACTAGCGCGGGAGGCCTTCGAGGAAGTCCGGATTGGACGGCCCGAGGATCTCGAACTCCGTCGGAACCTGGCCAACGTCCTTATCATCGGTGGCGAGTACTGGTCTGCCATGGAGGAACTCGAGGGCATTCTCACGGAGGCGCCCAACGATGTCTCTTCCGCCGCAATGCTCGTGCGGGTCTACGCTTGGGTGAAGGACTTCGAACGCGCCCAGCAGATCTATGACCGCTACCTGCGCAAACTCGACCCCTCTAACGAACAAGATCAACTGCTTCTCGCTCCCGTGCTGCTCGATATGCAGCGCCCCTCCGAAGCTCTGATCTATCTGGAGAGGCTCCACCGCCGCTACCCCATGGAGGTCGAGTGGGTCACCAACCTGGTGCTCTGCTACCTTCAGACCGGGGACCTGGATCGTGCCCACAGGCTGGTCGGCGAAATGGCGGAGCTGCAGACACAACGCACCCAGCCCCGAATCCAACTGGTTGACCAGTTGCTACTCGTCAAGAACTACAAGCTGGCCATGCAGGTCAACCGCCAGGTGCTGGACGTGGCCCCCAATGACCCCATCGCCCGGTTGATGAGCGCTCGAATCCTCCTGGAGGCCTATGACGTCAGCGCCGCTCGAGACGCACTTGACCGTCTCGACGGATCGCTAGGGAACCTGCGAGCGTTTCAGCTCGCCCAAGCGCGCTACTTCCAGTTGATCGGCCGCTGGGTGGATGCCCAGGGCATCTACCAGAGTCTGCTTATCAAGCACTCGGATGACTACGAAGTACGTCTTCTCATGGCCGTCCTGCGCCGTGAGAAAGGCGATGCGGAGTATTCCAAGGCCGACCTGCGTAAGGTCCCCATGTCCAGCCCCCTCGGGCCGCGCGCTCGCGTTGAGCTCTCCAACACCCTCATCACCCAAGGGCGCTACGAGGATGCAGCAGCTGTCTGCCAATCCGTCCTCGCCCAACGGCCCAACTACCTTGAGGGCGTCTTGGGCCTGGTGCGTGCGCACCTCAAGCTGAAGGCTTACGCCCAAGCCAGGGCAACGTGCCAACGCTATATCGACAACCACAGTAACGACCCCCTGGCCGTTGCCCAGGTGCAGTTGGCACTCGCCAAAACGCACTTGCTTTCCGGAAACGCGGTCCTCGCGACACGCACCTACCGGGATGCACTCGAGAGCCCCATGACGCACACTCCCGAGGCCTTCTATGGCCTAGCGAGCGCGCGCATAAAGGGTGGGAACCGGGACGGCGGCGAGATGGCTTTGATGTCATCTACCGTGTTGGCTTCCGGCGAAGACATTCGCCTACGCGTTGAGCTAGCCAAGTTGTCCCTAGGCGACTACGCATGGGATCGCGCCATTGGCGAACTGAGGAACGTGCTGCAATGGCAACCTGACAACGCCATGGCCATGGTCCTTCTTGGCGAAGCCTATAACCAAAAACTTAAGGCTGGCTTCGTTGCGGACCCCGCGCGAGTCTTTACTACGGTTCTCGCCCGGGATCCGAACAATAGTCGTGCCCGCTTGGGTTTAGCTCGCGCATTCATCATTCGACACAACTTCCCCAAGGCCATCGCGGAGTACGACATCCTGATCGCCCAGGATGCGTCCTACACCTACGTAAAACGTGAGCGAGCTCGTGCGCTTTACTGGAACCAGGACTACGAAGCGTCCTTCGAGGCCTACGATGAACTCTTGGCGGGACTGCCCACGGGGGCCTACCCGGTAGACATCTTTGGATCGAATACCCCCGATGCTGGCATGCGCGCGGGAATGGACTTCGAAGCAGAGCTTGAGGTCTCCGAAGGTATCCGGCTTGAGCGCGAAGTGAAGATGAACATGTCTTCCCGCCCGATGATCGCCAAGGACGCGCTAGAGCAACTTGTCGTAGTGGAGCCCGCCAACTTGGAAGCCCATTTTGATTTGGCTCAACTCCACCACCGTGAAGGTCATACGCGGCTTGCCGCCCAGTCCTACGAGGAGTTGATTTCCATGGTCACGGGCCACAAGGAGGCCGAACTTGCGCTCCAGGGCGCCAATCTTGCCACGCGGCCGAAGTTCCTACTGGACATCAGTTCTGAAGATCGCAATGGCCGCTCCGGACTGTCGGTGATGCATGAAAATAGCCGCATTGGAGAACTCATCTTCCCAATGGGTGACGCCGCCGATTTCTTCGCGGTCGGGCTGGGTCAGCGAACCTACGACCGGATCAAAAATTCACCCCTTAACGCCAACGTCCTACGTGTCCGTGGATCCAAGCGTATGGGAGAGAGGACCGTCGTGACCGGTGCCATGGAGGCTCCCCACTACAACCTCTCGGAGGATGCCTTTCAGGAGCGGTTGCTGTTTGACCTCGGAATTGAACACCGCACCCTCAAGGAATTGGGCGTCGACATGAGGGTGTTCGCCGACAACGTAGCCGAGAACAGCGTGACCATCGCTAACGACCTGCACCGCACGGGCGCGCGCATGGGTGTCACCAAAAAGCACAGTCGCGCCGTCGACTACGGCGCCAGCCTGATGTTCGCCGATTACTCTGATGGCAATGCACGCTTCGAGATGAACCTGTTCGCGGCATACGAATTCTCGCCAGCTCCCCAGAGCCTGCGCATCTTGACCAAGATCGACACCCTCGATTTCTCGAAGAAGAGTGATGGCCTCACTGATGGCGACGATATCTCCACTCTCGACATCCCCTACTTCGCGCCTTCTGGCTACTCCATCTTCTCGACTCAGGTTGACTGGCGCCACCAATTTGGTGAGTACTGGTTCACGGGTACTCCGGACATGTGGTACGGAGCCTCTAGCCGTCTGGCGGTGGACAATAACGGAACCGGCTACACGGAGTTGGGTGTCCAGGCTGGCTACGACTTCAGTGAGTGGTTCGGCATGAAGTTGAACTCGCGGATGCTCCGATCTTCTGAGATCAACGTGACCGCTAACTCTCTCCTGTTCACCATTCGCTGGCCCTAAGCCGAGCCTTTAGCCGCTGAAGGAGCCACGCCGTGAAGGTGGTAACGCAAATCGTCCTTTTGGCCGGAGCCCTGGCCGGGGCAGCCGTCCTCGCACCGCGACCCCTGGGGTTGGTGGGAGGAGGTGTGGACTCCACGGGCTACCG
Organism: Planctomycetota bacterium; assembly: GCA_028823395.1. Classification (GTDB taxonomy): domain Bacteria; phylum Planctomycetota; class UBA1135; order UBA1135. The sequence continues at coordinate 4,655 of JAPKBO010000071.1, read as the reverse complement.
TGGAGTCAGCCTAGCCGGCGCGGAGTTCGGCACCCACGTTCCAGGGTTTGGCGGCTCGGCTCCCGGCACGTTTGGGGTGGACTACACGTACCCAACCTCCGAGACCATGCGCCACTTCGCGCAAGTCGGTATGACCCACTTTCGGCTTCCTGTTCGGTGGGAGCGACTCCAAGGAGTTCTCGGCGGAGATCTCAACGATGTGGAGTTGGGGCGCATCTTCGAGACTCTCGACACCGCAAGCCAACTGAACTGCCAAGTAGTGTTGGACCTCCACAACTACGGGCGCTACTGCCTGGGGGAGAGTCGATACCCCGACGGGCGGATTGTTGGTGCCCCGGCCACGGACGGTCGAGGCATTACCCAGGAGCATCTATCTGACCTGTGGTGCAAATTGTCGGAACGGCTCAGAGGGCACCAGGCCATTGAGGCTTTTGCTCTCATGAACGAACCGCACGACATGGGTCAAGCGAGCTGGCGCAAGATCTCACAACATGTGGTCGATGCTCTGCGCATCCACGGCGACCGTACAACCCTATGGATTTCCGGCGACAGCTGGTCCAACTCCTATTACTGGCAGAGAAACAACGGAGCTCGAGCCTGGATCGCCGACCCCTTAGATGACGTCGTCTATGAGGCTCACTGCTACTTTGACCACGACTTCAGTGGAACCTACCAGCTGTCCTTCGACGAAGAGCAAGGTCGAGATGGCGCCGTCCTCACCCGTGGCATCTCGCGCGTAGCCCCTTTCCTTGACTGGTGCAAACGCAACGGGGTTCGGGGTGTGATCGGAGAATGCGGCGTACCCAGAGACGATCCCCATTGGCTTCCTGTATTGGCTGCCCTCTTGAAAAGCGCGACGGCGCGCCAAACTCCGGTGTATTACTGGGCGGCCGGAGAGTGGTGGGGTGACAATCCGCTGTCAATCCAACCCAAAGGCGGAGAGCAAGCCGCCCCACTGCGCGTTCTACTTGAACGCTAGAACCTCACGGGGTCCCTTTCAGAATGACCCCTTGCGGAAGGGTTAGTAAGTCCGCGGCGCGTGGAGGACGAGTACGCCCCGACGCTACTGCCCCGTGCGGTACGCCACCATCGACCACCCAACGTCCTCTTGAAGCCCGCCGAGCTCGGCCTGGCCTAGGTGGGTGCCGCCGAACCAGTCGCCATCAGCATTCAGATTGGTGTAGGTGTAGGTCCACAACCATTCGTAGTCCTCATACCGGCGGGCGAGTGTGATTTGGCTGTCGTTGACGATCCCGGTGAAGCACTTACCGTCTGCGCTCTTGGCCTCAAAGAAGCCTTGCATGGGCCCGCTCATTTCCTGAGCGATCTGATAGACGCCGCTCTCCGTCATGCCGGCAAGATAGGAGAGACCGCCCGTTGCCCAATCAAGCGTATGGTCGATATCCCACGCACCGTTCAGGTCATGCCGGGGAAGGTTCATGATCTTCACCATGGTCACCATTTCAGATTGACTGGGAGCAGATCCCACGCTGTAGGTAGCGTCACCCGCAGCGTGCCCCCAACTGAACTCCCAAACGAGAGTGTCGAAGGAGTAGTTCGTGCCATTCCAGGTGTATTGACCTTTCAGCCGCACGCCTCCAGCGGCACCCGTCGCAACGACGCTGATGCCCTCCGTGAATCCCCCATCTGCATCGAGGTCCAGGTAGGCCTTCACGCCCTGGCCGCTGTCCGAGAAAGTGACAAAGAGGGTACGGCAGGCCTCGGTCCCAGGTGGAGTGGTGGCCCTGCTTCGAGCATGCATGACCCAGTTGCCCGTCATGGTCACCGAGCCGCCACCATTGCCGCCACCGCCGCCACCAGGATCATCCTGGTTGACTGGGGCGCCGCAGGCCGTAACCAAAGGGGCCAATACTGCGGCGAGTGCCAAGACCTGGCGTCCAGTGAAGATTCCCATGCTTCAGGATACCGCCCCCGAAGGGCGTTTCTTGACGCGTCCCACAGAGTGGGAAACAGATTCCCGGTTGAGAACCTAGGGGGGCCCGATTGGCCCCTGGATCGCGTTTCCGGACTCTCTCAGTCCGTGAACATCACTTGCAGGCCATCCGACAAATTGCTGCCGCCGATGCCGTTCTTGTCCCTGTACCAATATTGGAATTGCCAGATGCTACCGGAGAGGATCGTCCCCGGCCCGGGCAGCGTTGTGTTGTCCATGGGGTAGAACACGATTCCAGCTTGATTGCTCTGCAGCACGTCGAAGCGGAACAACTTGGCCCCACCGACGCAGCGATAGCCGTCGCCAAGGGGCAAATAGGTTGGGGCCGACCCATAGAAGAACAAGCCAAATTCCCCAACGGGCAGGCTGTCACACTTCAGGGCGAAGTCATTGGCCTGGAGGCTTACCGAGCCCGCATTACTGATGAGGGCTCCTGTTCCGACGGAGTTTCGTGACGTGATGCAGAAATTCATCGAACCCGGATCGATGCGGTACATGTTCCCGTCAGAGAGACTCACGAAGTATGGCGTGCCATCCGGCTTATGCATGATGTTCGCAGGAAACGCCGCGCCCACTGAAATCGGCACTCGCTGACCGTTCTGGTTGTACTCGACGATGGAACCGGAGTTCAGCCCAAAGCCCGTTGCCGGGTCAAATGACCCAGCGAACTCTGCCACAACCAACCGTCCATTGATCGGGTCGTAATCGAAGCTCGTGGCCAGGTTCAAGCCCGCCGTTTCTACTGAAACCGTGCTCGGCCCATCGATGCTGTAGATCTTTGAGAGTCCCTGAAGATACGGGAACCCCGTCATGGTGCAGACGCGCAGTTTCTTGCCATCCCAGCGGATGCGGGTGGGAACAGCAGCGATGACCGGCGGCCCCACGCTCGTGGGATTTACCTCACCGGGAATATCTGCGTAGACCGAAAGGGTCCCTAGTCCGATGTTGTAGCGCAGGATTGCGCTCGCCCCCGCGTCCGCAATGAAGAGGTTGTTCTTTCTGCCCAAGACCATGCTGTGTACGCCGCTGTACGAGTACCCCTGGCTCTGCATGAAACTCTTGACCGGGATCAGCGTCGCTGCATCTGCAACGGTTAGTGCCGGCGAACCAATCGACCAAGGCGTAGCCTGCAGGTCGAAGTGCAGAATCGTGGAATCCAGTAGGGGGTCAGCGTTCTGGCCCAGGGCGACGTATAGCTGATCGCCCGAGAGGGTGGCATCCCGGGGCCCGGAGGCAAAACCCGCAACCAAGTTTGAGGGCAGCCCAGCCACGACGGTCTGACGGTTGAATGTGACATCCTCCAAGAAGGTCACGCGGCCGTCGTTAATGCCGGTGCCAGCCTCCACAACGAGGAACCCAGAACCGATTGAAGACCCTTGGAGAGCGTGCATCCCGGCAGCGCTCAGAAAGCCCGAATGGTTGGTAATGGTGACCTGAGCCTGAAGGGCGGCGACGAGGCTCAGCGCGAGAACGACAGTTGTAGAAATACGGGTCAACATGATCTTCTAGAGGGGTGTACACCGCGAGCCATAGGGAGGAACGGCCTGCGGTGGGATGGGATTGCTTGAAACAATCTCATCTTTGACCTCAATGCGCACAAGTCCAGGAATGGGGCTTTTATTAGGAGTGCCCATTATTGAGACAGTAATGAACCCTGTCTCACAATGGGGCCGCCGCCGATCCCCTCGGGATAATCGTGGCCCTTTAAATAGGGCCCTCCCGGTCAGTCCGTAAACATGATCTGCAGGCCGTCCGACAGGCTACTGCCGGCGCCGATTCCGCTGTCGCGGTACCAATACTGGAATTGCCAGACGGAGCCCGGAAGGAAAGAACCACCCTTGGCAAGCGCAGAGTTGTCCACGGGGCAAAACGCCACCCCCGCCTGATTGCTCTTCATGATGCCCAAGCGGAAGAGTTTCGGCCCGCCCACACACCGATAGCCACCACCGAGGGCCACCATCGTGGGAGCAGAACCGTAGAAGAACAAGCCGAACTGGTCAGTCGGGAGATAGTCGCACCGAAGCGCGAGATCGTTGGCCGTGACACTAACCGATCCGGAATGGCTCAAGGTCGCGCCAGAGCCAACGGAGTTGCGACTCGTCACGCAAAAGTTCATGGCACCAGGATCGATTCTGTACATCACTCCGTCTGCAAGGCTCGCGAAGAATGGGGTTCCGTCCAGCTTGTGCATGAGTGCCGTTGGAAAGTTCGCGCCAACGGAGATGGGAACCCGATCACCCGTCCTCGTGAACTCCACGACTGAACCCGAGTTCGGGGCAAAGCCCGTGACTAGATCGAAGGATGAAGCAAATTCGGTCACCACCAATCGCTCGTTGGTCGGGTCGTAGTCGAAGCTCGTCACCATGGTGAGACCGTCCTGTTCAACGGAGAGCTGCTTGCCTGCATCAATCGCGTAGATCTTGGCCAAACCCGGAAGAAAGGGGAAACCTGTCAGAGTGGACACACGCAGCGTCTTCCCGTCCCATCGTAGGCGGGTGGGAACGGCGTCGATAATCGGAGGCCCCACGCTTGTCGGATTGGGCTCTCCAGGAATGTCCACGTATACCGACAGCGTGGATGTCTGGAAGCTATACCGGACGATGGCGTTGGCCCCGGCATCCACGATGAAGAGGTTGTTCTTGCGCCCAAGAACCATGCTGAAGACGTTGCTGTCCGTGTATCCCTGGGACGCCATGAAGGC
>JAPKBO010000070.1 GCA_028823395.1 Planctomycetota bacterium | reverse complement strand
GCCGGGGAAAAAGAGCGGGGCACGGCCGAGACAACACTGCTCATCCCCCTCGCCCGCTCGTCCATCATCACGGGCAAAGTACTCGCCGTCGGCGCACTGGCCATGACCGCCACAGCCCTCAGCCTCTTCGCCCTGTCCCTGTCCGCTGAGCACCTCCTGGCCGGATTGCCCGTCGACGTCGACATCAGCATTTCCATTCCCACCATCGCCGTGATCGGTGCCATCCCCCTGGCCTTTTTCTTCTCGCTGTTCGTAAGCGCGGCACTTACAGCCTGCGCTTCCCTGGCGGCGACGTTCAAGGAAGGGCAAGCACTGCTGGGGCCCGTGCAGATGGTGTTCATTCTGCCTGCCATGGTGGGCATCATCCCGGGCATTCAATTGACCTACCCGATGGCGTTGATCCCGGTGATCAACGTGGTCTTGGCCTTCCGGGCCATGCTCATGGGCCAGCCCCTTTACGGCCAATACTGTGTCACGGCTCTCGCTTTGGTCTTCTACGCATGGCTCGCCCTGCGCTTGGCCCTGCACCTACTCTCGCGTGAGTCGGTGCTACTGGCAGGCAAGACACTGCCCCTTGGCCGACTCCTGAAAATTCTGCGCGGCACCGCCTCCACCCGCTAATCACCATGCAAGCTCTCCCCATCCGCACCACAAATCTGTGCAAGACCTTCGACGACCCCAAGCGGGGAACAGTGCACGCCGTACGTGACCTGAACCTCGAGTGCAACGAAGGTGAGATCTTCGGCCTCCTCGGGCCCAACGGTGCGGGGAAAACGACGACCCTGCGCATGCTGTCGACCATCCTCGCCCCCACCTCGGGTGAGGCTGAACTGGCGGGAATTCGCGTTAGTGACGATCCTCTCGAGGTGCGGCGGCGGTTGGGCTTCCTGTCCGGCAGCACGGGCCTATACCCACGCTTGACCGCCCGTGAAATCCTAGAGTACTTCGGTCGCCTGCACGGTCTGGACGAGGACCAACTTCAGGCACGAGTTGAAGAGTTGCTGGACACCTTCACCATCCGGCCCTTCGCTGATGGACGTTGCGAGTCTCTATCCACAGGCCAAAGGCAACGCGTGTCCATCGCCCGCGCCGTCCTGCACGACCCGCCCGTTCTCATCCTGGATGAGCCCACCACAGGGCTCGACATTCTGGCCGCCAGCGACATGATCGATTTCATCCAGTCGCGCAAAGATGCCGGTACCTGCGTTCTATTTTCGACTCACATTCTCTCTGAAGCCGAACGCCTCTGTGATCGCATCGGCGTAATCGACCAGGGACGGCTACTCGCCGTCGGCAGCCTGGAAGAGTTGCGCGCGCAGACTGGCAAAGAGTGGCTGGAGGACGTCTTCCGTGCCCTTGTGCAAGATGCGGGCACCGAAGCCCCCGCGGCTACTCCCCCTGCGAACGAGGGATGAGTTCCACCCCAACATGCTCCCCAGGTCAACAGACCTGGATCCTGTGGCGTTGCGAAATACGCCAGTTACTGCGGGATAGGCGAGCCCTGTTCGCAGGCGTGCTGCTACCCGCGCTCTTGTATCCGCTGCTGTTCTGGAGCCAGGGGAAGCTCGAGAACGTCGCGGAGGGAATTATGGCTGAGCGCGAGCTCACCATGATCCTGGCCCTCGAGGACGTGGATGCGGATCTGAGCGCTGAATTGCGCGCAGGCCTTGAGGCGAGCGGCGATGTGACCCTAGTGGATCTCGCGACAGATCAGGACGCGACCTCCCTTTGGGACACGGAGGAGCCCGCGTCGACTCCGGGGGATTCACAAGCCGATCCCCTGACCCTCGCCCGTCTCGAACTGCTAGGAGAATCTCACGCTCTGCTCGCGGGTCGACGATCAACGATCAAAGACGACCGGCATGAGTTCCGCGTCTTCTTCAACGTGCAAAGCGACGACTCGCGCGAGGCTCGGGGCCGCAGCCGTGATGTGATTCGGGAGTTGGCCTCCCGTACGCGCAAGGCACGCCTCGACGCCCTCCCGGGAGGCGACCCGGGTGCCCACCTGTCCTTCGAATCCATCGATGTGGCCAGTGACGAAGACAAGAGTGGTGCGGGACTGGGACGCATGCTGCCGCTCTTCGGACTAATGATGCTCCTCACCGGCGGTGCCTTCGCCGCCCTGGGCGCCTTCGCTGGAGAGCGCGAGGGCAAGACTCTCGAGACGCTGCTCGTCCAACCCATTCCTGCTCGGGTGGTCGCGCTCGGCAAATACGGCGCGGTGCTATGCGCCGGACTGGCCACACTCCTCATCAACCTGATCAGCTTGGGAATCTGCGCCTCCATGGGTTTGGTGGAGATGCCCGGGCTCGGCGAGGGTTCCGCAGGTCTGCCCCCCAGCCGAATGTTGGCGGGCTTCCTATACCTTCCTGCCTGCACCCTGGCTGCGGCACTGCTCTCCCTCTTCTGCGGCCGCGCGCGCACCTATCGCGAGGGACAGTTCACCCTCTTCCCCGTGATGCTGCTGGCACTCCTGCCCTCCCTGGTCGTCTTGCAGCCAGACCTGGAGGCTTCGTTGCTCCTGTGTATCGTCCCCTTCGCAGGTCCGGCCCTGCTGCTGCGCGATGGGCTAGCGGGACAGTTCGCCATCCTGCCCACCCTGCTCATGTTTGCCAGCCACGGCCTGTGGACCTGGCTCGTTCTCGAGCGACTGAAGAATCTGCTCGACTCGGAGCGGACCCTGTCTAGCACAGACCTGACGGCCGAGGCCGGACAACGCGGACTATCGGCGGCTCACGGCAAGACCTGGGCGTTCGTGGGAGTGCTTGGCGTGTACCTGATCGGTTCCCGCCTCCAGCAGTGGAACCTGGCTTGGGGGCTGGCACTCACCCTCTGGGGGCTTCTCCCCATCCTCACGGCACTTGCCCTGCGAACACGTCCCGCTCCCACCCGGCCGGTAGCGATCAAGCGGTTCTTATCCCTGTCCCTACCTAGTGGTGCGCACACCCTGGGAGCCGTGCTTCTGATCCCCGGCCTCTCCTGGTTGATGGTGGAGATCTACTTGCCCTTCCAGAGCCGGATCCTGCCCCTGCCCCAATCGGTCTTGGAGAACGAGACTCTCGGCCTGGCTCTCACTCAGCTGTCCACGCCCGTGCTCATCTTCCTGATGGCCATCTCTCCGGCCATATGCGAAGAGCTCTTCTTCCGCGGTGCCATCCTCGGGAGCCTACGCCGCGGACTGACTCCATTACGCGCACTCCTCTGGCAGGCCATGTTCTTCGGCGCAGCCCACGCCAGCCTGTACCGCATCCTCCCCACCGCGGGCCTAGGTCTGTTGCTCGGCGCCCTGACCCTGCGCTCAGCTAGCCTATTGCCCGCCATTCTGGTCCACGCCGGCTACAACGCCGTGGTCGTGCTGGCGGGACTGGAGCGCATCTCCACGGACGGAACCTGGCTCGCGACCTTTGGGCCCTGGCTCGCGATCCCTGGCCTGGCACTCCTGGCACTTCCGGCCAAGAAACGGGACTAGTCCGCGAGGGTGATCTCGACCAGGGCGGGAGCGTTCGCTTCCGCGTCCTGATAGGCACCCAGAGCTCCGCGCTCCGTGGCCACGAGCCGCAGGAAACCATCGCCGCGATTCCCGGGCACCTCTGCCAGCTCCAGCGTGGCGCCCAGGCTGCCGTCTATAAGCACGCGTCTGGCACACCAACGGCCACGCCCCTCGGGACCTTCCAGCCAGGTCACCAGAAGCGAACCGTCGGGCATGGGGCAGGTGTCCACCCGGCCCAGGGGGTGCCCGCCGTCCAGGCGCACGGGTTCGGCGAACTTCAATGGGGCTCCGGACTCGACCGAACTAGAGGAGACAAGGACACGGGACTCCCCCCCACCGGCACTGAACCAAGCCACGCTTGCGTGCTCGCCCAGGGCGGTAGCCGAGGGGCCGTTCACCGGGCAGCCAGGAATGTGCCAGCCGTCCTCGTGCAAAATTTCCGGTTCGCTGAACGAGTCCGCGTCCAACGGATCGCCGATGCTCCAAGAAATATCGCGTATCTCCCCCTCGCTCCGGTCGCGCCAGACCACCAGTACGCGCCCGTCGTGCAATCGCGCGGCGTCCGTCTGACAGCACTCGCAGACACGTTCGTCTAAGCACAGTTCAGGCCCCAGCTTGCCGTCTAGGGACAACGAGCGGGCAAAGAGGCTCATGCCTCCCGTGGGATCCAGGTCGCCCTCATCGTCCAGGGTGTAGCGCGCGTCGAGCCACACACCAAAGATCCTCTCCTCTCCAAGGGGCGTAAGCGTCACAAAGCCGTGCTCGACGGGACTCGTGTCGCTATGCAACCAGGCACTCCCGCCCTCCCAACCGAGACGCACTCCATAGGAGTAGGTGCCCGTCCCGAGCATCTGCAGCCAGGCCGCCACACGGCCGTCGGCCCCCACGACCAGGGCCGGAAAGTCAGCCCAGTTCACAAACCAGTCTTCCCCGGTGGCCAGAGCGTCGGGATCACTCCACTCTCCGTCCACAAGCATCGAGCGCAGCAACGAGTCTTGATCCTTGGATTTGCTCGTCCAGATGAGATGCACGCCACCCGACTCGTCCCCCACCAGACGCGGCCAGCGGCCCACGTGCCCCGGACCCGCGAAAGGCTGCGCCCGAAGGTCCGCAGCTACCTTCACCTGAACGAGGGGTTGCACCGGATCGGAAGGCTCCTGACCTGGTTCCAACACCACCCCGGCCACACCCGCTAAACCCAAAATCGTGCCGAGAATCGTACGCATGCCGAATCGCTCTCCGAAGAAGTAGCCCAGGGGCAGGGTGAAAAGAGGAGTCGTTGCGAACAGCAGGGCTGCAACGCCACCGGGTAAATCGCGCAGTGCAAAGTTGTACGGGATCTGATTCAAGAGCGAGGCGCACAGACTCGGAATCACTAGCAAGCGCAGCACGGGCAGGCTGTGCAGGCCTGCGGTCAGGTGCGCCAGCTCCCGCCGCGCGCTTGTCCGGGGCCGGGCGAGTCCCACAAGAGCCGCCAGAACCAGCGCTCCCAGCAGTCCACCGACCACGCGCACCCCACCGCCCGTGATCACATCCACACCCGCCAGAGCGTCGTGCCCCAACACCACGGCCCCGGCCCAAATGGTGGCGGAGGTCACACAAATCCCCACGCCCAACCATAGCCGGCGGCCGGGCTCCGTATTCGATGAACTGTCGGTCACCACCAAAACCACGCCCAAGAGAACCACCGCCATACTCCAAAGGGTGCGGGGCTGCAGGAACTCCCCCAACCAGAACCAAGAAAGCAGCACGCTTATCGGCACACTGAGCAGACCCACCATGGCCGCGGTCTGCACGCCACACCATTTGAAGGAGGCGAAGAAGAGGACGTCCCCAAGGGCGAAGCCCAACACGCCGCTGATCAGGAGAGCACGCAGTGCCTCATCTGCGGGCAGGCCACCGCCTCCCAAAAACCACAGGAGGCCGAACACCACCAGGTTGAAGACGTTGCGCAGAAAGTTAGCCGAAGCCGGGCCGGGGCCCTCGCCATACACCCGGGTCTCCGGACCGGCGGTCCGAAAGGCGCGATCCATTAGCAGCGAGGACAGTCCCCAAGTGAAGGCTGCAACCAGAGCGGCACCGATGGCCAGAGCAGGCATATTGAGCAATCCTCATCCCCTCAAGTACCGGGGACGGTTCGGGAACCTCTCAGGCGGGCTCTCGCCGCGCGACTAGCCCTTCTTTTGGGCGCGCACCTTGGCAGTGTGCTTTCCAGCACCCATGCCCAACTTGCGCACACGCTTGCGGCCGCGGGTAGGTCCGCCGGCTTTGAACTGGGATTTGGCCATAAAAATAATGGGTCGCTGGCACAGGGGGGAATCCCCAGGGGCCATTGGAGGCGGAGGTTGTACCGCCTATGAGCATCCTGGGCAAGGCCTCCGGCCGGGGATCCCCTTGCTTGGGGCCCCCGGAAGCGAATACTGGACCCGTGACCCCCACCAAAAGCACCCACGCCCGAACCCCGGAGCGCCGCATCTTCATCGGCGACATCCAGGGCTGCCGGGACGAGCTCGAGCGTCTGCTCGAAAAGCTGAACGTCGACCCGGCCCGAGACGAGGTCCACCCGGTGGGCGACCTGATCAATCGCGGCCCCGACTCGGCCGGGGTTTTGCGAGTCCTACGTGAGCTGAATGCAGGAGGAGTTCTGGGTAACCACGACATGCACGCCTTGCGTGTGGTGGCGGGCACCCGTCGTCCCGGAGAACGGGACACCCTCGAAGAACTCTTCAACGCAGATGACAGCGCAGACCTTCTGGACTGGCTAGCTGCCCGGCCGTTCGTGCTTACCTGGCCGGACCTGGTCTGCGTCCACGCCGGAATCCATCCGAACTGGGATGATCCGCTCGCGGTACTGCAAGACCTCGATCCCCTGACCGCAGACCCGCACACGGACTTCGCGACCCGGGTGAGGACCTGTGACCCCGATGGAGCACGCCCGACGGATGATTGGCCTCCTCCCGGCCCACCCTACCGGCCCTGGTACTCCTACTGGCAGGAGCGCGAGGGGGAAACGCGCACGGCGGTCTACGGTCACTGGGCCAGCGCAGGCCTCGTACGGGAGCCGCGAGTGCGCGGCCTCGACACGGGCTGCGTCTGGGGCAAACGCCTGACGGCTTGGATCGCCGAAGAGGATCGTTGCGTACACGTGGACGCGGCGCGCGTGTACTCTGCCTCCTCGCTACCTCCTTCCCATGGGGCGAACTGATCGCTTCCCATGCAGCCCACTCCCTTCATCCCCAAAGATCCGCTTGAACGCTTCGCGCAGATCGAGTCCTTTGCCGTTCCACGGCGCAGGTGGTACCGGGACGGCGTGATCCTGCGCCTCTCGTGCGTGGGGTTGGTCACGGCTCGCGGTGAACCGGAGGAGATCGCCCGTCGATTCGAGCACACCGCGGGGGAACTCAAGCGCAGCGCTGGCTGGTTTGGAAGCCTCAACAGCCACGTGCGCTTCGCCGTGGCGGCCACCCTCGTGCGGCGTGAGCAGTCCGCGGGAAGTTTCGCTGTGGAACTGGACCGAGTGCAACGGATGATGCGTGAAGAGCGCCTCCCTCGGGGCTACATGCGCGAGGTTGTCGCCATTCTGCTCCTGAGCGGCGCGCACCCGAACATGGAAACGCCCCGCTCCAGCGTGGAGCACCTCAGCGGGTTCTACAGGGCGATGAAGGCGCGCAAGTGGATGCTGACGGGAGTCGACGACTACCCGGCCTGTGTTCTCCTGTGCCGCACGGACGTCGAAGCCGAGGAGATCTTGAATCGGGTAGAGAGCCTCTACGATGGCCTGAGAAAGGCGGGGTTCTGGCGCGGGAACGCTCTGCAGAGCGCCTCACACTTCCTGTATTTTTGTCCTCTGGAAGACGGCCTGGCCATGGATCGCTTCGCAGGCATATTTGGCGCGTTCAAGAAGGCAGGCTTGCGCATGCACCAGCGCGATTACGCCCGCGTCGCGACCCTGACCTTCCTCGACGAGACACCCGAGCGAGTGGTGGAGCGCGTGCTCGACCACCGCCGGCAGTTGCTGGCCCAAACCGGAGCACGCGGCAGGGAAGAGGGATTCCGGTTGGCGGTGATGACCGCCTTTCAGGAACGGGCTGCCCACGGAGAGCAGAGCGCCTGGGCCGCCGACACGTCACGCCTCCTGGGTGTTGTGGATCTGATCGCAGCCCAGCAGACCACTGCGGTCATGTAACTAGATACGACCCACGATCAGCTCACAGGGAATCGAGCCGTTCTGAAGAGCGCGACGCTCTAAGCCCGGCAGGGCCAAACGATTGGCCAGCTCCGGGTTGCCACTGAGGAGCGCTAGGGAGAAACCCTCACAGCGCTCACGTAGCAAGCGACCGAAGTCTCGGTAGAGGGGGATCAGTTTCTTCTCATCCCCCACGCGCTCCCCGTAGGGTGGATTGCAAACGACCCAGGCGTTCCAGCCCGGACGGGGTGCAAACTCAAGGGCCTGGGCCACCTCAATCTCACAAGCGTGGGCAAGCCCCGCGCTCTCCATGTTGGCCTGCGCTTCCGCAACCCGCGCCCGGTCAGCGTCAAATCCCATGAGGCGCAACTTGCGCGGCAGCTCGCCCGCACAAGCGGCGGCGGCGTGCACCCCGGCGTAGGTCTCGGCATCATGACCGGGCCAGCCTTCAAATCCAAAGCGCTTGCGGAACACGCCGGGCGCCAGTCCTCCGGCAATCAGCGCGGCCTCCACAAGTATGGTGCCGCTGCCGCAGAACGGATCGATCAGGGGCGAACGGCCATCCCATCCCGAAGACAGGACCACTGCCGCAGCTAAGGTCTCGGCCATGGGCGCGATGCCCTGGGCCTGGCGCCAACCGCGCTTGTGAAGGGAGTCGCCCGAACTATCCAGAGAGAGCGTCGCGCGATCGCGGTAGAGGTGCAGGTGAAGACGCAGGTCCGGGTCCTCACGCTCCACATCGGGTCGCGTACCGTCTTCGGTGCGCAGGCGGTCCACGACGCCATCCTTCACACGCTGGGCCACGTAACGCGAGTGATCAAGGTTCGAGTCCTTGCACTGCGCGTCCACCCAGAGAGTTCCCCCCGGAGAGAGATACTGACTCCAATCCACCGCAAGCACGGCTTTATAAAGGGCGTCATCATCAGGAGCATGGAAGCGCTCGAGGCGCAGGAGCACCCGCACGGCCGTGCGTAACCAGAGGTTGGCCTTCCAGCAGTCTTCGAGCGTGCCCTCGAAGCGCACCCCGCCCACCTGCTGTTCAGGCCGGTTCAGGCCTAGCGCGCGGACTTCGGCGTAGAGCAGCGACTCGACGCCCGGGGCGCAGGTGACAAAGAAGATGTGACGGGTCATGGCGCGCGAATGCTACGCCACACCGTCCGTGAGTGAAGAGTTTGAGGCAAAGATCCTTCGCCACAGGTCAGTTTCGAGCAGTCCGCCCGGGTCCGTTTCCCGCTTCAGGGCCAAAAACGCCTCACGTTTGGCCTCTGGGAAGGCCCGCACCATGGCCTCGTGCCCCATGAGCGAGTCCTTGGCGAAGTAGAACTTCCCGCCCGCATCCAGCACGATCCGTGTCAATTGGTCGCAGACCTGCCAGAGGTCCATGCGATTCGTGGGAGTGACTTTGAAGTCCATGGCCATGCTCCAGCCGTCGAGGGAGTGGGTCATCCAGAAAGGATCGGGCCGGTGACGCTTGAAAACCCCCAGGAAGGGCACGTGCCCCTGGCGCTGGCAGAGTCCGAGGATCTCGAGGAAGGTGTCGTGGGCCACATCGGCGGGTAGAAAGACCTGGTACTGAATCAGCCCGTGGCCCGGCTTGCGCCCGTAAGCGAACTTCCAGTTGGGCACAAAATCCAGCAGGAAGTTGAAGCCGGCGTGGGACTGTTCATGCCAACCCTCGTGCCCCTCAACCCGACCGGCCTGCTGCTTCAGTGCGTTCAGGAGGCGCATGCCCCAGGGGTTGTTGATCAGACGCAGGAAGCGCCACACCTCGCCCTTGGGAAAACCCAGGATGGACCCCGGCAACTGCTGATAGGCCACCTGCATGGTCTGCTCGGCCTCGGAGTCCTCACCCTCGGCTAGGTACTCGGCATCGTGAATCAAGCCACGCCCCATGCCATCCCCGCGCGCGAAGCAATCCACCCAGCCCACCAGATAATCCGCCCGGCCTTTCTCGGCCTCGAAGTAGGCCATCATCGCAGCTAGGTTACGCACGGACTCGCCCCGCACGCGGACCTTGCCCGAATGGACGCGCTTGGTCTGGAGGCGAAGACGGGAAAAACAACCCAACATCCCGAGTCCACCGATGGCGGCGTGGAACAGGTCGACGTTCTGCTCTCGATTACAGGTGCGCATTTCCCCGGAGGGCAAGACCAAATCGAACTCGAGGACGTTGTCCCCGAAGGTACCCACACGGAAATTATTCTTACCGTGGATATTCATCGCGGCCGCTCCAGCCACAGTGGGAAACATGGTCCCTGAGACGACCTTGGGCCAGTACCCCTGGGGCAAGGAGCGCTTCCAGAGCTGCTCGATGGTGACCCCGGCCTCCAGATCCGCAATACCGGTGGAGGCGTCGAAGCTCAAGATCTGGTTCATCTGAGTCAGGTCTAAGCTGAGACCCTCCGAGTTGATGGACGCATCACCATAGCTACAGCCCGTCCCGCGTAGACCCAGCTTGCGACCGCTTGCCGTGGCCTCTGCGAAGGCCTCGCGGATTGCTTCTACCGAATGCGGGCGCAGCACGTGACCGTGAGCGCCTGCATTCATGCCCCAACTCTCCACGTATTCGTAGGAGCTGGAAGCCGATGAATTGTTGGTTTGACTTCGACTCACAGTCAGATGCTCAGGCGCTTGAAGATCATCGAAGGAATAGACTTCACTACCGCCGCCACCAGCCCCCAGCGCCAAGGAACGTAGCGCGTGTTCGCGCGGCTCTCAGCAGCCTTCAGAATCTGACGGGCCGCCTCTGCAGCGGAAATGGCGCCGGCCAAATCCAGGTGCGCGGTCATGGGCGTCTCAACGAAGCCGGGCTTGATGGTGCACACGTGCACCCCCACCTCGGACAGGCGATTGCGCAGGGCTTCGAGGTAGTGGTCGAGGCCGGCCTTCGAGGCGCCATAGACGGGGTTGCCTTTACGCCCGCGAGCGCCGGCGATGGAGCTGATGCCCACGAGAGTGCCCGAACGTTGGCTGGCGAAAAGGCGAGCCGCCGCGTTGCACCAGGCCACAGCGCCCAGGAGATTGGTGTCCAGAATGCCGAGGTCCTTGGGCGTGTTGTACTCGTCGCGGCCCACTGCGGGCATGATCCCCGCGGCGAAGATCATCAGGTCCAGGCCCCCTAGGGACTCGGCCATCTCCCCGAAGGCGAGGTCCGCCAGTTCGGTCTGTGTGACGTCGCAGGTCGCGACCGTCACGGGCCCCACCGGGTACCCGGCCGTGAGGGGGGCGGATCGGGCCACCTCTGCAGCCAGAGCGTCGAGCTTATCCGCGCTCCTGGCCACCGCGCCCACTGCCCAACCGGCACCGGCCAGCTGGCGCACGAGTTCCATTCCCATTCCCGAACTGGCGCCCACGACAAGTGCCCGGCCACGAAGGGCTACCTTAGGAGCGGAATCACCCGTGACGGGAAGAGCAGAGGAGTCGGACATGGGCTGGGGAGGAGGGAGGAACGGAGAGCGGGACAGCGGAGAATATCGGCAGGTTAGTGCCCAGGCCTGCCCCAATTGCAGAAGCCGCTGGGCCTCTGTGGAATGTCTACGAACGAGGCTCCGGGAGGTTAACTCTGATTGCCAAGCCAGGTCATGCTGGAGCGGGCCAAGGCCAGTCGCTACCCTCGGGGTAACGCTCCCGGGCACCCCACTGCCACCGGGATCCAATCGAAGGGACTGCGCTCGATGACGCGCTGTCCCCTTTTTTCGTCTGCACCGCCCCCTGCCGCCCCATGAAGAAGATCCTGGCCCAACTCAACCCTCCCCAGCGGGAGGCCGTGGAGACCACCGAAGGCCCGGTCCTGGTCCTCGCAGGCGCGGGCTCTGGAAAAACGCGAGTCATCACCTCCCGCATCGCGCTGCTCCTGGCCAAGCGCGTCCCGGCCAGCCAGATCCTGGCCATGACCTTCACCAACCGCGCCGCGGGGGAGATGCGCGAGCGCGTCCAGCAGCTGGTGGGCAAGCGCAAAGGCGAGGATCTGACAGTCGGCACATTCCACGCCTTCTGCCTCCGCGTCCTGCGGACCCACCGGGTCGCACTCGGCTATCCCCAGGGCTTCACCATCTGCGATGCGCGGGATCAGCTCTCCTTGGTCAAGGGCGCCATGCGCGAATTACACATCGCGGAGGCCCGACTGCGCCCCCCCACCGTGCAAGGCCGCATCTCTCTGGCCAAGAACCAACTACTCACTCCCGAGACCTACCTCGATAAGGCGGGTGACAACAATGACGAACTGGTGGGTCGTGTCTGGCAGCGCTACCAGGGTCTGCTCAAGCGTTCGCGGCGACTAGATTTCGACGACCTGTTACTCGAGACCCTGCGCCTGCTGAAGAGCAACAAGAAAATACGCGACGAACTTCGGAAGCAATACCGCTACGTGCATGTAGACGAGTACCAGGACACCAACGGCCCCCAGTACGAAATCCTGCGCCAATTGACGGATGGTCATCGCAACCTGTGCGTCGTGGGCGATGACGACCAGTCCATTTACGGCTGGCGCGGTGCCGACATCACCAAAATCCTCTCCTTCGAGAAGCACTATCCGGGTGCCAAGGTCGTGCGGCTGGAGACGAACTACCGCTCCACTGAACCGATCTTGGGTATCGCCAACCGACTGATCGAACACAACAGCGCACGCCACCCCAAAACGCTCATCTCAGCGCTGGGCCCGGGCGAGCTGCCCCAGGCCGTCAACATGCGCGATGAGGACACCGAGGCCGAGCGCATCGTTACCGAGATTAGTACCCGAGTCACGGAGGGTGCCCACTATGACGACTTCGCCATCCTCTTCCGTACGGCCACGCAAGCGCGCCCCTTCGAGGCTGAGTTACGGGCCCAGGATGTGCCCTACAAGCTCGTCGGCGGCATGAGCTTCTTCGACCGCAAGGAGGTGCGCGACATGCTCGCCTACCTCTGCCTGGTCGTGAATTCACAGGATGAGACGGCCCTCTTGCGCGTCATCAACTGTCCCCCACGCGGAGTGGGCAAGACCACCATCGATCGAGCCCTGGAGTTCGCCACGGACAAGGGCATTACCGTCGCCGAGGCCTTTGAGCGCGCTGGCGAAATCGACCGCATCAACCTGAAGGCCGCGGACAAGGTTAACGGCCTGCTCGAGCGTCTCCGCGCCTTGAAAGACCGGTTCAAGGGGGGCAAGCAACTGGTGCCCCTCGTCCAACGTCTGGTGGAAGAGGTCGCTTATCGCGACGAGGTGGTACGGGTGTACCGTGAGGACGCCGAGGTGGAACGACGCTGGACGGGGGTCACCGAGGTCTTGAACTTCGCGGAAAACTACGTGCGCCGGAACAAGAAACCTGGACTCCTCGGATTCCTCAACGAACTCAGCTTGAGCGCCGACGACCGCAAAGATCAGGAGAATGACGGCCGACTCGAAGTGACGCTATCCACGCTGCACGCCTCCAAGGGCCTCGAGTACGAGCGTGTCTTCTTGGTGGGCGTGGAGGAAGGCATCCTGCCCCACGGCCGCTCCGTAGAAGAGGACAGTGTCGAGGAGGAGAGGCGACTGGCCTACGTGGGAGTGACCCGCGCTCGCAAGGGGTTGACCCTTTCTTGGTGTCGAGAACGGGCGCGCGCAGGCTACCGCGCCCAGTGCCACCCCTCGCGCTTCCTGCTGGAGATCCAGGCCAAGGAGCCGCCTGCCGATTGGGTACCCGCAGGAGCCGCGCCCAAGAAAAAGGGCAAGAAGAAGCGCCGACGCAAGACCTCCAAGAGCCGGGGGGAGGGCAAATCATGAGCGTGCAAGCTCCACCCACGCACGGGATCCAGGCCGACTCCGGGGCAGGAGGCGAACGAGGCCGATACCGAGTATTATCTGAATTCATGCATGCCACGAGTACACCTTTCCTCGCTGGAGTGCTGCTCCTCGCGGGTTGCAGCATGGAGACAGGATCCGAAGAGGGCGAACGCAAACCCAACCGTGTCATCCTGGTCGTCCTAGACACTCTGCGCGCGGACCACCTGACGGCCTACGGGTGCGAGCGCCTCACAGCCCCTTTCCTGAACAGCTTCGCGTCCAGGTCGGCGATCTTCGACGACGCCTGGGCGCCTAGCTCCTGGACAGCGCCCTCCACGGCCTCCTTGTTCACGGGGGTCTATCCGAGACAACACGGTGTTGTTGCTGGATACGGGGTCACACGGCAGAGCAAGGCCCGCGCCAGCGAAGACGGCTTCGCGATCAATCGGATCCCAAGCACACTGCTGACTCTTCCCCAGATCCTGCACGATGAGGGGCTCCAGACCTACGGGATCGCCGACAACCCGAACGTCTGCGCAGCAGAGGGTTTCGATGCGGGCTTCGATCAGTTCATCACCCTGCGCTACGAGAGCGCCACGGCCGTCAATGAACGGCTCGGGAAGTTCATTCAGCACATGGATGGGGACAGTCGACCCGCATTTGTCTATTTGCACTACATCGACCCACACGAGCCGTACGTCGAGCGGGAAGCCCACATCGTCGAAGATCCAGAGAGCACAAGACTGGGCAGGGAGACCAGGGCCCTCTACAGCCAGGAGGATTCGGCTCGCCAAGCGGCCCTTCACATCTTACGGGCAAAGGAGAGCACACCAAGACCGGAGCGCGTCCAGGAATTACTGGCCAAGATCATTGCGCGCTACGACAGCGAGATCCACTTCGTGGATGCTCGGATACAAGAGGCGCTCCAAATGCTCAAGGTCGGCAAAGATGACCTGGTCATCATTACGGCTGATCACGGTGAGGAGTTTCTCGAACACGGTCAAATCGGCCATCCACTAAGTCTGTATCCCGAGCTGCTACGTATCCCCCTGTTTATTTCCTGGCCCAATGGCGGTGTCCAGGCCTCGCGCGTTCAGGGGCCTGCGAGCCTGGTTGACTTGGTACCCACGATCCTGGACGCCCTCCAGATCGAGTGTCCGCCATGGTTGAGCGGCGTGAGCCTTCTACCCGCCACGCGGGGCGAACCACTCCAATCGCGCCCCCTACTCTTCTCGAGAATCAAAGAGCACTACGAGACCGTGCCGGAGAAGATCGATGGCTTCCTAGAGGATGGATGGCTCTATCTGGAGCGCCACCCCCAGGGAGAGCGCCTACTCTTCAACCTCAAGGTAGACCCCTGGGCTCAGAATGATCTGGCCCGCAAAAAGCCCAAGCGCATGGAGGCCATGAGCTCGCGGCTACAAGAGAGGTCGGACGCCTTGCCCCAATGGGAGCGGGAGTTCACCCACCGCACGGTCCTGGATGCGGATCTGATCAAACGTCTCAACGAGCTGGGCTACGCTACCTCGGGAGAGTGAGGTCCAACCCCATCCCTTGTCCGAACGAGCAGATATGTAGATAGGCGCCACCCATTCCCCCCAGGGACGGGCAGCGCCCACCACCCGAGGGTGGTCGTCAACAGGAAAAATCCGGTCGACTGGACCTCTCTATGGGACCCCCGGGATTGAACCCCAACCCTGAATCTCCCTGGGAATCGAACTGCGGGCCAATCTCCTCCAAAGGAGACCCTCAGTCGCTCTTGAGAACCAGCAGCAAGGACTCCTGGCCACCCTCATACATCTTGATCTGCTTGACGGGGCTGCTCGTATCGCCCACGGCCTGGACAGAGTAGCTGCCCGGACCCACACCTTTGTAGGAGAAGCTCCCGTCCGCTCCGCTACGTACGTTGCTGAAGTTGGAGAGGTTATGGCCGGCCTCGTCGATGACCTGGATGCGCGCGCCGCTGACTGCCCCCCCTTGGGAGTCCTGCACGTTTCCGGTGATCTCCCCAGCGACCGGAAGGGGAAGGTCCAGGCGTTGCACCTGATCCGCAAACTCGACCTTGACGTCGATCAGCACGCGTCCCAATTTCGTGGTCTGCTGCGCCTGCGCGAAGTTCCACCCATCAGTGCCCCCAGCCCGCAACAGGTAATCCCCCGGCGCGAGATCCTTGAATGAATACTCCCCCTCGGAGTCTGTCGTAGACGAGCGGCCCGCAAAGGGGCTGGATCGGCCCCGCTCCCCACCAGGCACGGCACTCGGAGCTGTGCCGCCGCTCAGAGTAACCCGCAATCCTTCCTTAGGCCGACCGTCCGGACCGGTCACTCGGCCCTCGATGCGCCCTTCAGGCAGGCTGAAGTTGATGACCACGTTGTCGCCACCGGGTACGGACTCCGTGAAGGCCACCAACTCGCGCTGATTGGAGCCCACCTGGAAGCGCCAGTCCCCGGGATGATCCACCACCAGTTCGTAGTGCCCTTGATCGTCAGCTCGGACGGCGGAGGTCAGGTCGTTGTCCCCACTTTCGGGAGCTGCCACCACAAGCGCTGAAGGGAGGGGCTCGCCACCGCGGGTCACCGTGCCACTCACCTTCACGGCAGTGGGCGAAGGCGCGCCCAAGACCACGAAGACTTCCTCGCCTTCGCGCACCTCTGCGTCCGCCTTCTTGCTGTTGGCCATGCGCATGACCCAGTCGCCGCGACCACG
>JAPKBO010000278.1 GCA_028823395.1 Planctomycetota bacterium | reverse complement strand
CTGGAGGACTGGGAGGTCGAGGGGGAGGCCTTTGAGGGGCAACCGATTGAGGGGGATACGAGTCTGCCACGTTGTGGCGCGGCGAGCGGCCACCTAGGTGAGTACTGGTTGGGTGGTTACGAGAAATTGGCGGACGGCCCCTTGGGCACCCTGACCTCGGCGACCTTCGAAATCACCCACCCCTTCGGGGCTTTTCTCCTGGCCGGCGGTCGCGGCCAGGACACGCGCTTGGACTTGATCCTGGCAGGTGACGAGAAGGTCCTGGCCTCGTTCACGGGATCCAGCTACGAGACGCTCCAGCCTGTGGTGGTCGATCTCAGTTCGAACATGGGCCAGCACTTGAAGATCCGCATTGTGGACAACGCCGCAGGTAGCTGGGGCCACGTGAACTATGACGACTTCCGTTTCTTCGATGAGCGACCGGAGTTTCCCCCCGGACGCGAACTAGACGCCAAGATCGATCGCCTGCAGAACGCGGGCTTGAGTCCCGAAGATGCCGCACGGGCAATGACTGCGAACGAGGGCTTCCGTGTGGAGTTGGTCGCGGGTGAGCCGGACGTGCATCAACCCATCGCCTTGACCCTCGACGAGAGGGGACGTATCTGGGTGGCCGAGGCCTACTCCTACCCCAAGCGCCGTGCCCCCGAGGATGCGCGCGACAGAATCCTGATTTTCGAGGACAGCGATGGCGATGGGCAGTTCGAGACACGGAAAGTCTTTGCGGAGAATCTCAATCTCGTCAGCGGCCTAGAGGTGGGATACGGCGGGATCTTTGTGGGCGCCGCCCCCGAGCTCCTCTTTCTGGCAGATGCGGACGGAGATGACCGAGCGGATGGCGCGCCCGAGGTTTTGCTCGACGGCTGGGGCTACCAGGACACTCACGAGACCCTGAACGCCTTCATTTGGGGGCCGGACGGCTGGCTCTACGGTTGTCATGGCGTTTTCACTCACTCAAGAGTGGGTCCGCCCGGTACCCCGGATGCAGACCGGACTCCTCTCAATGCAGGAGTCTGGCGCTTTCACCCCCTGCGCCGGGAGTTTGAGGTCTTTGCTTGGGGGTCCTCAAACCCCTGGGGGGTGGACTTCGACGACACCGGCCGCGCGTTCATCACGGCCTGTGTCATTCCGCACCTCTACTACACGGCCCAGGGTGGTCGCTACGAAAGGCAGGCCGGGCGCCACTTCAACCCGTACGTGTTTGAGGACATCCCCACCATCGCCGATCACAGACACTACGTGGGAAGCGATCCTCATGGAGGCACCGGAGTATCCGAGTCCGTTGGTGGAGGACACGCTCACTGTGGTGCGATGATTTATCTGGGGGACTCATGGCCTGAGGAGTACCGCGGCACGTTGCTTGTGAACAACGTGCACGGCAACCGGGTCAACCGTGAGATTCTCGTGCCCGATGGGTCGGGGTTCATCGGCCAGCACGGCCCCGATTTCCTCTTGGCCAACGATCGCTGGTTCCGCGGCATCAATCTGAAGTACGGCCCTGCTGGATCGGTGTACCTGATCGACTGGTACGACAGCCAGGCCTGCCACCACAATGACCAGGAAATATGGAATCGCGGCAACGGTCGCATGTACAAGATCGTGTACGGGGACACGCAACCTGCACATGTGAATCTGGCGGCCATGGACGAGTCCGAATTGGTGGAGTGTGTACTGCACGCGAACGATTGGTATGTCCGCAACGCCCGTCGCTTGCTAAGTGAGCGAGGGGTTTCTGAGGCGGGTAGGGCGCGACTTGAAGAGATCCTGCGCGACCACCCCGACGAGACCCGTCGCCTGCGTGCCCTGTGGTGCCTGCACACGGCGAATGCCCTTGGCCCCGCCGTATTGGTTGAGCAGCTGCAAAGTAAGTTCGCCATGGTGCGTGCTTGGGCCGTGCAGCTTGCCTGCGAAGCCCGTCGGCCCGAGGATGTACTGGAGAGGCTGGAGATCATGGCTGCCGTTGATCCCTCACCGGTGGTTCGGTTGTATCTGGCATCTGCCCTGCAACGCATCCCCCTTTCCAAGCGCTGGGGCCTGGCTCGGGCGCTTGTCTCCCACGAAGAGGATGCAGAGGACCCCAACATTCCGTACCTGCTCTGGTATGGAATCGAGCCTCTTGTAGCAGCCAATCCCTCTTACGCTATGGAGTTGGCCCGGGTCAGCCGCATGCCCAGGGTGGCCTCCTGGATCTGGCGCCGTGCCGGTGCGGAAGACGAGACTCTGCCATTCGCCCTGGATGACCTGGCCCGGTCGCCGGGGCTTGATCGGCAGCAGGCGATACTCGATGCGATTCTCTTGGCGCTTGATGTTCGTAGTGGCGTGGAGATGCCCGCGAACTGGGCAACCATGTCGGCGGGTTTCATGAACAGCCCATCTGATGCCGTGCGTATCAAGGCCATTAACCTCGCGACCCTGTTCGGTGACCCGAGTGCGTTTCCGTTCCTTCGCGCACAACTCGCAGATGCTACGGCGAGTACGGAGGATCGCAGCCGTGCCCTTGAAACCCTTCTGCGCGCGAAGGATGACGGAGTGGTGCCCGTCATGATCGGGCTGATCGCAGATCCTGAATGGAGCTCAGCCGTATTGAAAGGCCTGGCTGTATTTGCCCACGAGGTGATACCAGGAGCCATCCTAGAGGAACTTCCAGAACTGGAAGGCGCGCCGCGAAGGGACGCAATCTCAAGCCTGACCAGCCGTGCACCTTGGGCCATGCAGATGTTGGATGCCATGGGCGAGGGGCGTGTTGAGCGCAACGACCTGGGTGCTGTTGAGCTTCGGAAGCTGAGCGCCCTCGGGGATGATCTAATTCTCAAGCGCCTCAATGAAGTGTGGGGCGTGGTACGCGAAGCCACGGGCAACGCACAGGAGCAGGCCGAACACTGGCGCGGGATACTCACGGGCGAGCGCCTGGCCCAAGCAGATCTGTCTGCGGGTCGCGCTGTGTTTGAGTTGACGTGTATGCGCTGCCACAGTCTGTACGAGAAGGGCCAAGACATCGGTCCCGACCTCACCGGAGCTGGCCGCTCGGACCTTGGTTACCTGCTGCAGAACATGCTCGACCCCAATGCTCTGATCCCGGCCGAGTATCAGATGACGCTAGTCATGACCGTGGACGGCCGGCTGCTGACTGGGATCGTGCAGGCTGAAGACGACGAAACCCTGGTTCTACGCACGGAGAACGAGGAAATCGTCCTGGGGCAGGATGAGATTGAGGAGAGGCGGACGGATACCTCCTCCATGATGCCGGAGGGGCAGCTTGACACCTTGACCGAGGAGCAGGTTGTGGCCTTGGTGGCCTACCTCCAGCACGAATCCGAA
>JAPKBO010000069.1 GCA_028823395.1 Planctomycetota bacterium | reverse complement strand
GTCGTGATCGACGTGGCTGACGAGGAGCGCAGCATCGAGCACCATCTCGCGATCTTGGACAACTCCGAGCGAATTCTGCAGGCCTTGGATCTTCCCTATAGGGTGGTCAATGTCTGCGGGGGAGACCTGGGGCAGGCGCAGGTGCAGAAATTTGACATCGAGACCTGGATGCCCTCGCGCGAGGGATACGGCGAGACCCACTCGGCCTCGCGCTTTTACGACTTCCAATCGCGTCGTCTCTCTCTGCGCTATCGCGGTGAGGATGGCAAGGTCCGTCACTGCCACACCCTCAACAACACGGTGGCAGCGTCCACGCGCATGCTGATCGCGCTGCTTGAGAACCACCAGACGGCTAGCGGGCAAGTGCGTGTACCGGAGCCGTTGCAGCCCTATCTCGGTGGGCGCGAACTTCTCCCTAGCTAGCCCGTTTCGGGTGCCGCGCCTGCGTTTAGGGTTAGTTGCCGCCGCCAACCCGGTCCGAATTCACTGCGGAGGTGCCATCGATGACTTTGCCATCTGGAGCTGTCCGTGCACCTCCTCCTCGGCCGCCAGCTCCTCTTCCCCCGCTGCCTCCCGCACCACCGACTTCCATGTCGCCTTCCTCGCTGCCTTCCTCCCCAGCGGCGGCCTCGCTCTGTGCGCGCGGGATGGCGTAGCGGGGGATGTCCTTTTGAGCCAGACGCAGGGATTCCGGTAGGCGAATCACACGTGTGTAGAGGAACTTCTGCTTTTGGCGCATGTGCCCCTGGGTCTCACGCAAGAGGCGCGGTTGCAGCTCAATTTCCAGGCTGATGCGCAGGGAGGCCGGCAGACCTATGGTGTCAATGTCCGTCGAATTCATACCCCACTCCTCGAGGGGGTCGGCATCCGGTCCGTCTTCCGAGTAGATCTCGACGTTGAAGCCCGTAATGTGGTCGTGAACCAGAACGTACGAGCCGCCCTCGAAAGCGTCCTCGTCGACGCCGAAGCCCTCACGCCGATACATTTCGAGGAAGTCACTGTCGTCGGGATTGGTGCGCAAGCAGTAGCCCACCTCGCAGATGTCGGAGCGCACCTGCCGATCATCCCCTCCGAACCAGATCAGGCTGTCGGTCGTTGCCACGAAGTCGATGCGATCCGCATCGAGGCCCGCCCGGACGTTGTCCATGACTCGCAGGTGGGATTTCAATGGCATGCTCGTGATGAAAACACCACGTAGGTCACGCTCCAAGAGATCGAGGATCGCTGGGCCCGCCAGTTGTTGTTCTTGGATGTTGTGCACCAGATCTCGTGAGGTGCGCACGGCTGTCAGGAGGCGTGTGATGCCCGTCAGCATCAGGCCCATGATCAGAACTGTGACCACGATCTCGACCAGGGTGAAGCCTGTCGTCGTCGTTCGCCTGGGTGAGACAATCATCTGGGCCCTCCCGTGTCAGGAGCCGCGCCGGAGCCGCCACCGGATCCATCTGCGCCGGCACCGCCGGCACCGCTTCCGTTCGGTTCCCCGTCATTAGTGGGCGCGGCCTCTTGACCGTTCTCGCCCTCTTCAGGCCGGTAGACCTGATCCCAGCGAATCCAGCGCTCAAGGGTAAGCTCGTTCTCCATGTCGCTGTACTTGGGGTAGGTCACGCGGATGCGGATCTTCTCGTAGGGCTCCGCACTTTCTTCACCGGTGAGGCCTTCGTCCTCATTGGAGGCCAGGTACTCTTCCTGCTCGCGCCTAAGGGCCCAGTTGTCGATGGGGCCGTAGGGGTCGATATCCTCCTGGATGGAGAACTGCTGATCGCCCACGGCGAGTTCCCAATAAAAGGCCGGGTAGTCGTCCTCAGCGTAGCTGCCCGAGAGCAACGCGCCCTCGTCCAACTCGTCCCACCGTAGCCCCGATTCGATTTCCCCCAGGGTTTTGAGGGCTAGGACGCGGGCTGTCTTCTGGTCCCGGGTGTGAGCCGCGCTCAACTTGGAGGCCTGCAGGATCTGCAGGGTTGCCGTGAGAGCCATGCCGACCAGAGCGATGGCGAGAGCTGCCTCTATCAGCGTGAACCCGCAGTTGTTTGACATGCGCCGCATCAGTCAAAGTCCTCGTCTCTTGCAGGCTTGCGAATGACGATGCCATCGTGCATGCGGATCAGCCCGGTAAGGCCCAAGACTTCGATGGTGAAAGCATTCCCGTAGGCTGGCTGACTGACGATCACTAGGTGATCGGTGGCTGAACCCAGGGCGTCGAAGCGCACCACCACCCGGCCCGCCTCATGAATCTCACCGCCGGTGTAGACGCTTGCCAGGGCTACGCCATCGCGCATGGGGGTCCAGGGTGAGTAGAAGCGCAGCTCCTCATCACCCGGGTCGTCGGTGGTGACGATGCGGCCTCCACCGATGCGGTAGGGCGTGGCGATGCGGTAGCGGTCGCCATCGAGGTCGTACTCCATGCGGAACTCCATGCTGCGCGAGATGGCCTCCGTGCGTACTTGCATCAGGTCCGCGGCCAGTTCACGGATGCTCGTGTTCAGCCGCTCGCCTGGGAGGATGGCCTCCATGCTGACGGATACTGTAGTGACCACCAGTCCCATGATGGCCATGACCACCATCAGCTCCACAAGGGTAAACCCGCCTCGGCGGAGACACCTGCCCGTATCCTCGGCGACTCCGGTGGGGGAGGTCGAGTGGGGCTGTCCCGTTGGCTGGTGGGTGAGGTGAACCATCACTGACTGAGGATCGGCAAGAGCCGCAAGGGCTCAGCGCCCGGTCACTCTGCTTTGAGCATCTCCGTGTCGTAATCCCGATCTTCGCCCTCTCCACCGGGTGCATTGTCCGCACCGTCGGTCCAGATGCGGTACTTGGATCTGCCAAGAGTCTCGAAGCGGTACTCAAACCCCCAGGGATCCTTGGGTACGGTCGTCTGCTTGATGTAGGTGTTGCCGTTGATGTCCTCTTCAACCAGTTCTTCGAGGCTCTCCGGGAGGCGCCCCTGGTTCTGCATGATGTACATCGTGACCGCTTCGTCTAGGGCGCGGACGTCGGCCTTGACCTTACTGCTGCGGGCCGTGCCGAGACGTTGGAAAACGTTGGGTGCCACCACGGTGACGAGAAGTCCGATGATCACGATGACGACCATGAGCTCGGCGAGGGTGAAACCCCCTTGGGTCTTGGGCTTGAATTGTTTCATGGGGATGGAGCCTTCGGCTTCAAATGTTTCCGATCTCAAGGATGGGTTGGATGATGGCGTAGACGATGTAGCCGACCACGACCGCCAAGCAGACGATCATGATGGGCTCCAGCAGAGAAGTCAGGCGCTCGGTGACCACATCAATCTCTTCGTCGTAAGCCGTCGCGATGCGGTCCAGCATCTGCTCCAACTCACCTGATTGTTCACCCACGGCCACCATATAGCCTACCACGGTGGGGAAAGCCCCACTGCTCTTGAGCGGACTGGAGATATCCGTCCCCTCCAGTACGCGTGTGCGAATCATGCCTGTTGCGTCCGCGATGACCCTGTTGCCTACCACCTTCTCGGTGATTTCGAGGCCCTGGATCACGGGCACGCCTGATTGTAAAAGCGTGGATAAAGTTCGCGTGAAGCGTCCCACGGCCGCCTTGCGTAGGAGTTCGCCCAGAACAGGGACCTTGAGCAGGGCACGGTCGATGGCTAGCTGCCCTGCGGGATTAGTCTTGTAGACCCTCTCGATGGTGGCGGACGCCCCGGCAATTCCGAGGAAGACCACCCACCAGTAGGCCTGGAAGAAACCCGAGACATTGACCAGCAATTGAGTGGCAGCGGGCAGAGCTTTGCCCTGGTCCAGTAGCATCCCTGTGATCTCGGGGACCACCTTGGTCATGAGGACGGTCACCACCAGGAAACCCAGGCTGACCATCATGGTCGGATAAAGAAGGGCGCCTGTGATCTTGCGACGCAGGGCGCGTTGGGCCTGCATGTAGTCCGCGATGCGGGAGAGGACGATGTCTAGGTTTCCCGCTGCTTGTCCCGCCCGCACCATGTTGATGTACAACTCGCTGAACCAGCCGGGATGCTGTCCGAGGGCATCCGCGAAGCTCAGGCCTTGCTGGATGCTCTCGCGGATCTGCCGGAACATGGTCTCCAGCTGCCGGTTCTCGGCTTGATCCACGATGGCGTTGAGGGCCTCGTTGAGTGCGATGCCCGAGCCGATGAGGGTTGCCAACTGACGGGTGACGCCCCCGATGATTTCGCTTTCACGGGGGCCTGGGCCGCGTCCACTCTTGCGCTTCTCGGAGAGGCGGGCCAGAAAGCCGGGACCTTTGACTCCCGCTTTGGCCCTCTTGAGCTTCTTGCCGCCACGCGTCTCGGTGAGCTGGGTGACGAGGAGGTCGTCCTTGCGCAGCTTGGAGCGGGCATCGCGCTCCGTGTCGGCATCAATGATGCCGGACTTCGTCTTGCCGCCTGAGGCGAAGGCCTTGTATTCGTAGATGGGCATTGTTCTAGGAAGCGGGATGCACGCCGACGTCAATCTGAAGGACTAGTCCACATCCAGTTGAGTGACCCGCAAGACTTCGTCAGGTGTCGTCACTCCTTCGCAAATCTTGTCGCGGCCATCGGCCCGCAGGCTGATCATGCCGCGCTGGGCTGCTGAACGCTTGATCTCGCTGGCGGTGGCACCGCCCATGACTTGCGTGCGCAGGTCTTGATCTACGGGCAGGAATTCGTAAATAGCTGTCCGCCCCGAGTAGCCCGAGTGGAAGCACTCGTCGCAGCCGCGTCCGATGGCCACGGTGCCATTCAGTCGTGAGGGGTCCAGTCCCACCTTCTGCAGTTTGGCTTCCCACTCCGCGTCGATGGGGGCTTGCTCCTTGCAGTGTTTGCAGACGGTTCGGACCAGGCGCTGGGCGATGATCAGGACCAGGGAGCTGGCGACGAGATAGGGCTCGACGCCTTGATCGATCATGCGTGTGATGGTGGAGGGGGCATCGTTAGTGTGCACCGTCGAGAAGACCAGGTGCCCGGTGAGGGCTGCCCGGATGGCCACTTCGGCCGTCTCCAGGTCGCGGATTTCGCCGACCATCATCACGTCCGGATCCTGGCGCAGGAACGAGCGTAGGCCGGCAGCGAACGTTAGGCCCTTCTTGGTGTTCACCTGCACCTGACTGATGCCGCCCAGGGAGTACTCCACCGGATCCTCGATGGTCAAAACGTTCTTCTGGGTCGTGTCGATCTCCGACATGGATGCGTACAGGGTCGTGGTCTTGCCCGAGCCCGTCGGTCCGGTGACCAGGATGATCCCGTGGTTGTAAGACAGGTACTCGCGGATGATGGCGCGGTTGTCTTTAGAAAGGCCGATCTCATCCAGCCGGTAGAGCTTGGCTGTCTTGTCCAGCAGGCGCATCACGATGCGCTCGCCGTGAGTGGTAGGGATGGAGCTGATACGCACGTCGACCTCGCCGTCCCCGATACGAATGGTGGCACGGCCATCCTGGGGCAGGCGGCGCTCGGCGATGTCCATCTTGCCCATCACCTTGACGCGTGAGGTCATCGCGTCCTGCACCTTGCGCGGAATAGGATCCATGTCATACAGGATCCCGTCGATTCGGAAGCGAACCTGCATGCGGTCCGGGAAACTCTGAAAGTGGACGTCGGAGGCGCGCAGCTTCAGGGCCTGGAACAAGATGGTGTTGACCAGCTTGATGATGGGCGCCTTATTGGAGACGTCGAGTACGTCCTCGGCTTCTTCCAATTCGGCCGCCATGGATTGGATGTCGGCGTCTTCGGCCACTGCATCCAAGGCCTCATCGACTCCGTCTGCTTTGTGCCGGTAGGCGCGCGCGATCAGGCTCGTAATCTCCAGTCGTGGAGCTAGGACCGCATCCACCTCCACGCCCAGCATGGCCGCCAGGTCGTCCATGGGGTGGGGGTCGAGGGGCTTGCACGTGGCTACGCGCAGGATTCCGTCGTCCCCCGGTCCGAGAGCCACCAGGTTGTAGTTGCGGGCGAAGTGAACCGGGACCCGGTCCACGAAATCGGTGGGGACCTTCGTGCCTTCCAGCACCTCGCGGAACTCGTAGCCCAGGTGCTTGGCGTAGACCTGAAGGACTAGGTCCTCAGCCAGGTAGTCCTTGGTCAGGACCACCTGATCTAGGGACTCGCCTGTGGTTGCGGCCAGGGTGCGACACTCATCGAGCCGCCCTTTATCCAGTCCCGCTTCAATGAGCAGGTCGCCGAGGCTAACCATTTTCTTTTGCTCCATCGCCAGAAGCCTCACCGGCGGCATCACTGGCATCACCCTTCTTGGATCCCTTCTCGAGTAGCTCGCGCGTGCGTTCGGGGTCAAGGCCGAGCTCTGCGGGGGAAACTTCCACGCCGCGCACAGGGGGCGAGTAGAGGGGAACGTCGAAGCCGGATAGGTCCAGGTCGTTGCCGTCCGGTCCGAAGTTGGGGTCGATCTGGCGTAGACGTTCGAACCCGATGGTGTTGGCGGCCTCGAGCTTCTTGCGGTAGGAAATCTCCGCGAGGTCTGCGAAGGCCACGTCCTGGAGGATGTGTGGCGTCACGAAGAAATACAGAGCCGTGCGGTCCACCGTGGAAGCCTTGTTCTCAAACAGACGCCCGATAATGGGCAGGTCTCCCAGGAAGGGCACCTGGGTCTCGGTGACGTTTGTGTTGTCCACAATAATGCCGCCGATGACCATCGTGTCGCCGTCAGGGACATTGACGGTCGTTTCGATGGTGCGCGTCACCCGAGCCGGTGGAACCGGTCCTCCTATCGCACCGATGAAGGTGGAAACCTCGAGTGAAATACCCAGGCGCAGGTAGCGCGAGGCGCTAATCGAGGGCGAGATCTGCATGGTGATACCGGCCGACTCGTAGTTGGCGAAGTTCTCCTGGGTCTGGCCGCCAATACCGCCCGAGGCGGTGATGGTGGTTGTGGGCTGCTCATCGAGCGTCGTCACCGTCGCGTTGCCATTGTTGTTGACCAGGACCGAGGGCACGTTGAGCACATTAGAGTTGCGCTTCTCTTCAAGTAGGTTCAGCAGGACCGGCATGGAGAAGTCATCTCCGTCGAGGATGCCGGCGGTGATTCCATTGATGGAGTTGGGGACCTTTGTGTCGGGGATACCATCGTTGTCCGTGTCGGCCAGAGTGGAGAGCCCGAAGTTGGTCAGGCCAAAGCCTCCGTTATCGCCAATCCCAGGAATGTCGGCGAGGCCTAACTCCACCCCGATGTTCAGAATGTCGCGCCCGGATAGCTCGATGAGAGCCGTCTCGATCAAGACCTGATCTTGCCTCTGGTCGAGGCGTTTCACGAGCGTTATTAGCTCCTCGTAGCGCGACCGGCTGGCCGCAATCAACAGCGAGTTGGTCTGTACGTCTTCCACCACGACGAACTCCGCAGCGCCCGCTCCGCTCCGGTTTTGGTTCTGGTTCTGGGCCCCTCGGGCCTGATCCATACGGGCGGCGTCTTGCAGGAACTTGTTCAGGGTCTCTGCCGTCTCCAGGGCTGCGACGTTCTCCAGGGGGTACACGTGATACGTGCGCTCCCGTTCAACGATGTCGACGTCCAGGCGCGCGATGAGGTCTTTGATGGAGGGCATGTCTTCGGGCATGGCCATCACCAGCAGGGAATTGGTCCGGGGATTGACCATGATCTTCGCCTCAGTCTGCCCACGCTGGAGTTGGCCCGTGGCGCCCTGGGCGGGCTGCTGACCGCGGGCGTTGCTCTGAGCCGCTCGGCGCGAGGCCTCGAGGAGCTCTTCGATGGTGCTGGCGATCTCGTCGGCAGCCGCGTACTCCAGGGGAATGACCTCGAATTGAGGCACGACCGGATCGACCTTCGAAGCGTTGTCCACAATGGTCAGCATGCGCGCAATCGAGACAACGTTCGTTCCAAATCCCATGAGCACGACTGAGTTCGTGTTGCCGGCGGGCAGCATGGATTGGGTGTTCGGGTCCGGGAACATCTGGCGCAAGGCCGTCGTGACCTGCCGTACGTCCGTGTTGGGCAGATGGATGACGGTGGTGATCAGCGTGGCCGGCTGGTTCTCGTACTTGGAAAGATTCTCGGGGTCGACGTAGGTGCTAGCCGACTTGATGGTGCTGCGAGCTCCGGTGTC
Organism: Planctomycetota bacterium; assembly: GCA_028823395.1. Taxonomy (GTDB): domain Bacteria; phylum Planctomycetota; class UBA1135; order UBA1135. Next base: position 8,128 of record JAPKBO010000069.1, on the reverse strand, counting down.
CAAGCTGGTAATTTCGATCACCGAGATGGGCTCGGGTCCAACCTGCGTGCAGACGAAGTTGTTGATGACCAAGAGGATCTGGAAGAAGTTGTAGAAATCCTTCTTCGGAACCTTCTTGGATCCGATCAAGAGCACCTTGGCATTACTCAGGTAGCCCTGGGTTTCTGTGTCGTAGGTGAACGTGATGCCCGTCACGGTCTGACAGGTCTGCACAAAGTCCTCCAGCGTCATGCCGTCGTCTTTGCCAGTACCCCCTGCGGCGAAGGTCAGCAGGAAATTGTCATCGTCCAGTTCTTGGATGGGCGGTGTGGGCGGGTCCTCCTGCAGCACGGCGGGTCCGCGAAGTGCTTCTGCGGAGGCAGCTGAGGGGAGCACCAGTGCGGGAACTGGATTGGCGGCCGGAAGGATCAGCGGAAGACTAAGGAGGGTGGCGATCATCTTGGTTGCTCTGGCAGCCCGAGGCGGGTCAGGGGCGACTCGGAAGAAGGGGTAGAAGCTCTATCTCGTTGATTCTGCGGGAGTTAGGGCCCACTCGGCCGGTTCCGGGCGGCACTCTAGGCACCGTGGGGGCCCAAGTCAAACTGAGTCGTGTGGTCTGGTACAGGTTAGAAGACGCACCAGACCAGCGGGTCTTCCCGGCCAGGGACGATTCCTGCCCTGGCCCGGGAGGCCCTCCCCGGGGCCCCCGGCCCTCTTTCCGGAGCCGAAAGCACTAGTACGCCAAACCCTGCTCGGGCTATCCTTGCGCGCCCATGCTCCTCGATGAACTCTTTGAGGCACAGGATCTCCTCGTGCACTTCGACCCCACCGATAAGTGGGAGGCGATTCAGGGCCTCGTACGGCACTTGGTGACTGCTGGCAAACTCGACGAATCTCAGTTCGAAGATGTCCTCGAGGCCGTCCTCTCGCGGGAGCGCTCCATGTCCACGGGAATGGAGAACGGTATCGCCATCCCGCACGCCGCCGTCGACGAATTGGATTCTGTGTTGGCGTGCATGGGGGTTGTGACCCGTGAAGAGGGTTTGGCATTCGAGAGCATTGATGGTCAACCTGCGCGCCTCGTGGTCCTGCTCGTGATCCCGCGCGCCGAGAAGCTTCTGCATATCCGTACCCTCGCCGACGTGGCGCGTGTCCTGTCCAAGGAAGACGTTCGCGGTGCTCTGCTTGGGGCCGCCGATCCGCAGGCGGCTCATCAGGTGCTCGCGCAGAATGCGGGGTGAGTCTGCCTTGGTCGAGTCGACCCTAGTTGCGTGCATGGCGATCTGATGCCCGATGACTCGCATCGAACGTAAACCGCTTCTACTTCTCTCTGCCGCTCTTGCCGGTGCGGGAGGCTTGGCGGGTGAGAGTCTCCTGATCTCCTCACTGGGTCTACTAGTGGGACAAGGGCGCGCGGCTGCTTTGGGCTTATGTCTTTGGATCGCCGGCTGGGCGCTTGGAGCGTGGATCGCCGGCCGTTCGCCAGCGTCGCGAGCACCTCACGGACTTGTGTGTGTGGGGGTCTTGGCTGGCGCAGGAATCCCCCTGGCATTCATTGGTATACACATGTGCGCGGGAGGGGCTTTAGCGCCTCCGTTGTGGGGCGTGGCAGGCGTCGCGTTGATTCTGCTGGCCGCCTTGCCACAAGGTGCGTTCCTCCCACTGCTGGCCCGCAGCTGGTCGACATCGCGCGGAGGAGCACGCGACGTTTCTTGGCTCTTCGCAGCCAACCTGGCTGCCGCGGTGGTCGCCGCTCGCTACATCGGATTCGATCTCGCTGCCAGCCACTCCCGGGCCACCGCAGCCCTGTGCGCCGGAGCGCTCTCCTTGATTGCGGGTGGTCTGGGTTATCTGGGCGCGGGTCCCGTAGCTTCGGCCGGACCCAGCGCCTCCAAAGGGTCTGCCATTCCCCTGCGCATTGGCTGTGTGGCGGCGCTTGTCACCGCCTGGTTGGCGGGGATCGAGTGGGCTGGATTTCGCCTGGGCGCGGTCTGGCTCGGTGGACTGCAGCCGGCAGTGACAGCGGTGCTGTGCGGATCCCTCACCGCCTTGGCCCTGGGCGCAGCTCTCCTGCCGCGGTTTCTTCCTCACGATTCCCGCGGCCCTCTGGCTCTCCTGCCCCTGGCTTCTCTCGGCTCCGCATGGATTCTGTGCCCCTGGAGCAACACGGGATTCGAGCGGGGCTGGATGGACAGCCTGGCAGCGCTGGTCCTCCTGGGGCCTGCCCTCCTGCCCCTGGGCGCCGTGATCCCGATTCTCCACCGTTCGCTCTCCGGGGGCGAGAGTGGACGAAGATTGGGTGACCTGCTCCTGCACGAGGCCTGGGGGGCGATGCTCGGCGTGCCGCTCCTGCACTGGGCTCTGCTCCCCTCGCTGGGGACAGCGGCTTCCCTGGGAGTCCTTGGTGCCTTGGCCTTGCCTGCTGCTCTGCTCCTCACGGGACCCTCTCGGCAGGCGAAGGCGCTTGTGAGTGCCGTAGCTCTGGCTGTCCTGGCCGTGGGTTTCCTGGCTCCCGAACCCGTACTCGCCGCCAAGGCACTCTCCAACCCGGCCTTCGAGATCCTCTCTTTTGAGGAGGACGAACATTTTGCGGTGAGTGTGGTGAACGACGGAGTGCGAGGAGAGCGCACCTTGCTCACGGATGATTTCCGCGCTACGGCTGTGGGGGATGACTACCTCTACATGCGCGTGCTCGGTCACCTGCCGCTGCTCTTGCATCCGCGCCCCGTGCGCGTTGCCGTGCTTGCGTTCGGCACCGGTACCACAGCTGGCGCCGTTTCCGTGCACCCGATAGTGCAGCGCATCGATCTGCTTGAGATTTCTTCAGCCGTGATCGAGGCGGCTCCCTTTTTTGAAGAGGTCAACCGAGGCGTTGCGGCGGAGGGATTGCCGGGCCTCCTAGACCCCGATGATGGCGATGGCCGGGTCGTGCTTCACCTTGACGATGGCCGTCGCACCCTACTGCTCGCGGACCATGCGTGGGACGTGATCACCATGGAGCCGCTCCTGCCGGACTCACCCTTTGCCGTGCACCTGTACACGCCCGAGTTCTACGCTATTGCGCGTAATGCGCTGGCGCCGGGTGGCCTGCTCTGTCAGTGGGTGCCGCCTCATGCGCTGCAGCCCGCGACCTTTGATGCGGTGCTCAGTGCCTTCTGCGATTCGTTTTCCTGGAGTGGTGTCTTCTTGTTCGGCACCCAGGTTGTCCTGTTGGGATCGGACACGGAACCCGCCCTGGATCCGGCGCGCTTTCCCCAGGCGTCGAGCAAGCTACACGGCGTGTTGGCTCCGCTGGGGCTTGAAGATCCGGCAGGCGTTCTAGCGCGCTACATTACCGGCGGGACTGCGTGGCCCGAGGTGCCTCGACCTCTGACCGACCGGGACCCCTGGATCGTGTATCGCAGCAAGCGTACGGGGGCTCAGCAGTTAGCGGACCTGCCGCTCAACTTGGCCCGACTTCGAACCCTTGAGGAGCTGCCGCCCAGTGCATGGATGGTGACTGCGGGGGCCGCTGGCATGGAGCGCCTGGAAGAGGTCCGAACTTTGCACCATGCGCGTGAAGCCTGGCGGCGCTGGGACCTGGAGCGCCGGGGCCTGTCTGTTGCGGGCGAGGGGCCGGGGGCCGCGCTGGATGTTTGGCTGGCGCGCCTTGGGGACGGGAACGATCCGGAAGTGCAGCAGTTCCGTCGCCAGGTGAAGTTCGACGCCATGCGCACGGGGGGCGTCAAGGATCTGGCTGCTGGTCGCGACTCCGAGGCCTTGGCCAAGCTGACCACGGCCATCGAAATGCGCCCTGAGCGCGCCGACCTGCATTTGTTCATGGCTTTGGTGGCCCAGCGTCTGGGGAGCGCCGAGCTCGCCTTGCGCGCTTGGGAGAGGGCTCTGGGGCTCTGCCCACGGGTCCTGGAGACGCCCCAGGGCCAGCGTGCCCAACAGTTGGGACTTCGTTTTCCGGGTCTGACGTCGTCGCGGGAGAGGTGAGGGGCGGGTCTCTAGACCCACTCCTCCATGCGTTCACGTAGACAGGCCTCGATCTTCTCTGCGCACGCTGCGTAGACCGCGCGTCCGCCTCCGATGGGGTCCGGGATGTCCTCGCCCTTGGGGTCGAGAAGTTGCGCCTTCTTGGAAGACCGCTCGGCCAGCATGTTGCGATGGTCGCGGGTAAGGCAGTAGATGCGATCGGCCTCTTCCAGGAGAGGCTCTGCAGCGGGCTGGGAGTGGTGGTCACTGAGGTCGATGGAGCGCGGCTGCAAGAGGTCGACTGCTTCCTGGGAAGCGGGACTGCCGGGGCCTGCGAACACTCCGGCTGATTGCACATCAAAACCGAACCTGGACAGGTCCGGAGATCCGAGGCGCTCTGCGATCAGGTGGCGTGCCAGTCCTTCAGCCATGGGGCTGCGGCAGGTGTTGCCCGTGCACACGAACAGCAGGCTTAGTCCGGCCGTTCGGCGCAGATCTTGGGTGTTCAGGCATCCCTCCCGCAGAAGGTCGAACCGACCGGGCCCAAGGCGCAGGACGCTTGAGCTCATGGCCAGAGGAGAGGGGCCGCCATCCAAGACGCAGTTGAGCTGGCTTCCAAATTGGTTCGCCACGTTTGCTGCATTGGTGAGCGGTTCCTCTCCGCTGGCGTTGGCGCTACTCACCACTACGGGGAAGGGGAGGCCGTCGAGCAAAGAGCGCGTTCCACCGTGGGCGGGAACCCGCACGCCCAGCCAGCCATCTTGGGCTACCGGCTCCAGTCCATCGGGGACGTGGGGGAGCACCAGGGTCAGGGGACCCGGCCAATAACGATCAGTCAGACGCCGCACTAGGGCTCCCAAGGGGACGTCCCCTTTCAGTGCCTGTTGTGCCGAGCTGGCGTGCCACGTGAAGGGAGCCTCGTGTGAGCGGCCCTTGACGGCTTGCAGCCGCTTGATGGCCGCCGGGTTATCTGCCCGAGCTGCGAGTCCGTACACCGTCTCCGTGGGGAAGGCCACCAACTCGCCCGTCGAGAGTGCCTCCTGGACTCGTTGGACAAGCTCCTGCGGCAGTTCGCCGGGGCTTTGTGCATCGGGCAGGTGAAGGATGGAGGGCAGGGCCATGGGTGGGGGCGTCAGGGCCCCAAGACCTTGGTAGCCTATCGCCTCGCGTCCCGGCCCCCAACGGGCTGGGCGCAATCCCATGGACGAACACCACAGCGAGAGCGTGATTCCTGAGGAAGAGGACCTCTTGACCCATTTGGCCAGAGGACTCGCCCACGAGATCAAGAACCCTCTGTCGACCATGGCCATGAACCTCACCCTGCTGGAGGAGGACTGGTCCGGGGCGCGCGGTGATGAACCGCCCGCGCCCGATCCCCGGGAGCGACGCAGTCTCAAACGCCTGGCCACTCTGCAACGCGAGGTCGTCCGCCTCGATGGCATCCTGGACGACTTCCTACGATTTGCGCGTGGGGGAGAGATCAACCGCGCGCCCGTGGACATCTTGGCCCTCGTGCGGGAAGTGATTGAATTCCAGGAGCCCGAGCACGAGGCCCACGACATCCGCGTGCATACCAACCTGCCGGCCAATCTGCCCCTGGCCATGCTCGACGAAGGGGCCTTTCGCCAGGCTCTGATTAACCTGATGGTCAACGCGCGTCAGGCCATGCTCGGTGGTGGGGAGTTGATCGTCGACATCGCCCGCCAGGGTCGCTGGGTGGATCTCTCACTCACCGATACCGGGGTCGGGATGGATGAGGACGAGCGTGCGCGGTGCTTCAGTCTGTATTGGTCGACCAAGCGCGGAGGCACCGGCCTCGGTTTGGCCACCGTCCAGCGTATTATCTCCGAACACGAAGGCACGATTCAGCTCGTCTCCGAGAAAGGGCGCGGCACACGCTTTACGATTCGCCTGCCCCTGCTTGTGGAGTTGACCCGCTCCCAGCCAAATCCGGCGGAGGGCCCCGTGGAAGACGCCCCCTCGCCCGCATCACCTACGGACTCATGACCGACGAATCCCCCATGCGCATCTTGATCGTCGACGACGATCAAGACCACGCCGAGACTCTCGCCGATGCCCTGAAGATGGGGGGCTACAAGTGTCGGGCCGTGCACTCGGGCCAAGCGGGAATCGAGGCTCTCGCGAAAGATCACTGGGACGTGGTTCTGACAGATCTGGTCATGGCTGACCGTTCGGGTCTGGATGTCTTGAAGGAGGCTCAAACCCTTGCGCCGGATGCGGCGGTGCTGATGTTGACGGGGCACGCCTCGTGGGAAACCGCTCGTGATGCCATGCAGCATGGGGCTGAGACCTATCTGGCCAAACCCATCAACCTAGTGGAGTTGCGTACGATTCTTGAGAGGGTGATCGAGAAGATCCGCCTGCGTCGGGACAACCTGGAGTTGCAGCGCCGTAACATCGACTTGCAGCGGCAGATCGACAAGCGCTTCGGGTTCGAGGGAATACTAGGCAACTCAGCTCCCATGCAGCGGGTGTTTGAGATCTTGGCTCAGGTCTCTCCGTCCAATGCCACCGTCCTGATCTTGGGTGAGAGCGGCACGGGCAAGGAACTCGTGGCTCGGGCTGTTCACCAGAATTCACCCCGCAGCGCTGGCAATTTTGTGGCCGTTAACTGCGCAGCCCTGTCGGAGGGCCTCATCGAGTCCGAGCTCTTTGGTCATGTGAAGGGCGCCTTCACCGGGGCCGTGGGTGAGAAGAAGGGGCAGGTGGCCCACGCCGACGGAGGCACTCTCTTCCTCGACGAGGTGGGGGATATGCCCCTGGCTACTCAGGCCAAGCTGCTGCGTGTGTTGGAAGAGCGCGAGGTGACCAAGGTCGGCGGAAACGATCCCGAGAAGGTGGATATACGTCTCGTGGCCGCGACCAACCGAAGCCTGCAAGCCATGGTCGAAGCGGGTGAGTTCCGACAGGATCTATTGTTCCGCCTGCAGGTGGTTACTCTTGAGCTCCCGCCCTTGCGGGATAGACCGGGCGATTTGCCTTTGCTGCTCGATCACTTCGTCTCCGAACTGTCCGAGCAGCACGGCCGGACGATCACCGGTATGAGCCCGGAGGCGCGCGCGGTGTTGAGCCGCTATGGCTGGCCCGGAAACGTGCGCGAGCTGCGTAACGCCGTTGAGAACATGGTCCTCTTGTGTCGCGACGGTTCGATCGGCTTGGAGGACCTGCCGGTGCCCGTGCGCGGTGGGGATGATCAGGCGTCTAGCGGAAGCGCGGTCCTCGCCGGGCGCTCCTTGCAGGATGTGGAGGAGGAGTTGATCCGCGTCAACCTCGACTTGATGGACGGCAACCGGGCTCAGGCAGCTGAGGTGCTTGGCATCGGTGAGCGCACCCTTTACCGCAAGCTCAAGGAGTACGGGCTGTAGGGGGGGCTTCGGCGCGCTGCCATTTGGGCAGATTGGAAGGGGGGCGTCAGGTGGGGCTGCCAAATTGGCGCATCTGCTCCCCGGTCGCCGACCTACTTTGTGCTCTAAGCCTTGTATAGAAATAGACTTACGGCGTCCATGCTCCCATGGCACGGCGTTTGTTCCTAGTGACCTGTCTCCCTGGGACATCCCCAGGCCCCCCTGCATTTTGAAGATGAGGACATCCGCGTGAGTAAGAGCAAGATCATCGGTATCGACCTAGGCACCACCAACTCCGTCGTGGCGGTCATGGAGGGCGGCGAGCCCATCGTGATCACCAACCTTGAGGGAGCGCGTACCACCCCTTCGGTGGTGGCCTTCACCGGAGATGGCGCGCGTCTTGTGGGTGCCCCGGCCAAGCGCCAGGCCGTGACCAACCCCCTCAAGACCATCGCCTCCATCAAGCGCTTCATGGGTCGCCGTCACCACGAGGTGGACGACGAGGAGCGCATGGTGGTCTACGAACTGACCGGTGGTCCTGATGATCTGGTCAAGGTGTCCATCGATGGCAAGGACTACTCCCCGCCCGAGATTAGCGCGATGGTTCTCACCAACCTCAAGGAGGCTGCGGAAGCCTACCTCGGGGAGAGTGTGGATCGCGCCGTCATCACGGTGCCGGCTTACTTCAACGACTCCCAGCGCCAGGCCACCAAGGATGCCGGCGCCATCGCGGGGCTGACCGTGGAGCGCATCATCAACGAGCCCACTGCCGCCACCCTGGCCTACGGGCTGGACAAGGGCAAGGAAGGTCGCATCGCCGTCTA